>DFBI01000210.1:0-21221 GCA_002367335.1 Syntrophaceae bacterium UBA3084 | reverse complement strand
GGAAAGGAAAAGTACAGGGCGCGTCAGATCATAAAATGGCTGTATCAATTTGGAGCTACATCTTTTGATGAAATGACGAACCTGTCAAAAGACTTTAAAAGTAAAATCAGCACACTCGCCAGAATCAGTTCCCTTACAATTGAAAAAGTGCAGGAATCCTCAGACGGCACAAAAAAAATCCTTTTCAAACTGGAAGACGGCAACTTTATCGAAAGCGTCCTCATCCGTGAAAAGAATCACTGGACGTTGTGCATATCGACCCAGGCAGGATGCCAGATGGGATGCAAGTTTTGCCTCACCGGGAGGTACGGTTTTAAAAGGGATCTTCTTCCTTCAGAAATCGTCGACCAGATTACGATTTCACGATTCAATATGCCGGAAGGAAACAATATCAAAAATATCGTAATGATGGGAATGGGGGAACCCCTGGCTAATTATAAAAACACCATTAAGGCAATTAATATCATCACCACCAATTCAGGCCTGGAGTTTTCAAAAAGAAAAATTACCGTTTCCACATGTGGAATTGTCCCTATGATAGAACAACTTGGGAGGGACACAGTCGTAAATCTTGCCGTCTCATTGAATGCCGCTAACAATGAAACCAGAAATTACCTCATGCCCATCAACAGGATGTACCCCATCGAGAAGCTTATCGATGCGTGCAGGGCATATCCAATGCCAAAACGCAGAAGAATTACCTTTGAATATATTCTTATTGAAGGAGTGAACGATTCACCTGAAGATGCTGAAAATCTGGCGCGACTTATGAGAGGAGTTCTCTGCAAATTTAACCTTATTCCTTTCAACGAATTTCCCGAATCTCAATTTAGAACACCGTCTGATGAACGGATCGACGCCTTTCGGAAAATCCTCATCAAGCACAAATACACAGCCGTTATTCGAAAAAGTAAAGGACGGGACATTCTCGCCGCCTGTGGACAGTTGCGAGGAGCAGAAAAAGGACATTCATGATCAAAACCTCACTTAATATTGCTTGACTTCGTATATCTATGAATGTATTTTTGTTAATATACGTTCGTTATGATACATTCAACCTTCGAACGGAGGTCTCGCGATGGTGAGATATATTGTCAAGCTTATCAGGGTTATGAACTCCGATACGGACCCGCGCCAGATTTCCCTCGGTTTCAGCCTGGGAATGATCCTGGGGCTCACCCCGCTTACAAATCCTCACAATTTGTTCGTTTTTCTGATTATTCTTTTTTTACGCGTTAATATAAGTGCTGCCATACTCTCGTGGGCTGTGTTTACCGTATTGGCTTTTCCGCTGGATCCAATATTTCACCAACTTGGTCTTTTTGTGCTCATACAGATGGGAATCCTTGGGGACCTGTGGACTGCTTTATATAATATGCCTCTAATTCCTTATACCCATTTCAACAATAGTATCCTAATGGGAAGTCTGATTTTTTCCCTCCTCATTTTTTACCCTGTCTACAGGGGAGGAACGTTTATGATAGTCAAATACCGTGAAATTTTCATGGAGAGATTTAACAATTGGAAGATTACCCAGATTTTAAGGGCGTCATCCCTTTACAAATGGTATTTGCGCTACAGCAAACTGAAGGAGTAAGGCAATGAAGATGATTCGATGGTGGGGACTCATCGCCTTTGTTATCATTGTGGGACTCATCACGGCATTCAATCTCATATTTTTAGATAGTATTATAAAACGATCACTGGAAAAGCAGGCAAGTCTTCTTGTGGGAGCGCGTGTAAATATTGGTGATCTCTCATCCAGAATCTTCGACCTTCGTGTTACAATCCAAAATCTTGAAGTGACAAATCCTGAGCAGCCCATGCGAAATACCGTAGAGGCAGGCACACTGTCCTTCGATATGGCAGCGGGACCTTTGCTGAAAAAGAAGGTCGTTATAGAAAAAATGGAGGTAAAAGATCTTGCCTTCAATACAGCTCGCGAAACCTCCGGGGCGCTGCCTGACCGTCTCCGGAAGAAACTAAAGACTGCAAAAAAACCTCTTGATCTAAGTATCCCGGTCAGAAACCGTTTGGAAGAATGTGTACTGCCGAACTTTGCCGCATTCTCCAACCTGAAAAAACGCTCACCGAAAAGTCTTTTAGAAAATGTTCATCTACAGTCTTCCGACTTCATTACCGGCTACCGTAAAAAAGTTTTAACAACCAGGAAATTATGGGAAAAACGACTGAGGGAGCTGCCGTCAAAGGAATCCCTTGAAAACGATTTAAAATCCCTGCAAAATCTCATAGATCAACGTCCTGATGATATAACCACACTGCCGGCTTATCTTAAAAAGATTGCAACAGCAAAACAAAGGATAAACAGCGCTAAGAACAGCCTTGCCGCAGCTCAAAGAGATTTCCAGACCGAGCTGGGCAATCTAAAGACATCCCTGTCCCGGAAAAAACTGGAGAAACTAAATGATCGGGATATCAAGGCCGTAATGGCAAAGCTGGATATAAAAGTCCCGTCATCTGAAGATCTTGTGTGTGTACTTGTAGGAAAGAAAATTGCCGGGAAAGTGAATAGTGCAATTACCTGGTATCGAAAAATTAATGACCTCATACCCGCGGGAAGAGCCAAAGGTAAAAAGGAAAAACCGCGCACCGTACCACGTATGAAAGGTGTAGATGTCCGCTTTCCTGTTACCCGGGGATATCCTGACTTTCTTATTGAGAAGACAGTATTCTCAGCCAGACCGGATTTACAGGCGGAACCGGGGAAGCTTATTTTATCAAGACTCTCAGGAAACCTTGAAGGCCTGACCACACAACCTGTCATCTATGGCATGCCGACTCTCTTTGATTTAAAAGGTTCCCTTGCGGGTGGAAAAGCTGAAAAGATCACTCTCTCCGTAACACTGGATCACCGAATAACACCAGCAAATGATGCTATAAATTTAACCATTGTGGGGCTCAGGGTGCAACCGGAACATCTTGCAATTTCTGATAAATCACCCCTTGAACTGACCTCGGCACACTTAAATATAAACTCTAACCTCCGTGCTATAGGAGAAAAGCTTGAAGGCCGGGTGGCTATGATCATCCAGAACCCGAAAGTCACTGTAGGACCCGAAGCATCTATCCTGGGGAACCTCTTTAAAAATATAGAAACCTTTGATGTTATCATTTCCATCGGCGGAACTCTCAACCAGCCATCCTTGACTCTTTCCTCTTCTCTCACGAACACCCTCGGTTCGAGGCTTCAGAACGTCTTCCGAAATAAGCTGAAAGGATTGCGGACTAATCTCCGAAAAGCCATCGCTTCCCGGATAGACAAGGATCTGAAAGAAGCCGGTCGCGATACCGATTCCCTGGAAAAGTTAGTACTGGAAAATCTCTCTGAACGTTTGAATATTTCGGACACAATCCTTAAAGCAACATCCGGCAGTTTCCCTTTCCCATTTCGATAAATGCTCACCCTCCTGTTCACCAGAAAAATTGAGACCTTTACATAATATGCAAAGGTCTCAATACGCAGTGATACTTACGGAGAATGCCGTTATCCAAATCGAGCGTATAAATAAGCGTGGCATCTTCTCACTCATCAACACGATATTTATACTTAAGGAATTCTTTGCCTGATGATGGATAGAGCGAATAGGTAAGGAGATCTTCTTCTGTCCTGGCGAGATTCCCGATTTTCCGGCGGTTCTTTTCAAGTTCCGGTCCAAGATAATCAGCGGCTCGCCCTGTAACAGGCGTTTTGCCCCGGCGATACCCTTTCAATACCTTCTTATGAATTTCAGGATCGACCGGTGTCGGCGTTTTACCGTAAAGCCCGTAAACCATGTCTTTCACCTGGTTTGTGATGATTTTGTACCGGCCGAAAAGGACATTTGTAATGGCCTGAACTCCGACAATTTGTGATGTTGGCGTTACAAGAGGTGGAGTGCCAAGCTCGGTTCGGACCTTAGGAATTTCGGCATACACATCATTTAACCGGTGCAGGGCATTTGCCTCTTTGAGCTGGTTTTTAAGATTCGAGATCATCCCGCCGGGGATCTGGTGGTCGAGCACACCGACATCAATATCGGCGACTTTATCCGTAGCGATAAATTCATGGTATTTTGTAAGAATCCCCTCAAGGAAATCATCGAGTTCCAGAACAGATTCAAGTGAAAAGCCTGTGTCCCACTCAGTTTCCTGAAGTGCCACGATGAATGGTTCCAGCGCCGGTTGAGAAGTGCTGTTCGCCAGGGGGGCAAGGCATGTGTCAATGATATCTACACCGGCCTCAATTGCTTTCAGACAGGTGAGCGGCGCCATGCCGCTTGTACAATGGGTATGCAGGTGAAGAGGAACCTGAATTTCTTGTTTGAGGGCGGTAATCAATGTATATGTGTCGTATGGAGCCATCAGACCAGCCATATCTTTGATGCATATTGTGTCGGCGCCCATCGCCTCCAGCTCTCTGCACTTGTCCAGATAGTAATTCAGGTTAAAAACATCCCCGCCCATGTGACGTTCCGTAAGTGAATAGCATATGGAGCCTTCAAAGTGTTTTCCATTTGTCTTTATTCTTTCAACGGCGGTTTGAAAGTTCCGGAGATCATTCAGGGCGTCAAAGACACGAAATATGTCTATCCCAACCTCGCAGGCCTTATCGACAAAGGCACGTATCACATCGTCAGGATAATTCCGGTATCCCACCAGGTTTTGACCCCGCAGGAGCATTGAGAACGGCGTCTTTTTGATATAGTTTTTTAAGATCCGGGGACGATCCCATGGATCTTCCTTTAGAAATCGGTGCATCGAATCGAAAGTGGCGCCTCCCCATACCTCCATTGCCCAGAAACCGATTTCATCCATTCGTTCTGCCATGGGGATCATATCTTCGGTCCGCATACGGGTTGCGAGCACCGATTGATGCCCGTCCCGAAAGGTATTATCCTGAATTAAAACGGGTTTTAAAGCAGCCTGTTCGGTGGTAAAATTCATCTCTCCTCCTGTTTTTTGACTATGGGAATAACTTTAAACCATTTCGATGTTAACTTGTTTAAAGAATCTCATCGGTCAAGGTTATCCCCATAGCCAAGACACAATGATCCCAAATTGCCGGGATTATTCGGTTCGATCTCCTAACCCGGATAAACCGGAAATCAAAATTCGCAAATCGGAAAGGATTATAGGATTAAAGTCTGTAGTGTCGTGTCAAGTCTCGAGTGTCATTGCGAGCGAAGCGAATCCACCGAAAACTTTGATCGCTTCGGTGGATTCGTCGCTTACGCTCCTTAACCCACCCTACAAACTTTTGCCAATTTTGCACGAACTTTACAATTAAGGAACTATTATCTAAATCTGGGAGTGACTGGTACCTTTCCAAGTTATAGATTCGGGGAAGCGGGTGAGCTCTTCAGGTTGAGCTCGTGGAGCCGCCCCAATTACAGTGCTTCAGCCATTGCCTGCAATATTTCGTAAGCCGTTGTTCTTTTGTCTTCAGCCTTTATTATAGCACTTCCTATAACAAGTATAGAACTGCTGCAATCCTTTACTGCCAGATCCGGTGTATATAGCTGCTTCTGGCCTGCGCCATGTTTGCCGCCCCATGCTATTCCCGGTGTCACGTATAGAAAGTCGGAGCCGAATTTTTTCTCTAATTCTCCTGCCTTATTTGCAGGACAGACAACACCATCAAGTCCCCATTTCACGGCAAGTTCTGTACGTCTCATCACCAGGTCGTCATAATTGATCCCAAGATTTTGAACAGTTAGATCTTCATCGCTCAGACTTGTTAAAACGGTAACACCTATCACTTTCGGCCGATCAATCCCTTTTACACGGGCTCCCTCATAAGCTCCTTCGAGGGCTTTCTTACACATTGTTTCACCACCGGCAATATGAATATTAAAAATATAAACACCTGGAACGGCACATGCCCTGCCGGCTTCATATACTGTATTCGGTGTGTCATGAAATTTCAAATCAAGGAATATATTTCCTCCCCTGTTATGAATCTCTTCTACAATATTCACACCTTCATTGCCCGCTGCTGTATGAAGCTGTTTCCCTACCTTGAATGTCCCGACATAATCCGAAAGTTCCGCTGCGAGTTCCAGGGCATCCTGTGCTGTTGGCACATCCAAAGCGAGACAAACTCGCTTGCGGGCAATTTTTTCTTTTTCATTCAGTTCACTCATTATTCACAATCCTTTGTGAGAAAGGGGGCAGGTCTCAGCAGTTCACTCAACGTTGGATGCGGAATTATCCAGTTTTGTAATTCTCTTTTACCCATGCCATTTGCCACAGCCATGCTCATCGGCGCGATCAATTCACTTGCCTTATCACCTACAATTGTAACACCAATCAGCCTTCCATCACTAAACAGGGTTTTCACAAAACCATTACCCATTAACTCTGTTCTGGCAATGATATTACCACCATACCCTACTCTTTCCACTTTAATCTTCAGTCCCTGCTCAAGAGCTTTTTCTTCTGTCAGACCGACTCGCGCTACATTCGGATGTGTATAAACAACCGATGGAATAATCTCTTCCCTGCATTTTACCGAACAATCTCCAAAGAGGTTACTGGCAACTGCCCTTCCCTGCGCCATGGCACGATGGGCTAACAAAATTCCTCCCGTTACATCACCAATGGCAAATATATTATCAATATTTGTCATCTGGTAATCATCGACAACAATACCCTTCCGATTATATTGTATTGATAATCTGTCCAGCTCCTCGTTCCGTAACAAGGGTTTTCTTCCTGCACAGATCAATGCATTTTCCGCAACAATTTCTTGTGTCTGATTCTTATGTGTTGATCTTAACATTACCCCATCGCCTGTATCAGTCAAAGATTTCATACTCGTTGAAGTATAGATATCAATGTCGATCTTTTTTAATTCGCCGGTCAGTAATTGAGCCGCATCCTTTTCTTCTGTGGGAAGGACCTGATTCATGAGTTCAACAATCGTGACCTTTACACCAAGTTCGGCCATAAATGTCGCAAATTCAACACCAATAGCACCTCCCCCCACGATGATGGCGCTCCGGGGCAACTTCTCCAGTGCCAGAAAATCCCTTGAATTCAATATACGACCTGAAATCTCTATTCCTGGGATCACCGCGGGTTCTGATCCCCACGCAATCACAATATTTTTTGTCTGTAAATGATCCTTTGTATCGTCGGAGGAAACCACCTCCACTTCACCTGGAGAAAGGATGAAGCCCTCTCCTTCTTTTCTCTCGACACCTGCATCCTCCAGGGTTTCCCGTACGCCTAATGCTGAAACCTTTACCATCTGTTGTTGATGACGTTTCATCATAGGAAAATCAGCAGATATTCCATTTATGGAAATCCCCATTCTCTTTAATTTTCTCGTTTCTGTATATCTCCTGCTACAGGCTAAAAGCGCCTTTGTGGGAATACAGCCACAATGGGTACAGACCCCGCCCCATTTATCTTTTTCTACAATGGCTACCCTGGCGCCCAGGCGAGAAGCATTTTCCGCCACAGCATGCCCACCCGGACCGGCTCCGATAACTACCAAATCATAGTGCATACAAGTTGTGTTTCCCTTCCTTATTCCATAACAGCGGCATGATATGAGCTACGAACCAGTGGGCCCGATTCAACGGACGTAAATCCCACCTGACAGGCAACATGTTTCAGTTCGGCAAATTCATCAGGATGATAATATTTATGAACAGCCCAGTGATTATGTGTCGGCTGTAAATATTGCCCTATGGTCAGGCGTTCACAATGGACATCCGCCAGATCGTTGATCAACTCCAGAATATCTTCCCACTTTTCTCCGAGCCCTATCATGAATCCTGACTTGCTTATAACCTTTCCTTCATAATCGTGTATGCGACGGAGCACTTCCAGAGAAATATCATAATCACCCTGTGGACGAATCTTCTTAAAAAGAGGCCTTACTACCTCCATATTGTGATTGATGACATCCGGTTGTGCTTCTATAATTAGCTCAAGGGCATCCCGATTACCTTGGAAATCGGGAATGAGGACTTCGACTTTGCAGTCAGGATTCTCACAGTGCAGGAGGTTGACACACCGGGCAAAGATTCCCGCCCCTCCATCGGGAAGATCATCTCGCGTGACGGATGTAATGACAATATATTGAAGACCCAGTTCCCTTACGGCCTCGACCAGGCGTTCCGGCTCTTCTCCATCGAGCCCCCTGGGTATTCCGGTCTGAATGTTACAATACCGGCAGTTCCGGGTACATATATCACCCAGAATTAGAAATGTCGCCGTCCCTGAATGAAAACATTCAGTCATATTGGGGCAACGTGCTTCCTGACATACGGAACGGAGATTATAAGCTGCCAAAACCTGTTTTACACGTTTGAACTTTGCCGTATTGGGCAATTTGACTTTCAGCCAATCAGGTTTTCGCAAGATCTGTGTTTCAGTCATTTTTGATACCAGCACACATCAGGTTTTCGCGCCGCCGTCACTTCATCAAGACGCTTCACCGGTGTCGTAAAAGGCGCTGATTTGACAAGATCCGGGGTTTTTTTCGCCTCTTTTGCAATGGAGATCATGGCATCGCAAAAGGCGTCCAGTGTTTCTTTGTTTTCCGTCTCGCCGGGTTCGATCATAATGGCTTCCGGCACAATCAGAGGAAAATATATGGTTGGCGGGTGGAAGCCATAGTCAAGAAGCCTCTTGGCAATGTCAGACGTATGTACCCCGCTTTCCTTAACCTGCCTTCTTCCCGAAAACACACACTCATGCATGCAAATCCTGTCAAAGGGTAAATCATAAAACGACTTCAACCTCTCTTTAATATAATTTGCATTCAGCACCGCTATATCACTTGTTTTCTTCAGCCCTTCCGGCCCCAGTGTCCGCAGATAGGCATAGGCCTTTACCATTACGTTAAAATTACCATAAAAGGCTTTAACCCGTCCGATACTGTCCGGACAATCGTAATTCCATTTATACCGGTTATCTACTTTCATAATCCGGGGAATCGGCAGGTATGGAACCAGACGCTTCACAACACCTACCGGACCGCTTCCGGGACCGCCGCAGCCGTGAGGCGTAGAAAACGTTTTGTGCAAATTCAATTGAATTACGTCAAACCCGAGATCACCCGGTCGGGTCTTGCCCATAAAGGCATTGGCATTAGCTCCATCACAATAAAGGAATCCTCCCTTAGCATGGATAATCTCCGCGACCTCTTCTATGTTTCGCTCAAAGAGTCCCAGGGTATTAGGATTCGTCAGCATAAGACCTGCCACGTCTTCCGTCATTAATTCGCGCAGATGACCAATATCCACGCCCCCTTCGCTGTTGCTGGACACAGTAACGGCCTGATACCCGCAGTGTGCACCCGATGCGGGATTCGTTCCGTGGGCCGCGTCAGGTATCAGAATCTTGCTGCGTTTTTCTCCCTTTTTATCAAAGTACTTTTTAACCAGCATGATACCCGCCAGTTCGCCATGTGCCCCGGCTGCCGGCTGCATTGTAAACTCGGCCATTCCGAAAATTTCACTGAGATATCGCTGCAATTCATAAATGATCTGCAAATTACCCTGAGAAAATTCAGTGGGGGAATAAGGGTGGAGAAATGTAAACCCGGCAAGCCGGGCTACATCCTCGTTGATCTTGGGGTTGTATTTCATTGTGCAGGAACCAAGGGGATAAAAACCCACGTCAACGCCGAAATTGCGTCTGGACAGAGCCGTATAGTGACGAACCAGATCTATTTCTCCTACTTCCGGCAAATCAACATCACCCCGCAGAAGGTGTTTGTCGATGACCTCCTCAACAGATACCTCGGGCACGTCGCTCTTCGGAATGGTTGAAGCCCTGCGTCCCGGACAACTTTTTTCAAAAATCAGTTCCATTTATTTTCTCCTGAACCGAACAAGCCGGAACTAAACAAGATATATTTTTATCAATGTCATTGACTTAAGCGATTCTACTATTAATCACCACGAAGAGCACAAAGCCTTTTTTCTTTATCTTCGTGTTCTTCGTGATAAAAAACTACAGTAACAAGATTTTTTATTTTTCAGCAGCAATCGAAATCACTCTGTCAATATCTTTTTTACTCAGCATTTCTGTGGCACATAAAAGCAAAGTATTTTTAAGCTCGGGGTATTCTTTCTCCAACTTATAGCCACCAATGATGCCCTGGCTCTGCAATCTTTGATTTACAGCTCGCGAATCAGGACAACGAATAACAAATTCGTTGTAAACTGGCCCGGGGAATGCAGCTTCCCATCCCTTAAACTTTGAGAGCCTCTTTTTTAAATATTGCGCCTTCTGTACATTAAGTTCTGCAAGTTTCTTGAGATTTTTCCCCAGACTTACCAGATAAACAGTGGCTGCAAGAGCGCACAGAGCCTCATTAGTACATATGTTGGAGCTTGCCCGTTCCCGCCGGATGTGCTGTTCCCGTGTCTGCAGTGTAAGCACGAAACTCCTTTTGCCCTCTTTATCGACAGTTGCGCCGGCGAGCCTGCCGGGAATCTTCCTTAGAAATTTGTCAGTGCTTGCAAAAACTCCCAGATAAGGCCCCCCGTAATTGAGGGGATTGCCGAAACTCTGTCCTTCTCCGACAACGATATCCGCACCTGATTCACCGGCGGGTTTTAAAATACCGAGAGAGGTTGCGTCAGTAAATCCTGAGACGAGTAAAGAACCTTTTGCATGCACCACAGACTCGATCACCGAAATATCCTCAATGACTCCGAAGAAGTTGGGACTCTGAACCAGAACGGCAGCGGTATTCTCATCCACTGCTTCCTGCAAGGCATCTTTATCAATCCGGCCGGAGCCGGAGTAGGGAATTTCTACTACTTCATATCCACCGGCCCAGCAGTAGGTACTGACCACTTGCCGGTACTCCGGGTGAACAGACCGAACCATAATGATCTTATTGCGGTTAAGAGTCCTGGCAGCCAGTACGGCAGCTTCCGCCATAGCCGAAGCGCCGTCATACATGGAGGCATTGGCAACCTGCATGCCCGTCAGCTTTGCGATCATTGTCTGATATTCATAGATAGCCTGCAGAATGCCCTGGCTGATCTCTGCCTGGTAGGGTGTATAGGCCGTGTAAAACTCGGAACGGGAAATAATATGTCCCACGACGGAGGGAATATAATGATGATAAGCACCCGCTCCGGTGAGTGTAACATCAGGAATGGAATTTTTTGCGCTGATCTCATTCATCAGCCCTGAAATTTCCTGTTCCGACAGAGAAGACGGCAAATCAAGTAATTCTTTCAGCCGGTATCTCTCCGGGATATCGACAAACAGTTCATCGAGAGATTCAATACCCGTAATCTGCATCATCTCCTTCAGATCATCCGGGGCATGAGGTATGTAATCCATACGGAAATCCTTTCTTCAACAAAGGAACAAGGGTTAAGGACAAAGGACAAAGGACAAAGGATCAAGGTTCAAGGTTCAAGGTTCAAGGGAAAGCCTTTAGCCTTTGGCCCTCAGTCCTCATTGCTCATTGCTCAACCCTCATAGCTCATTGCTCAGTCCTTGCGGCTTCGCCGCATCAATGTTCTTCTTCGTCAATTAAGACGGTATAAGCGGACGCGTCCATGAGGTTATTCAGTTCGGATGGATCATCCATTTTAATTTTTGCTATCCAGCCCTTACCAAATGCGTCCTGATTTATGAGCTCCGGCTGATCCTCCAGGGCATCGTTCACTTCGACTACTTCACCGCTAACGGGAGAGTAAACATCTGAAACCGATTTTACAGATTCTACAACTGCCACGGGCTCAGCTTGTTCTACCTTTTTTCCCGTTTCCGGAAGCTCGACGAAGACAATATCCGTCAGTAATTCCTGAGCATGATCGGTAATGCCCATGGTAATTGTTCCATCTCCATTATCTTTCGCCCATTCGTGTTCTTTTGAATACCTTCTATCATCCGGATTCGGTTTGGCCATTATATTCTCCCTTTATTTTTTCCTTTTATAAAAAGGCAGTTTTACAATCTTTGCCTTTGCCTGCTTATTACGAATTTGGATACTGATTTCAGTACCCGGTTCCTTACAGGATACTGGAACAAAAGCCATCCCGATTGCCTTGTTTACCGTTGGGGCAAAGGTACCCGATGTTACCGCTCCTATTTCCCGGTCATTCTTGAATACTTTGTATCCGTGTCTCGCAATGCCCCTCTCTTCCATCTCGAAACCGACCAGTTTTCTTTCCACTCCTTTTTTCTTTTGCTTTCTCAAAATATCCCTGCCGACAAAGTCCTTTTCCAGATTCGTCACCCAGCCATAGACAACCTCAAATGGTGTTGTGGATTCATCCATATCACTCCCATACAGCATCATCCCGCATTCCAGACGTAAAGTATCCCTCGCACCTAATCCAACAGGTTTTAAGCCATATTCAGCGCCTGTCTCTAAAAGCCTGTCCCATACCTCCCCTGTTCTTTGTGCCTCTACATAAATTTCAAAGCCATCTTCACCTGTATAGCCGCTGCGTGATATCAATGCCGGGATATCCAGTATTTGTGATTCCATGGAATTATAAAACTTCAAGGGGGTCAGATCATGGGAAACCAGCTTTTGAAGAATAATCTCAGCCCGGGGACCCTGTATATCAAGCTTACCCGTCTTATCTGTAATATCGATAATTTCAACACCGGTAAGTCCTTTTTTTTCTTTCGCTTTCAGTATCCAGTCCAGGTCTTTATCCTTTGTGCCGGCATTTGTTATAAGACGATAATGGTCCACGGCAAGCATGTAAACCGTCAGATCATCAATAATCCCGCCCTTTTCATTTGTCATCACGCTGAGCCTCATCTGACCGATTCCCTGCCCTTCAAGATTTCTCGACATCACCCATTGCAGCAAATCAAAGGCCAAAGGACCCTTTACATCTATTTCCCCCATGTGACAAATGTCAAAAAGCCCGGCAGCATTTCTCGTTGCATGATGTTCCTCCATGACACTTGTATACTGAACAGGCATAGCCCAACCGCCGAAATTGATAATTCTGGCACCCAATTTCACATGATGATTATACAGGGAAGTTTTTCTCATTTCTGTTTCCTTTCAGGATCAGAACAGGCAACCATGGAAATTCCGTATCTGGAAATGATTGGTTATAAAGAATTGAGAGCACTACAAAAACCTGCCTGGCAATGCTCTAAAATAAGAATTGATAAATGCTTCGCTTGCGCCTGATAACCCCAGCTCAAAATATTTGTGTGCGTACGATACTATAAGGTCTGCAATATTTCAAGGTGTAAATTTGACGGCTTCGCAAAAAGTCGGCAAGTCACTCCTTTGTCATTCTGGAGATAGCGAAGAATCTGATATCATTGAGATTATTCGTCGCTCTGCTCATCAGAACGACACTGTATGGGCTCTTTACGAATTTACCAAATTTGAATTAGCTGTTTTCATTAACCATCGTTCTGTGTTATCAAGTGATAAAAAATGGGGGTTATACACAACATGAAGGTACATCTTGATTGTATACCATGCTTCCTCAGACAGGCATTGCAGGCAGCAAGGTTTGCCACAAACAATGAACAGAAACATGAAGATGTGTTGAGGGCTTCTCTTGAAGCTATTGCCGAAAGCAATTGGCACGCTACACCATCAGAAATAGGGATAACGGTCCATTTCACCGTCATGGATGTTCTCGGCATAAAGGACCCTTACCGAGATAAAAAAATAAAGAGTAACGCTATTGTGCTTGATATGTATGAGTATCTACAAAAAGAGATTGGAAATAACAATGATCCTGTGGATAAGGCCATACGGTTTGCCATTGCGGGAAATATCATGGACTATGGTGCAAAGTCAGAATTCAATATTCATGATACGCTACAAAGATTGAAGCATGAGAAATTAAAGATCGATCATTCAATGGAATTAAGGCATGACATAAAAAACATGGACACAATAGCATATCTGACAGACAATGCGGGTGAAATTGTATTTGACAGGCTTCTCATGGAAACAATTGACAAAACGTATGGCAAAAAAAAGTGGCATGTATTCGTCAAGGCCAGACCAATTATAAACGATGCAACTCTTGATACTGCAAAACAGGCCGGTCTGAGTGGTGTTGAAAACATAATAATAGATGTTATCGATTTCGGACGGGATTATGACGACAGAATAGCCCCGGCTTTTCTCGAAAAGCTCGCGACATACGATGTGGTGATATCAAAGGGTCAGGGAAACTATGAGGCCCTCAGTGACGTCAGTGGCATAAATCTCTATTTTCTCCTTATGGCAAAATGCCCCGTAATAGCAAGAGATATCGGTGTCGAAACGGGGGATATCCTGGCAATACGGCAAGGACCGAGCAACGAGCAATAAGGATTAAAGGCGAAAGGTTTTTCCTTGAACCTTGTACCTTGAACCTTGTACCTTGTACCTTAAACCTTGTACCTTGTACCTTGTTCCTTGTACCTTGATCCTTTGTCTTTTCACCTAACACGTTTGCCATCCTTAAATTGGCCTACATATTTGCGACCGTCGGGATAGATCATAGTGCCCCGTCCATTAAACCGACCATCTTCCCACTGACCTGTATATTTACTGCCGTCAGGATATGCAGCCGTTCCATTTCCGTTACACTTGCCATCTTTAAACATCCCAATATATTTTGTTCCGTCGGGATAGGTTAAAGTGCCCGTCCCATTATACAAACCATTCTCAAATTGACCCATATATTTTCTTCCGTCAGGATAAAAAAGAGTCCCTTGTCCACTACATTGACCGTCTTCCCACTGACCCGTATATTTGATGCCATCCGAGTAGGTCATAGTCCCCTGTCCATTTATCTTATCATCTTCCCACTCACCGACATATTTTCTGCCATCAAAAAAAATCATAGTACCTTGCCCACTAATCTTATCGTTTTCCCATTGACCCGTATATTTACTACCGTTGGACAAGGTTATCGCCCCCTGCCCGTTACGCTGATCATTACTCCACTGACCCACATATTCATTATTATCAGGGTATTTCATGGTTCCCCGCCCACTACGCTGACCATCCTTCCAATGGCCCGCATACTTACCGCCATCGGAATAGGTTAAAATTCCCTGCCCGGTAATTACATTGGCCTCAAACTGGCCCGCGTATTTCCTGCCGTCAGGATAAGTAATAATTCCCTGTCCGGCAATCTTATTATTCCTAAACTCTCCTTCATATTTACTGCCGTCAGGATAAGTCATAGTTCCGTGTCCATTTACACAATCGCCTTTCACGCATTCAGCAAACGCACCCAGCGGTGAAAAACAGATGAATAACAATAAAAACGTCAAAAATGCTCTCATTATTTTGGTCTCCCTTTTGTTTTTAACTATTTTCTACCAGATCTCATTAAATATCAAGCTATACTTAAATTTTAAAACTTGAGATTAATTTTTGAACTGGTATTATACTCCCGCATTCGCGAAGTGACGTTACAAGGAGCAAGGGGCAAGGACAAAGGGGCAAGGTGCAAGGTTCAAGGAAAAACCTTTAGCCTTTAACCTTTAACCTTTAACCTTTTACCTTGAGCCTTTAACCTTTTGCCCTTAGCCCTTAGAAGGAGATAAATAATGACCCATCCGAAACTTGTTGGATCGATGATGAAACCTGAATTTTACCCACATAAACCAGACTCTGTCGAACTTATTCAGACCCATATTTCTTTTATCTTTATCTCTGGAGATCTGGTGTATAAGATAAAAAAACCTGTCGATTTTGGTTTTCTCGATTTTACTACCTTAGAGAAAAGACGTTTTTACGTTAATGAGGAGCTCAGGCTGAACAAACGGTTCTCCCCTGATGTGTACCTCGGTGTTATCCCAATATCAGAGTTGAACGGAACTCTTATTCTCAATAATAAATCCAATATCATAGAGTATGCTCTCAAGATGACGCGGATAAATGAAAATCACATGCTTTACAAACTTTTAGAATCGGACAAGGTAACAAAAGATACAATGAAACGTGTGGGTAAACATCTCGCAAGAGTGTACAAAAGTATACCAAGTGACAAAAAATCGCAATCATTCGGCAAACTGGACACAATATCCACCAATGTAATAGAAAATTTTGACCAAACAAGAAAGTATATCGGGAGGCCAGTATCTGATAAGGTCTTCAATGCCATAGAACGGTGGAGCAAAACCTTCATGAAGAATAATAAGGCCCTGTTCGATAAGAGGATAGAGCAGGGCTGTATAAAGGATTGCCACGGTGATCTCCACCTGCAGCATATATGCATAGAGGACAACAATATATTTATATTCGATTGTATAGAATTTAACGAGCGGTTTCGTTTCGGTGATGTCGCATCTGATGTCGCATTTTTGTCAATGGATCTCGATTATAATGGCAAGAATGAGCTTGGCAATACTTTCGTAGATGCATATATTAAAGCTTCCGGAGATACCGGGATGAAAGAAATGCTTCTTTTCTATAAGGTTTACCGGGCATATGTCAGGGCAAAAGTTACATCTTTCATGCTTGATGATGAGAGCATCGGCGATTCAGACAGAGAAAATGCTTTCAGAAACGCAAAGAAATATTACGATCTTGCATATGAGTATGTAAACTGAAGGTTAAAGGATAAAGGCAAAAGGTCAAAGGTTTTTCCTTGAGCCTTGATCCTTTGTCCTTGCACCTTGTACTCTATTCTGCAAAAAATGGAGTTTTTACATGAGAGAAAATTTTAAGACATATATTGATAAGGAAATTGGAAATGATGCGGTTTTGATTGCCTGCGGACTTCCTGCAACTAAGAAAAGCGGAACTATGGAGATTATAGCACGGCTTAAAAGTTACAAGATATTACAAACCGACCTGATACGCCGTGAAGTTCTGAAAGATGAAGACATCTTCAGCGAAAAGATTGCCTCCGACATGGATAAGAGAACCCTCGTTTATAACAAAATGTTTTCTATGGCAGATGCTCTCGCATCCCAGGGAGAAGGGGTTATTCTTGATGCTACCTTCATTACACAATCACTCAGGGGAAAAGCTGCCGGGATAGCCGCTAGAAATCATAAAACATTTATTATCCAGCAGACACAATGTCCTGAGGAACAGTCTCTTGACAAGATATCTGAAAGAAACAGAGAAAACTATGAGTCCAATGCCCTGACAGAACAGGCTTACCTGAATAACAAGAAAAGATTCGAGCCAGTAGATCTTGATGATCTTAAAAGATTGTACCCCGAATTGAAGATAATATATCTCGTAGTAGATACTACCTCCGATTCGGAGGATGAATGGTTGGTGATTGACAGCGTTACTCGATAGAAGAAGAACAGGGGTCAGGGGTCAGCAATTTATTAGCAGTACATAATGTTTTTATTCCGACTTCTGATTTGTTTCTTCTGCAATAAGCCTCTTTGTTTCCCTGATAAAATAACTTGTCTTGTAATCCATCCCAAGATTCGCATATTGTTTTGAAACAGTTTCAAATCTCTTCAGGGCGGCATTATATTTCTTTATTTCGAAATAGAACTGACCTACATAAAATTCATGCTCACCAAGCCTTCTTCTGCATTCTCTTAGCCTCTTTTCTGCCATAAAAGAAAACTTGCTGCTGGGAAAGCGTGTAATAAGTCTTTCAAATTTTCCCCTTGCTTTTTGTGCTTCAGATTGATCTCTGTCTATGCCACTCATATGTTTGTAGTGGCACATTCCAACTTGATACATAATATAAGGAAGATTCTCATAATTAGGATGCATATTCATAAAATCTTCATAACTCATTTCTGCTTCCAGATAATCCCCGTTGCTGAAGAATGCATCGGCAATTCCTATCTCAGCCATTATTGCCAATTTACTTAACGGATATTCTTCCTGCACTCTTTGAAAAGATTCAATCGCCTTTTTATACTTTTCTTTGTGATAATTTTCATATCCTTTCTGGTATATGGCTTCCGGAGTGCCACGGCCAATAGATTCTCTGCTAAACCAGGCACATCCAAACAGTATTGAAATAAGAGCAACTATGAGAAGAAAAATTTTTACATGTCTAAAATGCACTTTTATTGATTCCTTATTGATGTTTGGGTTTTGTCATTTCCCGTTAATTTTATAACACTTTCTTAATAAATTCTTCAAGGCGTTCCTTAGGCACAAGACCAATTAAAGTATCATGAGGCTTACCGTCTTTAAACAACATGAGGGTCGGTATACTTCTTACACCATAAGCCGTTGCAGTAGCCGGGCTTTCATCAACGTTGAGTTTCACTACCTTGATTTTATCTTTATATTCCTCCGCAAGCTCCTCTACAATAGGCGCTATAGCAAGACAGGGACCACACCACGGCGCCCACAAATCGATTAAGACAGCTTTTGCAGATTTGATAACTTCTTCTTCAAAATTACTGTCATTTACATGAACCAACAAATCTTCCTTGCCCATACTATTCCCCTTTTCAACTTCACTGTACATTAACTTTTTAATATTGTCATATATTCTTAAATTAAAAACAATCACGAAAGCACGAATTTAGGGACTGAAAATTAATATTTATCTTTTCTATCGCATCAAGCTACTGAAAATTAAACTTTATAGATTTCACATCGTCCTTAAAATGATCGGGGTCATCCGTGTAATCTGCGAAATCTGTGGATTACATTTTCTTTTTCGTGTTTTCGTACTTTGGTGATAAAAAAATATGCCAAACTAACCTGAGATAAAAATGGCTATTCCGGCATATTTTTTTCAGACAACGATAAAGAGATTATTCAAGTACAACCAGTACCTGACTTGTATCTACTTTATCACCTTCTCCTACTTTTATTTCTTTAACGGTACCATCTGAAGGAGCAACAATGGGATTTTCCATTTTCATTGCTTCTAGAATAACCAGCTCATCGTCTGCGCTCACCTTATCTCCAACCTGCGTAATAACCTCTAAAATCGTTCCCGGCATGGGAGCTAACACATCCGCCATTTATACATCCTCCTTTATCTTTATTTAACTTTACATCACTCGAAGTCTGGCAACATATTACTTTATTCCCGGAAATGTCAAGATAAAATTAAGTGTGTGACAAAAATACTGGGGTTTTGACAGATCATTTCATTCATGCTAGACATAGGAAAATTTGTCACTAAAGAGTCAAAAATTGAAACAACACTGCGAATGGAATTTCGAGAAAATAATAGAAATAATCAATAAGTTAAGGTCTCCCGGCGGATGTATGTGGGACATGCAGCAGAACAAGGAAGACGTGGCAAAATATCTAATAGAAGAGGCTTACGAGGTCTTTGACGCAATTGATATGGGCACACCTGATGATCTGAAAGAAGAACTTGGTGATCTTCTCTTTCAGATTCTTTTTTTGGCAAAAATCTCTGAGGAAACCGGTGAATTTGATATATATGATGTAATAAAAGAAATTTCAGTGAAGATGATCCGACGGCACCCACATGTTTTTGGCAACAAAAAGGTCAAAAATGTCGAGGAAATTAAATCTAACTGGGAAGATATAAAAAAATACAAGGAAGGTAAAATACATAAAGAGGGCTTCCTGCTCCAAAATATTCCGCGCTCCATGCCATCCCTCTTAACGGCAAAAAAGATTACTGAAAAAGCATCGGGAGCAGGTTTTGACTGGAAAAATACAGAAGGCGTTATTAAAAAGATTGAAGAGGAAATGCAAGAGCTTAAGGCGGCCATTCACAGCAAAAATGAAAAGCAAATAAAAGATGAAACAGGTGACATCTTTTTCACCCTGGTAAATTTATGCAGGTTTATCAACGTTGATCCTGAAGATGCGCTCAGATCCACCACAAACAAATTTATTAAGAGATTTTCTTATATCGAAAAGAAGCTGAAATATGAAGGCAAAGATCTTTTTGAAACCACTCTTACAGAAATGGATCGCCTCTGGGATCAATCTAAGAAAAACGAAACATAGTCGATGAATGCCGGTAACTTAAGAATACTCAACGGCACTTTCTGTGACATTTTTTGCCACGAGGAAAACAAAGGACGCAAAGAGAAAAAAATGTTTTTGTGGTCTTCGTGTTCGTAGTGTGATTAATAATCACGTAAGTTAATGACATTAAGGATTTGATAACAATGAAATTTTTTCTTTGCGTTCTTGGAATGGTTTTGATAATCGAGGGGCTCCCCTATTTTGCCTTTCCCGAACAGATTAAAACCTACCTTTTAAAAGTGTCTGAAATCCCCGACGGTACACTGAGAATCTTTGGATTCTTTTCCGTTCTTGGCGGTCTGATGCTTGTTTATTTCGGAAAGAATTAGCCACAGACCCACGCAGACGTACACAAACATTGTGGCTGTTAAGCTATTGGAATTATTATGAAGACTGAAGATTTTGATTTTAAACTTCCGCAAGCATTAATAGCCCAATATCCGTGCGAACCACGTGATGAGGCACGGATGATGATTGTAAACAGAAAACAGAGATCCATAAAGTGCGGATATTTCCGCGATATTTCTGGCTACTTGAATAAGGATGACACTCTGATCATTAATGATTCCAAGGTGATCCCGGCAAGATTGTTTGGAAAAAAACCGACGGGAGGAATGATTGAAATTCTCCTTCTTTCAAGAAAAGATGAAGGATCTCCTCATTTTCAAATATGGGAAGTGCTGCTGCGCCCTGCAAAAAGAGTTAAAATTGGAACTGAGATCGTTTTCGGCGAAAAATCCTCAGCCAAAATCACTAAAAGAATATCGGACAAGAAATGGCTTCTCAATTTTCAAACGGAAGTTAGTTTTGAACATTTTCTCGAGAAATACGGAAGGGCGCCTCTTCCTCCTTATATTAAAAGGGATAAAACACATGGGGCAAATCTTCATGATCTTACACGATATCAGACAGTTTACGCCAGAATGCCGGGTTCGGTAGCTGCGCCTACAGCCGGTCTGCACTTTTCCAAAGAAATCCTGAAGAAAATGAGAGATCACGAAGTTCAGATTGCACCGATAACGCTGCACGTAGGATACGGAACTTTTCTCCCCATAGAAACGCTTCATGTGGAAGACCACCTAATGGATAATGAATATTTTGAATTAAGCAAAGAAACCGCAGATATTGTAAACAAAGCAAAAAGGTTGACAGCCGTCGGAACAACCTCAACAAGAGTACTTGAATCACTAACTGACCGGCAGGGAAAGGTAAAATCATCATCCGGGTATACCAATCTTTTTATTCATCCCGGTTATCAGTTTAAAAAGGTGGACAGACTCATAACCAATTTTCATCTTCCCAAATCGTCCCTTTTTCTTTTGGTATGCGCTTTTGCAGGCAC
>DFBI01000028.1 GCA_002367335.1 Syntrophaceae bacterium UBA3084 | reverse complement strand
TTTCTTCTTCATGGTGTCACGGGAAGCGGAAAAACGGAAATATACTTCAGGGCTATCGAGGAAATTCTGAAGTCAAGCGGGAGCGTCATTTTCCTTGTACCTGAAATTGCACTGACACCTCAATTGCTGAGCAGGGTTAAAGAAAGGTTTGACAACAAGGAAATCGCCATAATTCACAGCGGAATATCACAAAGTGAAAAATATGATGAGTGGAGAAGAATACAGCGAGGAGAGGCAAGGATTATTGTTGGCGTTAGATCTGCCATATTCGCACCTGCCGGGAATATTCGACTCATCATCGTTGACGAAGAACACGATACTTCTTACAAACAGGATGAACGAATGACATATAACGCCCGCAACCTGGCGGTTGTTAAAGCAAAACTCAATTCTGCAACGGTAGTCCTGGGCTCAGCAACACCGGGAATTCAAACTTATTACAACATACATAATAAAGATTTCAAGTATCTGTCATTAACAAAAAGAGTGGACAATAAACCGCTCCCTCAGGTTGAAATCATCGACATGAAGGAGGAAAGGGACGGCAAAGGAAGTGTCCCTGTTTTATCCCGATCTTTAAGAAATGCCATCCATGATACAGTGCAAACGGGGAAACAAACTCTTCTTTTTTTAAACAGACGCGGGTTTACTACATTTTTATACTGTCTTGACTGTGGTTACATATTCCGGTGTCTGAATTGCTCTGTTTCTATGACACATCATATCAAAGACAACACATTACGTTGTCACTATTGCAACTTCTCTATAAAAGCACCTCCTGTGTGCCCTGCATGTGGCGGTTCCAGAATCAACAGTTATGGAGCTGGTACGGAAAAAGTGGAAGAAGAGATTAAAATACTTTTTCCTGAAGTCAGGGTGGAACGTATGGATAGTGATACCACGCAAAAAAAAGGCTCCTACGCAAGGATACTGAAAGCCCTTGATAGAGGGGAGATCGATATACTTATCGGCACACAAATGATTACCAAAGGACATGATTATCCCAATGTAACCCTTGTTGGTGTATTATCGGCAGACACATCACTGAACATTCCTGATTTTAGAGCGGCTGAAAGAACCTTCCAGCTTATCACCCAGGTCTCGGGAAGGGGTGGAAGAGGAGACACCCCCGGCAGGGTAATCGTGCAGACATTCAATCCGGAGCACTACGCCATAAAGCGTGCCCGCGAACATGATTTTCCCGGTTTTTACTCAGACGAGATACCAATACGTCGAGAGCTCGGATATCCTCCCTTTTCTCGCATGGTAAATTTTCGAATATCCAGCTTGAAAAGGGATAAGGCAATAAAATGTGCCAAAGGATTAGAATCCATTGCCAGAGAACTCTCCCGTAACGGGAAATCGGGGGAAAAGATCAGAATTATCGGCCCTGCAGAAGCCCCTATTGCAAAAATCAAGGGAAGATACAGGTGGCATATGCTGCTGATGGGAGATAACGTAAAAATTCTTCACAAACTAACTCGGGATATCATGTCAAATGCGAAAAAGACTGAGTCCGCCATTAAGGTGGATGTAGATCCGATAAACTTCATGTAGAGTTCTTTAAAAACTTTTCTCTCTTTTTCTATCCCTTAGCTCAGCAAGCTTCCCCTTATTCCAGTTGGATATCTTAGAAAAATACCCTGTAATCTTTGAGATTCCCTCAACATCGCCTGATTGGCAATATACACACCGATCATGAAGTCCCCTTGATGTTTTCCCACAATTTAAACAGGTGGTAAACTCAGGAGAAAATGTAAGCCTGAGATTTTCAGAATCTTGAAACACCTTGATAACAAAATCAGCCAGGGACTCTTTTGATGGTCTAGCTTCACCAAGCCAGACATGCGTTACAGCTCCCCCTTCTATTAGTGGATGAAATGCCCCTTCAAACTTTATCCTGTTGATGGGAGTTGTCGGCGATGAAACATTAAGAAGAGTAGAATTTGTGTAATACACTTCTCCCCCTGAAATATTTCCTCTGACAAAATGCCCCGCTTCAGGAGAAAAATGTTTCAGGTCTAATCTTGCAAAGCGGTAAGCTGTGCTTTCCGCAGGTGTTTGTACTAACACAAACCTCATCCCATATTTTTTTGTTAATTGATCAGCTATATCCTTCATCCGACCGATCACTTTTAACCCAAACCTTCGCGCATCTTCATTCTCGTGAAGTTGTGAACCTTTTTGTATTCTGACCAGTTCATTGAGCCCAACCATTCCCACAAGATATGATGCTCGTGCCATCCGGAGATATGGGATACCATCACAATCCATGGTAAGGAGTGACAATGGCCCCTCGTCGCCATAAGACAGAAGCCTCTCGATAAAACTTTTCTTCTGCAGATGAGCTTTCGCCGCAAGCCCCATAACTTCGGAAAGCTCAGAAAATAGCGCTTCATCATTTCCATTGGATTTATAACCTAACCGGGGAAGATTAATCGTCACATTCTGAATGGCTGTGTATCTCATTTTCCAAGGTATTGTGGTATTTTCAAGCTCCTCTTTTTCTTCCTTAAAGTTTAAGCGGCCACACTCTGATATACTGATGGTATCTTCCTGATCGAAAACAAAGTACGTGTTCCCCTTTTCACCCGCCACATTACAGATATGAAGAAGGAAATCGTTATGACCGGGGGTTTGGAAAAACTTTTCCGTAATGTGCACCTTGGGTCTGGGAAAAACGAAAGGCTTCCCTGAGGAATCCCCCTCTTTAAAGACATCAAAAATAGCCCATATAAATTTCTGTGCCTCCTTTACATATTCACCGTAAGTCTCACCCGTATATTCTCCTCCTGGTCCTATGGCCGGTACGTCTTCAAAATGCTTAGGTATTTCCCAGTAGAGGTTTATATCGGTAAATATCGTCTGCCCTCCCCTTGCAACGGCCTGCTGGGCAAACTCATAGACAAGCATTTGGGCACACTGTTTTATTTCTCCGTTACTCAATCCCCGCAAATAAGGGGCAAAAAAAAGATTAACAGCATCCCAGGCAATAGCCCCGGCAAAATTCCCCTGGAGGGCTGCAGCAAACCTGACCATATGGGCGACAAGGGTCTCTGCGTGCTTTGCCGGTGCGGCTGTAGCCAGGGAATTTGGCAGGTCCAGCCCGAATTTCTTGATGTATTCAAGGGACTGCCAGGAACAATATGGTCTATCTATATAGCCCAAGTTATGGACATGAATGTCTCCCGCCATATGAGCATATCCGACATCCTCCGAAAAAACATTTAGAATAGCGTATTCTTTTTTAATGCCTTCTGCAAGAGTCAGGTTTGTCCCCTCCGGGCTGTGGGGAATATTAGCATTTTCCTTATTATGATAAAGAATCAACTGTCCAACATCATACAAGGGAAACCCTAGCCGGGCATGCAACCTTGTCGCCTTCTCCAGACCCCTTTCAATCAGCTTTGCATTGACAAGTTCCCTGATCAGGGAAGCCGTAAGCAGACTCATCCCCGATGATACGATCTGCTTCTCGACCTCTTTACTGATTGCTTCTGCCGTATCAACATCTACATTTGTTTCTAAAATCAGGGCATCGACAATCTTACGCCTGTTCCAACCAACGATATCCTCTCTCGAAGTCCTGACAAAAAGTGCAATATCTGTCGTTTCAGTGTTCATTATTGAAAATTCTCCATTTTGTTCTGACTCCCGCGTCTTGAATTCAAATATTTGTCGTTACTACTTCACCCATTGACCCGAGCACCTTTTCAGACGCGACAGTTAATTCCTTATCATGATCATGACTGAGAGAAAACACTCTGAAATGAACTACTCTGGCAGGAATAAACCGGTAAATATCCCTCAGGGGTTCCGGGGATGTGGATTCCGTAGATGGGTTAAAAATGTTCATCCTCTTATCATCCTCCACCATTGGATTGACCGGCCTCGGATCCTGAGTCGCAAGATCCACGCGAAACCTTATTTTTTTCATGTACTCTGGAAGATACTTTTTTATTTGTTTTTCATAATCATGGGCATGGGAAAACCTTATACCCTTTTGAACCTGGTCCACGGAAAGCTCTGCAGAATATGACATCTTCCATTTAATCTGCCTTAAGTAAATCTTTTCCCATTCCTTCCCCAGTTTTCTTTCCCTTTTATTTTTCCCATTTACCCAGTTTTTCACCTCTTGATACAAAGTCCATTCATCCAGATGGAGATATTCATCCAGCGCTTCGACAGGATTTTTAGGTAGAATGATATTCATCGTCTCTCTGAATATTTCCTG
>DFBI01000058.1:785-4095 GCA_002367335.1 Syntrophaceae bacterium UBA3084 | reverse complement strand
GATAATACCATCGTAATCAAGACCTTGTTTTTCATGCCGGCCCTCATGGTTATTACCAATAACAAGAATTCCATCTTCGTGGACTTGATTCACCGTAAAAAAATGATCTACCGGTATATTAAAAGAATCGGAGAGTATATTCCAGTTCTCCGCAACATTTGTCTCCTTATCCCCTTCGCGGACACTAAAATTGAGATCCGCAAACCTTCCTTTGCTGATTCCACCCCATCTGGTGCAAAAGGCATGGGTTATAAAATCATATTTGCCAAGGGCTGTACATTCCAGATATTGTACATCATTTCTTTTAGAAAATTTAAACATATCACAAAGTTTCGAGTTTAAAGTTTCAGGGTTCAAGTTGAACCGAAGTACATTCCCTCAGTGCCTCACAAACTGAAATCATATCTTCCGGCAGAGGTGATAAGAATTCCATGTAACCATCGTCAACGGGGTGGTAAAATCCTATTTTGGCCGCATGCAGAGCCTGTCTCTTGATCATTTTTAATGCGTTTCGTTGCGCATCATCTTTCATTTCATTTACTCTTTTTTTTGAATTACCGTAAACGGCATCTCCAACTACGGGATGCCCCAGCGTACTCAGGTGCACCCTGATCTGATGAGTTCGTCCCGTTTCTATCTCAATATCGAGAAGAGTAGCAATGTCATAACGTTCAATAACTTCCCATCGTGTTATCGATATTTTCCCTCTTTTACTTTTTGTAGACATCTTCTTTCTATCTTTAGGATGTCTCCCTATAGGCAGTTCTATGATCCCTTTTTTCTCTTTTACATTACCTAAGACAAGTGCCTTGTAAATCTTTTTCACAGAGTGATTCTTGAACTGTTTTGCCAACTCCATGTGAGCTGAGTCTGATTTAGCTACGACTATCAGGCCGGAAGTAAACTTGTCCAGACGGTGGACTATACCGGGTCTCAAATAGCCTCCGATGCCGGACAGATCTTTACAATGAAATAAAAGGGCATTTACAAGTGTACCATTATAGTTACCTGCGGCAGGATGAACAACCATACCGGAAGGTTTGTCTACTACAATGATCGATTTATCTTCATAAACTACGTTAAGAGGGATATTTTCCGGCGTAACGTCATAGGTTTTTGGTTCCTCCTTATGAAGAACAATAACATCCCCTTGTTTTAAATGGTAACCTGGTTTCACCATTAAACCGATTACCCGTACATTACCGTTATTGATCATTCTTTTAATTTGTGACCGGGATACTGAAATATCTTTTTGGGAAAGAAAGATGTCGAGTCTTGAGCCCATTTCATTCTCGCTCACTGTGAACTCAATTTTTTCTTTCTCCTGATGCGTCATCACGGTTAACCTCTATATCTATACTTTTTAATCCCTTTCCTATCAAGTCAAACTCTGTTTCATCAATTGTTCTTAAATCAAAAAGCACTTCCTCATCAGAAATTCGCGCAATAATGGGTATTTTGAGGCATCGCAACTTTGCCCCAAGGCTGCTTGCCGACAGATGAAGGGAATCGATGGCAACAAGAACCGTTGGGATCTCCTGTGTCGGCAGAGAACCTCCGCCAGCCATGGAATATCCTTTCTTAAACGAGAACGTGAATTCCTTGAAAGACAAACCTTTCAATTTGCTTGATAATTTTCGCGCTCTTTTTTCGACGGCTGTCACAGGTTCTGTTAATGATCCAAGTCCCTTTATGCTGGAAATCGCTTTTCCCATGTTTAAATATTGTTTCATGGTAGCTTCCAGGGCGGCGAGGGTTAGTTTATCTATTCTCAGGGCACGGTTGAGTGGATTCTTTTTGACCTTTTCCAATATGTCTTTTCGCCCCAGGATAATCCCGGCCTGGGGACCGCCGAGGAGCTTATCACCACTAAAAGTGACCACATCGACTCCTGCCTTCAATGCGTCCTGAACGGTGGGCTCTTTTTCAAAACCATACGTGCCGAGTTCAACAAAACAGCCACTTCCCAGATCATTCATCACGGGGATGCCTGTATTTTCCCCCAGCTCTACCAGTGAGGAAAGTTCCACATCTTCTGTAAAACCTGCTATCCTGAAATTACTCGTGTGTACCTTTAAGATAAGTCCCGTATTTTCTCCTATCGCCCTTTCGTAATCGGGGAGATGTGTCCGGTTCGTTGTACCTACCTCTCTGAGTATAGACCCGCTCTTTTCCATAACTTCGGGAATACGGAATTCCCCGCCAATTTCAATCAGTTCACCTCGTGAAACGATCGTCTCTTTTCCCTCCGACAATGTATTCAGAACGAGCAATACAGCAGCTGCATTGTTATTTACAACCATTGCATCTTCAGCGCTGGTAAGGGCACAGAGAATTTCCTGTACATGGTCGTAGCGCAATCCTCGTTTTCCCTCTGACAAATCAAATTCCAGATTTGAATAACCTCGACTGATTTCAACAATTTTTTCCAGGGCCTCTTCACAAAGGGGCGCTCTGCCCAGATTGGTATGCAGGATGATTCCCGTTGCATTTACTACGCGCCGCAGGCTATAGGTATGCAGCCCTTCTATCTTCTTCTTTATTTTATCGGCTGCTTTTTCAACAGTTGGGATAAATACACTGTGATCGCTATTCTTTCCAGCTGTTAATATATCCTCTCTCATTTTTTCTACAATTGCACGACAGGTTTGAACGACAAAATCTCTCGGAGCTTTGTCAAAGATGTTCTCTTTTTCCAGAATTAATAAAATTTCGTCAATTTTGGGAAGCGTTTGTAACATCTTCTTAATCGTATCATCCATATTATATTCCTCCATCCTATGAATGGGGCCTTACCGCCTCAGGCAAAAATCCCTGAAGTTATTGACGGCGGTGAAAAACTCCCGCATCATAATAACCCAGTAATACCGGCCACGATCCGTTAGGTAAAAATTGCCGTGGTGATAACGCATACCACCCGCCATCATGAAAGCAGCGATATCCCTCCACAGATATGGGAGTATATTCCTGCCGTATTTTTTATGCAGGGGGGCAACTTCCAGTTTCATACCAAAGAGTTTCATTAAGAAATCATATCGAATTTGATTTGACAGCGAAAAATCACGTGAAGCCATAAGGGGAATTTCTTCCCTGTTTATTCTGTCGATATATTGCCTTATATCAAATGTGTTCGCATAACATCTTCCGCTTATATATCCTATGGAACCGCTACCGAGCCCGGCATATTCATCATAATTGACTATATATTCATCAATCATGGCATCTTTTCTGGAAAAACACCATGCAGATGAAAAACGGTAATCCGCGGACAGGCGTTTTGAAATTAACCGGTAAAATTCCTTTTCCTTTC
>DFBI01000058.1:0-780 GCA_002367335.1 Syntrophaceae bacterium UBA3084 | reverse complement strand
GTAACCTGATCCACTCCCGTCCGGATGAGGATATCCAGATCCTTGTCTATGCTGTCAATAGTCTGGGCAGGAAAATTAAAAATCATGTCCGCATTGAGAGTATCAAAATATCCCAGTGTATTGATCAGCCTTTCAGATATGATTTTACCGCTTCCATAGCTGTTATACCGGCTCATCGCTTTGAGAAGACTATCATCAAAACTCTGTATTCCAACGGAGAGCCGGGTTATGCCAACCCTTTGTAAGATTTTAATATTACGTTCCGTCAGGTGATTAGGGTTGGTTTCTACGGAAATCTCCTTGATTCCAAAACATTCTCTGGCAAGTAAAAGAGTTTCTTCCAGCTCATCAATCAGAATAGTTGGGGTGCCTCCACCGACATAGATCCCGTTGAAATGATAGTCTTTTTCTTTATAGAGAATTATTTCCTTTCTCAGGGCATTAAAATATTGCCGGCAAAGGGTCTCTTCAAAAAGAACACGGTGGAATGAACAATAGGAACAGAGGTTTTCACAGAACGGAACGTGGAGATAAAGAAGTCGTGATTTATTCTTATTGCTGCGGGGAAGAGTCAGTTCTTTTCTTTCATCAAACTGCATGGCCCGGGAAAACTCAAATTTGGCAGCCTTTGTTATTAATTCATCGATCAAAACTTAATACCTCTCACGTCACCTGCCTGTTTTCCTTAACGAATATTTTCATTCCATAGTCAACCGGAAATTGAATAAACTATGGCGCAAAGCATTATCAGATATTTTTAATACGATCAAGGATTCTTAT
>DFBI01000111.1 GCA_002367335.1 Syntrophaceae bacterium UBA3084 | reverse complement strand
TTTTAAGCTCCGGGATAAATCTTTTTAAGTCGCACCCCAGATGCCAGATCAGTAATACAGGTTCATAGTTTCCTTCTTTTACATCCCCTTTTCCATAGCCTGTTATAATTCCCGATTCCGTCAATAAACGATTGTTTATATCGTTTGTACCCGCGGCAGAATATGCAGGAAAAAAGAGGAGAATCACGATTACCAGTTCTGTCAACACAACCTTGCATCGTATGTAATTCACAAAAATCATATTCACCTTCGTTATTTTTTAGAACTCACGACTTGCTTCACCGCTTCAAATACTTCCTCTACGGTAATTTCTTTCATACATCTTTTCGTATCACACTTCTTCAAAAAGCAGGGGCTGCAGGGCATTTCCTTTCGCACAACTATATGGCCTTTTCCGTAGGGGCCCGTACGGGATGGATCTGTGGGACCAAATAGAGCCACTGTCGGGGCATTCATCGCCGCCGCTATATGCATGGGACCCGAATCTGTTGTAACCAGAAGCACGGATAACTTGTATAAGTATGCCAGATCTCTAAGAGTTGTTTGTCCCTCCAGATTTACGGAGGGAAAATTCATCATGGATTGAATGTGTTTGATTCTCCCGTCACCATTGCTTCCTGTAAAAACAACCTTTTGCTTTAACTTTTCTGCAATTCTGTCGCACAGTCGGGCAAACTTGACATCTTCCCAGAGCTTCGTATCCCAGAATGCCACAGGATTTATTGTCACAAAAGGTTCATTAATGTCAATACCGTTTGCCTTCAAAAGTGTTTCAACCCTGGTCTTGTTTTCTTCATCTATGGGAATGTAAAATTCAGGGTTATCAATATCGGTCCCCAGATAGCGAATGAAATCAAGGTAACGGTCAACGGCATGTTTTTCCATATCCTCGGAAATTTTTTCGTTGAGAAAAAGACCGCTCAACTCCTGCATGCTGTCGTAGCCTAATTTTCTTTTGCCGCCGCCGAGAAGAACAATCATGGAACTCTTGAACAGCCCGTGAAAATCTATTACAAGATCGTACTTCCGATCCCTCAGGATCTTGATGAATAATAGGATATCAGAAATTGTTATTTTTATATCGTGAAGTTTTTTCAGGTTTTCTATCCAGCGCTTCCGCTTTGAAATAATAATTTTATCCAGGAAGGGATGATCTTGAATAATATCCGATGAAGCTTCCTCTATCACCCAGGTAATATGAGCTTCAGGATATAGCTTCCGCAGAGCCGCAAGGGATGGGAGTGTATGGACCACGTCACCGATGGCGCTCAGTTTTACGATTAGGATATTCACTTTTTTTGATCCTTCATTATCCACGTCACGGCATCAAGTATATCCTGAGCAATATAAACCGTTTTGCCCGTTTCAATAATACTCTTTCCATATCCTGTTCTAACAAGAATACCCTTGACGCCGGCCCTCCTTGCCGCTTGTACATCCTTGGGCATGTCTCCAATCATGTAAGACCGGGAAAGGTCGATATCCATCTCTTCCGCGGCTTTTAAAAACATGCCTGGTTCCGGTTTTCTGCAGTCACAATCTGTTTTGTACGCACCGCCGCCTTCCGTTGGATGATGGGGGCAATAATAAAACCGGTCAATGAAGGCATCTTTTCCCCTGAGCATTTCATTGATCAGGTTGTGGACAGTATCTATGAAGTTTTCATTGAAGAACCCTCTTGCCACGCCGGACTGATTCGTAACCACAACCGCCTTCATTCCACTTTCGTTAATCATTCGTATTGCCTCAAAAGTGGCGGGGAAGAGTTTAAGCTGCTCGAGACTGCTTAAATACCCCACATCTTCATTAATCGTTCCGTCTCTATCCATGAAAACAGCGCTGTTTTTTTTCATTGCACCTCACCTAAAATATCCCTTGCCGCATCATAAACGTCATCCACGCTTATCAGATCCATGCACTTGAAATCGGTAGGACATATTTTTTTCAGACAGGGGCTGCATGAAACATCTTTGTAAATAATAATACTTTTCCCACCCACAGGAGAAGTCGTAACTGGATTTGTCGAACCGAATATGGCTACCAGTGGAATGCCCAGGGCTCCGGCAAGGTGCATCAATCCGGAATCATTGGAAATAAAGAGATTACACCTGGCGATTAATGCAGTTGCCTCTTTAAGAGATGTTTTGCCTGCTATATTTATCAGGTCATTTTTTGAATGTTGCTGAACCAGGTCTGCCCTTTCACTGTCTCCACCACTTCCGAAGAGCATAACCCGGGCGGAAAAGTTATCTGCGAGTTTATCCGCAACAGCGGCAAATCTTTCCGGAAACCACATCTTGGCCGGACCATACGTAGCCCCCGGTGCCACGCCGACCAAAAAGTCATTTTTTTTGACGTAATATTGTTCCAGAATATCTTCTGCGATTTTCAGGTAATCATCATTGAGCTTTAATCTAATGTCACTTTCTGCCGATTGAAATCCGAGTGACTTCAGCATTTCCAGATAGTAATAAACCTGGTGAACTTTCCTGATTTCATTTGTCCTCTTAACCGAATGTGTCAAAAGTAAACCCCTTCCGTCAGAGTTGTACCCTGCCCTTATGGGTATTCCTGCAAGCCGGGCAATTATAGCGGCTTCTATGGCGTTTTGAAGAAGAATGGCCATATCGAAGCCTTTACTTTTCAGTTCTTTGGCGAGTCTGTATATCCCTGTAATTCCGCTGTGTACACCGGGTCTACTATAGACAATAACTTTGTCAACTTCGGGGCAGATTCTGTAAATCTCGGCTACCCAGGGTTTTGCCAGCACACTTATCTTTGCATGGGGAAAGGTTTTTCTGACTGATGCAACGGCAGGTAATGTCATTATAACATCGCCTATCCAGTTGGTTCCACGTATGAGGATATTCTCGACTCTTTCAGGAACGAGTTTCTTCGATTCTCTTACCTTCAGCATGTTGAGTTTCAAGTTTCAAGTTTCGGGTTAACTGCTATAGTGTTTCTCAAGTGCCATGTCATCTCGACTAAAGGGGGAGATCTTCCTAACACTCCTTATTCATTAAGATTTCTCGCTCCGTTCGAAATGACAGCATTGCTATATCATTTACGAAACGCTATACTCCTTTTTACCGCTTGTTGATCGGTACCTGTGATTTCTTGGTTTTCCATCGCTGGTGGAGCCAGAAATATTGATCAGGATATTTCCTCACAACATCTTCAATGATACCGGTGAACCTTTGTGTGTTTTCGAACAGGTCCGCATCATAATCATCCGTTTTCGTAATCTTAGCCTCTTCATATATAGTTATTTTGTACGTTTCATCTTCCAATCTTACTATAAAAACGGGCACAACAGGTGCTCCCGTCTGGAGGGCAAGAGCTGCCAGCCCGGTGGTTGTTGAAGCGGGTCTCCCGAAGAAGTCAACGAAAACTCCTTCATTCCAAGAAACATTCTGATCAATCAGTATTCCAATGCTCTCGTTTTTTTTCAAGAGCTTGATAATCTTTCTGGCAGCTCCTCCTTTCGGGATTACTTTATGTCCCGTGTGCGTCCTGAACCATGCAACAAAATCTTCAAGAATCGGGTTATCCAGTGCACGATAAATGATATTTACCTTTATGTTTTCTAATCCAAGACATGTACCACCAAGTTCCCAGTTCCCGAAATGTCCCGTGTAAAAAAGGATTCCTTTTTTCTTTGAAAGTGCTTTGGCATAATTTTCAAGACCTTCAAATTTTACCCAATCCGACATATTATCCTTTGTCAAAGAGGGGATTCCAAAGAATTCTGCTGCTGTAGTCCCCAAGTTCAAATAAACATTTTTGGCGATTCTTGTGATTTCCGGCGGATTCTTTTCGGGAAATGAACGAATAAGGTTATGAAGCGTGATTAATCTGTTTTTCTCATCAAAATGATAAACGAGAATAAATATAGCTCTGAAGAAGACTTTTCTTATCTTTAGAGGAATAGCCCCGAATAATAGAAGAATTGTTCTTGTGGATAATGTCTTTTTCATGCTTTTAATTTTTCCATGATAATATTTTCATATTTTTCTTGAAAAGGTGAAATTTTCATCTCTATTTTTAATAAGTAAATATCACGGAGACAATCAGGAAAGTCAATCAATTTTATTCCATCCTTTTCAGTTGTAAGGATGATATGCGCTGAGGATTGCGAAGCCGCCTTTTTAATTTTTATTAAATCCTCTTGTGTATATGCGTGGTGATCAGGAAAAGATAAGGATGCTGCTACCTCGCCACCAACAGATTCTATCGTTTTCTTGAAAGAATCAGGCCTGGCTATGCCAGCAAAAGCAAAGATTTTCTTTCCACGCAAATAATCGAGCGGAAAAACATCTCCTGCCCCCCCTCTTAGAAGCGCCACAGGTTTCCGATATGCCTCAAATATATGGGTACCTGACATCTGACTCCTGACCCCTGATTCCTGATCCCTGATTTCCGTCTCCCGTCTCCCGTCTCCCGTCTTCACTATTATATCGGCCCTTCCCAATGCATCCTCGGGCTCACGAAGTTCTCCCCTCGGGATTACGAATCCGTTTCCGAAGGGTCTTGTTTTATCGAGGAGAACTATGTCAATATCTCTAAAAAGAGAGCGATGCTGAAAAGCATCATCAAGGATCAATACGTCCGCACCGAAATGTTCGATGGCAAATGTCCCTGTCTGGCATCT
>DFBI01000147.1 GCA_002367335.1 Syntrophaceae bacterium UBA3084 | reverse complement strand
CCTGTATTCACCTGTGATCAGATGTCTTTCCAGAATCTTCTGTGTCAGGGTCTTTGCCATATATTTACCGCCTGTAATTATCTAGGAGGCTGTCCCAGAATGGCTATTTCCCGCAATCTCTACGTCAGGCTCAGATTTTAATCCTCAAAATACTCAATGTATTCCTGCGGTCTTCGGCGAGCTCAGTCGAACCGTTGAAATCTTCGCCTTCCTTGACCTTGCAAAAAATTTCTCATTCTCGGGCAGCCTCCTAACTGAACAATCTGTGGGGGAATCTTCGAATTGCAAGGAATAATGTCACCATGCGCCATCGCTACGGCTTCAGCAGATCTCTTTGCACGTGGTTGATAAATCAATCAAACTACGCATGCTGATTCTGTATAAATATCTAAATAAAGCCATGGCTGTCAATAGTTTTCAGCTTTCGCATTCCATATTTGACCCGGGGAGCATTTCCAAATATTTCCTGAGAGCAGGTGGCATGTAAACTTGGTCGAGGTCAAAATGCTTTACTGCACTGGCGAAGATCTGAATTTTCTCTTTTATCATCGCACTTGAATTGATAATCAAGACATATTCTCCTTTCAGACGGCAAAGGCCTCCCATATTAAACAAATTTTCTTTTTTCATAACCTCATAGCGTATTCGTATCCCAAGCTTCTCGGCTAATTCCTCAAGCTGGCTTAGAGTGATACTTTCATCCACGCTGGAGCTCCTCCCGCAAAGAAAATCCTCATAAATCAACAGATTCATAAATATGGTGAAAGCAACCATGCCAGAGAGTCGCGTATCCTCGTCAAAAACTTGCGCCCATCCACTTCTTTAAGAGAAACTTTCCGGGAGCGTTCTTTGATAGTGTTGAAATGTGCCGCAATAATGCCCCCGAAAGTCTTATCATATATCTCGACGTTCAACTCGAAGTTAAGGCGAAGACTTCGAGGATCGATATTGGCGGATCCAATCTGGCAGTAATGTTTGTCCACCAGCACCAGCTTGGTGTGGACAAAAGGAGGCGGTTGGTAGTACACCTGTACACCCCATTGCAAAAGTTCCCATAGCAAGTTGCGGGTTGCCCAGTGGACAATGGATAAATTATTCTTCGAAGGCAGTATTATGGTTACATTAACGCCACGCAGGGCAGCCCCCTGTAGCGCAGCAAGAAGACCGCGGGGCGGAATAAAATAAGGCGTCATGATGTAAACACTCTGCCGGGCCGAGGAAACTGCGCCAAGGAGGATCATGGAGAGCTTATCCAGGTCTTCATCGGGACCTTCGGCGATAGCGCGGCAGATTGCGGTGCCTTCTTCAATTGGTGGATTAGTTTGCTGAGCTATTTGTTCTCCTGTAATAAATCTCCAGTCCCGCTTAAATATGTGCTCCATTTGTGTTACCACTGGTCCCGTCAGGCGAAAGTGTGTGTCGATAACACGCGAAGGATTTTCGGTGTTTTCTGCAAGGTGACGATCACCGATGTTCATCCCGCCGGTGAAGCCTGTTTGTCCATCGACGACCAGAATCTTACGATGATTTCGCAGATTAATATGCAAGGAAAGGGGAAATAGCCTTGGCGGAAGGAATCGGGCCACCCGCACGTTGCGCTTTTTGAGTAACGTACTTACCCGGCGAAAATAGTGGGTTTCACCCACACCATCGATTATGACCCTGACATCGACACCACGACCCACAGCACGGCCTAAAGCTTCGATAAACTGTCGACCCGTATTATCCGTTTCGAAGACATAGGTTGTAAAAAACAGTGATCGTTTTGAATCCTCAATTGCTTTTATCATTGCCGGATACGCTTCTTCACCATTGTGCAGTATTTCAACCCGGTTACGACCCACCAGCGGTCGTTTTGTAACCGTGTCTGAGATACGGGCCAATTCTCTGTAATCTGAGGGAATCTTATGGCTTGATAATATAAATTCGCTACCGTCCGGCAGTCGCCCATGATCAAAGGCATTCTGGAATGGAGAAATCCGTTGAAGTTTCCTGGCCCGGGTTTGGACACGGTTAATGCCGAAAAGGAAATACAGGAGTGGTCCCACGAATGGGAAAATCAGCGAGACAGCGATCCAGCCTAGTGCTCCCTTCGGGTCGCGCTTGGAAAGGAGAGCATGGGTAGCGGAAGTGACGGCCACCAGAATAGCAAGAATAATTAAAATCGGATGCAGCATACCCATTAGAAGTTTACCTAAAGTCGTCAAAGACCTGAATTAGAAAAGTTAATATTGATGGAAATAATAAAAGAGATAACTATGTAAAAATTTATCTAAATCCAGAAGCCCATCAGAATATTCCGGATTAATGATTACCGTTCCCCTTACACCTTCGCAAGAAAACAGGCTGAACTGGCGTTTTCGAAAGGTTTTTATGGGGAGGATGAACAACTCCAATCGGACAAAAGGTAATTTCCTGGGTTTTCATCTATCATAAATCCTTTTATGGCTATTCCTGAATGATGTCAAAGCGAAAACTGTCCAGAACATTGTCTAATGAGTCGAGTACAACCACTTGCCACGCGCCGACCTCGTGGGTATCTATAATCTTTGAGCTGTATGTACGCCAGTTGGGAGAATCTACAGCCAGAACAATTCGTGCACGCTCTGTATCACCATAGTACCATACATGAGTGATTTCTGTTGGATCTTTGGCTCCGACAATTCTGGTAAAGCAATAAAGTTTCCCCACTGAAGCCGGGAAACTGGTTTCCCCTTCAATAGTTTCATAATTCACGACATTCCGGCAAACAGCCCCGTCTTCAACTTTCAGGTTGGCAGATTCCTGTGCATAAGCAGAGACCATCATGGACAGACAAAATGTTATGATTACAGTGATGACGATAGATGGTAAATAATAAACGCGTATCATAATATTTCCTCCTTGAATAAATTTAAGATTTATATTCCCTGTTCAGTAGTAATTGTAAAAATACATTCTCAGGTGCAAGGGTATTGCGTATGTATGACCGTTAGAGCGATACAGCATGATATTTCATACACTTTATGCGACACGGTTGTGGTAACTATTTTTTCTTAAAGTCTCCGGGCTTCAGATCATATTTCTTGAGAAGATTATAGAAATCTGCACGATATTTTCCTGCCAATCTGGCAGCCTGACTGACATTACCCCGCGTCATTTCCATGAGATGGATTATGTAACTCTTTTCGAAGTCAGCCTTTGCTTTCTTCATGGGTTTTAATTCATAATCCGATATTTCCTTTTGATGCGGCAACAAATCTTCAGTAATAAAATCTTCCTGAGACATAGCTACAGCATACTCAATAGTGTTTTGTAACTGACGTACATTCCCAGGCCAGTCTTGCATCATAAGTATTTGCATGGCTTGAGGTGTAAACCCTTTTATCTTTTTCTTCATACTCCCGGCATATATCTTCCGAAAGTGTTCCGCCAAAGGCGGGATATCCTCCTTTCTTTCCCTGAGAGGTGGGAGATAGATCGGAATCACGTGTATCCTGAAAAAGAGATCTTCACGAAATCTACCATTTTTGACTTCATCTTCCAGGTCTTTATTGGTGGCAACAATAAGTCTGGCATCTACTTCGACAGGTTCTTTGCCGCCAACAGGATAAAATCTCCGCTCCTGAAGAACTCGCAAAAGCTTGGCCTGGATGGACAGGGGCATATCTCCGATTTCATCGAGAAATATTGTACCCTGATCACCTTGGGTAAATAACCCCTCCTTTGTTTTGATAGCTCCAGTGAACGCCCCCTTTTCGTGACCAAAAAGTTCGCTTTCCAGAAGGGTTTCTGGAAGGGCGGCGCAGTTGATATCAACAAAGGTATTGTCTTTTCGGTCGCTAAGGAGGTGGATGGCTTTTGCAATAAGCTCTTTGCCAGTCCCGCTGTCTCCATGGATATAAACAGTGGATCCGGTTTTCGCTATACGAAGAACCTGCCCAAAAACTTCCTGCATTTTTTTACTTCGTGTTATAATATTTGAAAAATCATATTTATCTGTCAACAGCCCTTTAAGTCTGTTAATTTCAGATGTCAGTTTTCGCTTCTCAAGTGCCTTCTCAATTTGCAGCAAGAGTCCGTGGGCGTCAAATGGCTTGGTAAGATAACTATATGCTCCTTTACTCATTGATTTCACGGCACTTTCAATTGTTCCGTAGGCTGTTAAGATAATTACCGGCATATCGGGATTTATCAAATGAAGTTGCTCCATAAGCGTGATGCCATCCATGTAAATCAACTGCATATCGACAATAGCAATATCAAAAACCTGCTTTCTGGCCTTATATATAGCATCTTCTTCAACAAGCGCCGTGCTGACTTCATAGCGTGCCGATTCCAAACGCATTTTCATCAGTTCTAAAAGATTTTTATCGTCATCTACGATAAGTATTTTCCCCTTATTCACAATATTTCCTATTTTGTAAGTTCCTTCCTCTTTTTTTCTATTTCAATATCGACCTGCTTGGCTTTTTCCATGGTTTCAAGCACTTCTATCCATATCTTTGCCTGTTCCAGCAGCGTACTTTGTGGAAACTCCGTGATGAGTCTCTTGAGGCAGGCAATAGATTTGTTATAGTCCCTGGCAGGATTTCTATAGTGAGCATATACCAATGCCATGTTAAAAAGGGCGCTATCCCCCGGAGGAGCATCGGGAAAGCGGGATAAAACTTTTTGATTTTCAACAAGTGATCCCTTAAAATCTCCTGAATCAAGAAGTTTCTTGCCCAGAGACAAATGGGCAAACTCTTGGACATGTTTTGGTGTTATTTTCTTTCTTGCTTTAGTCTTTATCTTTATATGAGGCGGCTTTTTTTTCTCAGCAGCCGTAAGTACTTCTATCCAGATCTCGGCTTGCCAAATCAGGGGGCTTTGGGGGAATTCCCTTACAAGTTTCCTGAAGTATTTGATGGATTTTCTGTAATTCGCTTTAGGATTTCCGAAGTGCGCATATATTGTGCCTATATTATAAAGAACTCTGTCACCAGGCGTCAAATTACCAAGCAAAGACGCCGCTTTTTTATGTTCCTTAAGGGATAACTCAAAGTTCCCCTGTTCAAGAAGTCTTTCGCTGTGATTAATGTGGTCACGAGCTTCTAACCTTTTCTCCAGATTCATCACGGTTGTACATCCGGAACAAAGTACTGCGATTAAACTGGCAATAAAAAGATAAAGGTACTTCCAGCGCCCGGTTTGTTTTCTCCCCACACCTTACCTCCGTGAGCAGTTATTATATGCTTAACAATAGCCAAGCCCAATCCAGTTCCTTTTTTTTGATCAGAACCGGGAAATCCCACCTGGCGATACTTATCAAATATTCTTACTAAATCTTGCTCAGGAATTCCAGGGCCTGTATCTGATACTGAAAATTCTATCCATCGATCCTTTAAACGTGTGGATACCCCGATAAGGCCGCCACTGGGAGTAAATTTAACGGCATTCCCTATCAGGTTTCTTAATGCCCGGCTGATCATTCCGGTATCCATCTTTATAGACGGAAGTTCGTTGCCGATCTCAACCTTAAACTTTATCTTTTTAGCTTGAGCAAGAGGCAAGATTTCAACAAGCGCCCCTTTGATTAATGGTATAATATCTTTCTTCTCGTAATTATAGCTCATCATACCGGCTTCCATCTTGGATAGATCCAAAAGGGAATTAACAAGATTCACCAGACGCTTATCTTCTTCCGCTATGATATTTAAAAGTCTTTCTTGCTTTTCGGAAATTTTTCCTCCTACACCCTCCAACAAAAGATTAGCGCCCTCCTTAATGGAAGTCAGGGGCGTCCGAAGCTCATGAGACATAACGGATAAAAAGTCAGATTTCATTTCATCTACTTCTTCCAGGCGTTTACACATAACATTAAAAGCATCGGCCAATTCAGCTATTTCAGGCAGGTCTGATTGTTCTAAGGAAATATTGAAGTTCCCCTCTGCGATTTCTTGAGTCTTTCTCTTCATAACAGATAGAGGTTTCGTTATAGTCCTGGTTATTATAATGGAGATCAGAATCCCGAGCAGTAGAGTAACGGAAATCATGATAAGAGCAACGGAACGTGATTGAGCCACAGTAATGTCCAGCTGCTTGATTTTGTTGTAAGTATTCTCTTTGCTATATTCCTCCAACTGTTTCAGTCCATCGATTACTTTGTTTACATTGCGTTCTTTCTTTTCTGTATGCAGGGTTTGGTTATAAGATCGATTCTTTTTCATGTTTTCGACTTCTTCGCCAACCAGAAATTGATAACGATGCTGAAACTGCTTCACTCTTTTAAGTAACTCTATGATTCTGGGAGAATCTGCAGTGAGAAATGCCTTTTTGAGATTCTTATCGAAATCGGTTTTTGCCACCAGAAATTGGTCATAAAGAGTATAATCCTTCATGACAATACATTTTTTTTCATACCGCATCTGCGAAAATAGAGAATCGGTTAGTTTTTTCTGCAAGTCCAACAAACGATTGTCAATTTCCAGTACGGAGCGAGTAGCCTCGTTAACACTTCTCAGTTGGTAAATTGAGTATATATTTGCGAGTGCAGCCAAAGAGAGAATAATAATATAACCGATAACGAGCCTTGAAAAAATCGTTAGTTTCATTGTATCAGAAGATTTTCTACTATTTTGGCGTATGAAATGGCAACAGGCAACCAAAATGTTAAGCGAAGCTTTAATTATTCACTCTTTTGACTAACATAAGTAGCTGCGGGATGCTACTTTTTTCTATATGGGGAAAGAAAGGCAAGAAGAAATGTCTCACTTTACTACAATTCCAGAACTCGAGGTTCATGGTGGTATTTTTTCTTGCACAGGCCTAACCCGGATAAACTGGAAATTCGAAATACGAAGCACGTTCGACTGAGCGTTCGACTGAGCTCACGCCGAAGTCTCACGCCGAAGCCATTTTTGCAAGAATTTTATAACTAAGGGACTATACTGCAAACGTGAGTTTAATAATCCGTTATCTTGATAATATATTGACAGGAATAGAATTGATACGGTAAAAGGGCATGCTGCACATTTTTAAAAAGCTATAAATAAATTGGGGCAGATTTATATGGATTTCAATGTTGTTTTAGGTGTTCTGGGCGGTTTAGGCTTGTTTCTCTTTGGAATTCACCTTTTGAGTGATTCATTGAAGAAACTATCTCTGGGTTTGCTGAAGAGGCTTCTTGAAAAGATAACCTCCAACAGATTTAAATCGGCTCTCCTTGGTGTTGCCGTTACATCCATTATACAGAGTTCAAGTGCGACTTCTGTCTTGCTCATAGGATTTTTAAATGCAGGATTTATTACATTGACTGCGGCTCTTCCGGTCATTTTTGGGGCTAACATAGGCACGACCATTACGGCACAATTGATTGCTTTTAAATTGACCAAGTCGGCATTCGCCTTTATCTTCGTCGGAGTTCTGCTTTACCTTTTTGCAAAGAAAAACAAAAACAAAAACAGAGGATTGGCAATACTGGGATTTGGAATTCTGTTTCTGGGACTCGCAACAATGAGTTCCGCCGTTAAACCGCTGGCGGGGAATGAGGCCATAACGAATCTCTTTCTCCATTTTGGCAAACAACCTTTCCTGGGCATTCTGACAGGGCTGGTCGTAACGGTTATCTTGCAGAGTAGCAGCACCACAATTGGAATGGTGATTGCGTTTGCTTCAGTGGGGTTGCTTGATCTGCCCTCTTCGATTTATCTGGTTCTGGGTGAGAACATCGGTACATGTGTTACGGCCATTATCGCGAGTATTGGCGGAAAGCTTGTAAGCAGAAGACTTGCACTTGGTCATGCACTTTTTAATATAATAGGAACATTGATTGCGCTGCCCTTTGTTCCTCTGTATTTACATTATATGCCAATTATCTCAGGCGATATAGCAAGGCAAATTGCCAACACCCACACGATTTTCAACGTGGTTAACACAATTATTATGCTTCCTCTCGTGCCCCTGTTTGTTAAAGTCTTGAATAAAATAGTCCCCGGGAAAGATTATGAAAAAGTAGGAGGAAGATTTCTCGATAAAAATTTGTTGCCTACGCCTGCCCTGGCAATCGATGCAGTCATTAAAGAACTTGTCGTTATGCTGAGCATTTGCCAGGAAATGTTCAAAAAGGCAAGGCAATGCACTTTGGCTTATAATCATAAGCTGAAAAATGAAGTAACCATTGATGAAGAATCGGTTGATGAAATGCAAAAGAATATTACTGAGTATATAATTGAGATTACACGAGGCGAGTTGCTGGATAAACAGACAAGGTTAATTCCGGCGGTTATCCATAGTGTAAACGATATTGAGAAAGTGGGCGATTATTGTGAAAACATTGTCAGTTTAGCCCAGAGGGCTTATGAACATGATCTGCTTTTTTCCAGGGAAGCTGCAACAGAGCTTGAAAAGCTTTTTGACAAGACGGAGATCCTCATGAGGCACACAAGCAAGGCACTTACAAATAATGACCAGAGGTCTGCGAGTATTACATTGACCATCGAACGGGAAATCGATGAACTGATCGATCGGTATAAAATAAATCATCTCTCGAGACTTGAAGAGGGGGTTTGCATTAGTGATTCCGGCTTGATTTTTTCGGATATACTGACGGATATCGAGAGATTAAATAATCACTTGTGCAATGTCACAAAAGGCATACTGCACCAGGGAAAAAGATAATCCGTTCCGTTTTGTCGTTTTTCCCTTGACATCATGGATACTTACATTTTTGTAACTGTTCAGGTTCACGGTTAGGATGCATTCGAGGAGATATAGGGCACCTTCTGAACTTCCATACAAGACCGTGTCTGGCATTTCGCAAGAACTGCATCAACCTTTCGTTTATCTTGGAACTGAACCCTTGTTTCATCTGCTTAATCCTTGACACAACGTTAATCCTTATTTATTGATAAGTTCGCAATGTTACTTGCCAGGCAATACAGGTTTAATTCGCAATGGTTATGCAGGTTTCTAAAATGATAAAAAGGATAAGCAAAAGTATATGAGTACCTTCGAGTCTGCCAAAAGTGATCTTCTTCAAGTAAATAGGGAATTATCATCTATCTTTGATACGGCGAAATCGATTCCCGGGATAAACACGTTTCCCTTTGATATCTGGAGGGAAGCAGAGCGTACTGTTGAAGAACAGATCAATGAAAATATATTGAGCGTGGCAGTTGTAGGGGCCATAAAGTCGGGAAAGAGCACGTTTATCAATGCACTTTTAGAAGGTGATTATCTCAAACGTGGTGCAGGTGTCGTAACCTCAATTGTAACAAAAATCAGAAAAGGCTCGATTTTACAGGCGAATCTTATTTTCAAGACATGGGAAGATGTGAATTCTGATATTGAACGGGCGATGGTTCTTTTCCCATCTTTCGATTATACTTCCGGTAACGGACATTTCGACATAAGACGCGAAAAGGATCGAAATGAGTTGCGGGAAGCGCTGGATTCACTGAGTGCCAATCAGCTTATATTTCAAGATACCCGTGACATGAACTCTGTTTTGCTTTCTGCTTACGTAAAAGGATACGAACGTGTTGCGGGAGTGCTTTCCTGGGAAACAAATACCAGACAATTTAAAGGGCCGGACTTTTCCAGACACAAGGATTTTGTGGGAAACGACTCTCTTGCCGTTTATCTGCGAGATCTGGAATTGCAGATACCCGCAAGGCAAAACCTTAATGATAATATTGAAATTGCAGATTGCCAGGGTAGTGATTCTCCAAACCCCCTGCACCTCGCAATGATTCAGGACTACCTTCTCAAAACCCATCTTATTATATACCTTCTCAGCAGCAGGACTGGTGTACGCCAGGCAGACATTAAATTTCTGTCTATGATCAAAAAGATGGGCCTTATGGAAAACATCATTTTCGTCATAAACTGTGATTTTAATGAACATGAGAGTCTTGATGATCTTAAAGCCCTTGTCGAGAAGACGAGAGAAGATATCTCAATAATCAAACCTGATCCCGAGATCTTCACCTTTTCAGCACTGTTTGATCTTCTCAAAAGGCTTGAAGACGATATTTCGGAGAAAGACAGGCTGAAAAGAGAGCAATGGGAAATGGAACCCGAGCTGAGGAAATTTTCGGACTGTGAAAGGGAACGTTTTGAAACAGATTTTTATAAGAGGCTGACCCGTGATCGTTTTAACCTGTTGCTGAAAAATCACCTGGCGCGGTTTGCCGTTATGACGGGCAGTCTCCAGGATTGGGTAAAAATAAATAGCGATATCCTTTCG
>DFBI01000141.1 GCA_002367335.1 Syntrophaceae bacterium UBA3084 | reverse complement strand
CGGGCACCGTGCTTCAATATGGTAACGTCCAGTGTTACCTGCCCATCCCCGCCTACAGTAACCTTTCCTTTATGTCTTACAGACAGTATAGTCGTTCCCCTTATCTTCATAATATATTAGCTGCTCCTCCTTTTTGCTTTCGGGTGCGCTTTATCATATACTTCCATCAACCTGCTTATACTCGTGGATGTATATTTCTGTGTTGTGGAAAGACTTTCATGACCAAGAAATTCCTGAATGATTCTCAGGTCAGCACCTCCATCCATTAAGTGAGTGGCAAAGGTATGCCTGAGAACATGAGGACCAATTTTTTTATTTATACCGCTTAGAAGAACATACTTATCAAGTAACCTTCCCACACTTCTCGTGGTTATTCTTGTACCGGATTTATTAAGAAAAAGAGGGGTATTAATATCATTAGTCAAGTTCTTTTTCAACAGTTCGTCTCTTTTCCGAACATAGTTTTTCAAAGCTTCCAGTGCCGGCCCACCGACGGGAATGATTCTCTCTTTTTTACCCTTACCTCGTATTTTGACCAGACTGGAGTTCCAATCAATATCATCAACGTTAAGACCCGTAAGTTCACTGACTCGAATACCGGAAGAGTAAAGCAGTTCAATGATCGCCTTATCCCGCAATCCAAAAACATCATCTTTAAATTCAGTACCTGTAAGAGAGAAAGCTTCATCTACGGATAAAAATGTGGGCAGGTATTTGTCAATTTTTGTGGTCTGAATCATTTCAGCCGGATTATTTTTTACTCTCCCCTCGCGAAGCAGATATTTAAAAAAAGCCCTGAGGCTTGAAATCTTTCTTGAAATAGTAATTTTCTTTATCTTCTTGCGATAAAGAAAAGCAAGAAATGCCCTTATTGTCGTTTGATCTATATGAATAACCCGATCATTACCCTTTTCCCCTGCAGAGATATTATTTTCCAAAAGAAAATTCTGAAATTGCCTTAAGTCACTCAGATAGTTCCTTTTTGTATGTAGCGAAAGATTTCTTTCGATCTCAATGTGAGCGCCAAAATCCCTGGTAGCATTTTCCACCTGACTATCCCTTTTTATTAGTCCCTTAATTGTAAAGTTCGCGCAAAATTGGTTCCGGCTTGTCCGGGTTAGGGTAAAACATACAATGGATCAGATTAATCAGAACATCTCCTTATTCCAGCATGGTAACAACAACATGAATTGGCAAAATTATTGTCAAATACCCTTGTGTTACCATCTCTAAAGCCTATCCTTACGTATGACATCCCACCCAATATATTGGAATTCCGTTCCTCAACAACCACACCAAAACCCCACTCCGGATATCGAAGGTGAATTACCTGATCACCTGTCTTCAGATAAAGTCGTCGAGTTTCTTCCTTCATGAGAAAAACCCATCAAGCACCAGTGTTTAAGGTATTAATCCTGACTTCTTCACTTACATCTTATACTTACCAAAGTCTTCAGGAGAAAGATTCTCTAAAAATTCCTTCAATTTCTCTCCTGAATACGTACTGAGATCCGACGTCTTCTTTCCAAAATCCATACTCATTGATTTTTCTATAACCTTTTCGTCCACTAATATATGAGCTCCGGCTCTCAGAGCAATGGCGATTGCATCACTGGGACGAGAATCAACCATAATATCTTCGCCATTTTTCATTAAGTGTATAACTGCAAAAAACGTATTATCTTTAAGATCATTAATTACAATTTTTTGAACCTCAACCCCCAGAACATTCAGCATTTCCTTCACAAGGTCATGTGTCATCGGTCTTGAGAAACTGACCTTTTCTAATTCGGTTGCTATAGCACTAGCCTCAAATAAACCTATCCATATAGGAATAACCCTCTTTTCTTCCAGATCTTTCAAAATTACGATAGGAGTATTGGTTATTGGATCAATGGCCAAACCAAATACTTTCATTTCTATTAACATCATCAATTCCTTTCTTTAAATCATCTTGCCTCTCAGAGAATGTGTGCAGGCTTTTATTATTTTTACTGGCACAATCTTGCCGACTGTGCCGATATCACCAGTAAAATTGACAATCTTGTTGGTTGACGTTCTTCCCATAATATCGGCTTGATCATTTTTACTAAACCCTTCCACAAGGATGTTTGCTACGCTTCCTTCCAGATTCTTATTAATTTCCATACTATGTTTTTCCTGAAGCGATTGCAACATAGAAAGTCTTTTGCTCTTTACACTGTCCTCTATATTACCATTCAATTTTTCTACTGAAGTACCTTCCCGGAATGAAAACTTAAATGAAAAAGCATTATCAAATCTTACTTTTTCCATAAGGTCAATAGTTTTTTGAAAATCATTATCCGATTCACCGGGAAATCCCACAATGATATCGGATGTAATACTTACATTCGGGCATATTTCTCTCAGTTTTTTAACCTTTTTGATGTAATCTTCAGACGTATAACGTCTGTTCATTCTCTTTAAAATGTAATCGGACCCCGATTGAACAGGAAGATGAATATGCTTGCACAATTTATTTATTGTATCATAACACCTGATAAGATCATCGGACAAATCTTTCGGGTGTGAAGTAGTGAATCGAATTCGCTCTATTCCTTTTATATCACTTATCCTCTTTAATAACGCAGGAAAATTTGAGCCATCGGGTAAAGTTTCCCCATACGAGTTCACATTTTGACCAAGAAGCGTTACTTCCCTTACCCCGTGATCTGCAAGAAATGTGATCTCATCGATAATATCATTGCTTTCCCTGCTCTCTTCCCTTCCCCTCAGGTAGGGGACAACACAATAAGAGCAGAAATTGTTACAACCCTGCATAATGGTTACATAAGAGCTGACACAACCATTATCAGGCAGTGTTCTGATACCCAGGGACTTTACAGATTCATGAAACAACGTTTCCACAATCCGGTTCTTATTACTTTTGATCTGTTGTATCATCTCGGGAAGAAGATGTATATTATGGGTGCCGAAGACCAGATCAAGATAAGGAGCTTTTTTAAACAGGTTACGACCCAACTGCTGAGCAAGACACCCCCCTACCCCGATTATCAATTCAGGGTTCAGCTCCTTTAAATGTCTGAACCTTCCCAGCATGCTATATGCTTTATGTTCCGCCTTCTCCCTTATACTGCAGGTATTAGTAATTACAAGGTCGGCTCTTTTTGCATCGTCTGTTTTTTGATATCCTTCCTTCTTAAGCAATTCTTCGATCTGTTCAGAATCATGTACATTCATCTGACAGCCGAATGTTTTGATGTATAGATATTTCTGATCCGGCATTTTACCTTATCCTCACCAATAAAATTATTACATATAACTACTCAGGTTCAAAGTTCCGGGGTTCACGGTTCACGGTTGTTTTGGGCAGAGATTTGCTTTCGCTTACGGATTGAGCGTACATTTGACAGTTATTTCGACCCTTTTCTTTGGCCTTATAGAGGGCTATATCGGCATTTTTCAGGAGTGTATGCATATCTTGACCATCCTCCGGGTAAATGGCAACACCAGCGCTCGTAGTAACATGAAGATTGTGACCACCAAAAACAAAAGGATATCGTAAGGCCTCCAGGATCTTTTGGGATGTAGTAACCACATCATTTGCATGTTCAATCTCTTGAAGCAATATTATAAATTCATCGCCTCCCATACGAACAATTATATCTTCTTCACGGACAAGGTTTATAAACCGCTGGCCAACCACCTGGAGCAATTGGTCGCCAATATCATGTCCAAGCGCATCATTAACCTCTTTAAAATGATCCAGGTCAAGCGACAGAACTCCCAATTTTTTCTTATTCCGCCTGGCATGAGCTTCTGCCAGGATGAATCGTTCATTCAAAAGCGCTCTGTTAGGTAGTCCGGTCAGGGCATCGTGATAGGCCAATTTTCTGATTTCTTGTTCTGCATTAATCCGTTCAGTAATATCGCGGATAAAACCCATATCCGCGGGGTTACCATTGTATGTAATCAAATTGAAGGACACCTCAACGTGTATAAACCTTCCGTTTTTTTGCTGGATTTTCGCCTCATAGACAGGTGGTACTTCCTCACCCGAGAGGCGCTTCGCATGTCTCTGGCTTAAAAGATCTTTGTGTTCGGGTGCGAAAATATCTAAAAAGTGCATCTCCATGAGTTCTCCCATTTCATACCCTGTGATTTCCGTCATGGCCTTATTAACAAATGTATAACCGTAATTTTGAATGATCGCTATACCATCCTTTGCTTTTTCTACAAATGTCGAATATTTTAACTCACTTTCCCTCAGAGCTTCTTCATTTCGCTTACGCTCAATTATCCTTCCCAATCTTTCTGCAATGGCGTTGATAAGATCTTTTTCCTCTTCCAAAAAAGCGCCATTACTTTTTCCCGACCCTTCTTCCATCAGATAATAGATTTCGACGGCGCCGATTTGCTCGTTACTAACCACCACATCCTTTCTTATTTTATCATAGGCTTCCCTGAAGTTTTCGGTTCGAAATTCCAGTTCGTCAACGATGATTCGTGCACATGATTTTTCAGGGTACTGCATAGCAAGAGGAATAATGTTTACCATACCACGTAATATATCCGCTAAAAGCATATCTTTTTCAACAAAATCAGAAATGGAATACAGACAATTCAATTCCTTTATACGCTTATTAAGATTATAAGTCTGCTGTTCAAGCTTATTTTTAGCTTTACGTTCCTCGCTAATGTTCATTGAGTTTCCCAGAACGGCTCGCTCTCCAAAGTAAACAATGGAGGTAACGGTCTCCAGAATCCATAGTATTCTACCATCTCTGGTAATTAACCTGTACTCATAAGGATGTTGACGTTCATTTTTCAACATCTTGATAGCATTTTCTCTTACCATATCTCTGTCCTCTAAATGAACAAGACTCAGAGTATCTCTATTAAATAATTCCTCTTCGGAAAATCCCGAATACGCTATAATATGAGGATTGACAAACCGAAATTTTCCTTTCCATACAACGTATACACCCACCTGAGATCTGTTTGCCATGGTTCTGTAAAGTTTCTCTATTTGCCTATAATCGGTTATATCTCGAATAATACCCTGATAACCTAAAATTTTCGTCCCCTTAGATCTTACAGTCAAAGTGAAAAGGCAATCCATTTCTGTTCCATCTTTCTTACAGAGCTTTATTTCATAATCTCTGACAGACCCTTGTGTTTCTATTGCCTCCTGAAATCTTGCACGGTCTTTTACATCAACATAGATTTGTCGTACGTCCATTCCTGTCATCTCGTCTTTAGAATAACCGAAAAGATCCAGCGCAGCCTGATTGAAGTCAATGAACTTTCCATCCTTGCTCGTTATAATAACCGCATCCCGCGATTCCTCAAAAAGATTACGGTATTGATCCTCTTTCGTGCCCAATTTCTCTTTCAAAACTTTCAAGCTTGCTATCTCCTTACGTAATATATTGGATCCTTCAATAATCTGTCTTTTGTCTTGCGATGATTCATCATAGAAATATTTTTCTTTATAATAATTCACAAATTTTAATATATATTATTGAATCGGTCGAGTAAAAAATTTGATCCGGCAGTTTAAACATGGTAAAAATTTATGTCAATCAATTTCAAAACAGGAGGCAAGATATGTTTATCAATTACAATTCATTAGTCTCTTAATTGTAAAGTTCTTGCAAAAATGGCAAAAAAATTTAGTAAGCGTTCACGGTTCAAAGGTTCACGGTTGGCCGCCTTTTCCCATTCAACATTCGATGTTGGACGTTCGATGTTCGATGTTCATCTTGGTTCCGGCTTGTTCGGGTTAGGATTTGCGTGCTTTGATTTTTTATCCGCCTGAAGCAGATCATTTTGTCATAGAATGGCTGGTTCTTACGAGGCTGTCAAGAATTGATTTCCTTAATACGGCAAGGCCGCAAAGGGCTGAGCAACGAGCAATGATCCCTGATCCCAACATTTGCGCAAAAACTGTAGTTGTTGAGGATAAAGACTTTAAAACGGTGCAGGCATAAAAGTAATAACAAATACGATAAGTGTTATCCACCCCACAATTTTTCTCTTTCTATCAAGAGGCATCCAATCGTAAACAACCGGTGGATGACGAAAACCAAGAAATAAAAGAAGTATAAACCACACAAGCCAGCCCTTCCAACTCACAAGACCGAGAACAAGCAAAACCACCATTATTACTTTTGCGATAACATTTTGCCTGGCACCAAAAACTGAGTAGGCTACATGTCCTCCATCGAGTTGCCCTACAGGAAGAAGATTTAACGAAGTAACTAGAAGTCCGATCCACCCCGAAAAAGCCATGGGATGGAGAATAAGGCTCGAGTTTTCCGGCAGAGAACCATGAATAACCCAATTGAGAAAAGTAAAGAGGATACAACTGCCAAGACGTATTCCACTCTCACCTGCATAAGGTACAACTTTAGAAAAGGTAAGTCCTATAACAAGAACTGGAACAGCAACAACCATTCCTGCGAGAGGTCCTGCCACCCCGATATCGAGAAGAGTTCTCCTATCCAATATGGGAGATTTCATCTTTATAACCGCCCCAAAGGTCCCAATTAAGGATGGTGCCGGAATAAAATAGGGAAGTGTCACATCAATATTATGTCTCCTGGATAAAAAATAGTGTCCAAACTCATGAGTCCCCAGTATTAACAACAATGTAAAGGAAAAAGGAACCCCCTTCCATATTAATTCAGGTTCCTCAAGTGGATTTACCCCTTGCTGCATAGCGCCGGCTACCAGTGTACTTAATAGAGTAGCAATAAAAAGCAGGATATTGATGTAAGGAATGTCGCGTTTTTTCTTTTCGGAAATATAATCAGACGGGAATGGGTTATCCATAACATTACACTTTAATTCAGGTCTTTACAGCAACACTCATCTACTGCAAAGCCCGGTTAAAAAAAATAGGGGGATAAAAATCCCCCTATAAATAATTAACCCCGATTCACAGAATACTTTAAAGAAATACTGGCTGCG
>DFBI01000232.1:5267-5746 GCA_002367335.1 Syntrophaceae bacterium UBA3084 | reverse complement strand
ATCTGAAGGCAATAGAAGCTTATCAAAAGATATTAAAAGAATATCCAGATGAGGTAAGCTCTGAGGGAATTCCCCTTGGGATAATAGCTCTTTATCAGATAGGAACCATCTATTACAAGATAGAGAGAAAAATAAATGGGTGCGAAGCGTTCATCGAACTATACAGTAGCATTCTGGAATCCAGATGGCCGTTGACTAAGAGCCAATTTCATTTCTACAGAAATAAAGTCAAAGCCATGCTTGAAATATCCACAGCGGAAATAGTTGAGCAAGAAGATAAAAAGAATCTTGTGAAAAGATTGGAGAAGTTAGAGCGCTACGAGGAAGAACAATTAGGAAGGGTGAATCACATAGAAAATCTCATACATAAGGTCTTTCCCTTTATAGAGACAAAAAGGTCTGCTGCCAGTTCCTTCCCGGGAAATTTCTATCATATTTCTGAGACAGTCGGAGAGGAAATATATCTGGTCTCCTATACA
>DFBI01000232.1:4722-5169 GCA_002367335.1 Syntrophaceae bacterium UBA3084 | reverse complement strand
CCAAGACATGACTCATTTGAAAGAGCCGGTTCCTCCTTTAAGCTATTCAGAAGGCTTTGAAGATAATTTTCTTCCATGGAAGGTCAATATTTACCAGACCGATCCAGGCTCAGCGGAAAGACAATTTAACCTGAGGCGAAATATCTACATCCTTACTGTAGCGGTTGTAATTGTGGCAATACTTTTTGGAGGATTTCTAGCGATTAGGAGTATGGCCAAAGAATTGCAAATAGCAAAGTTAAAATCAGAGTTTGTTTCTACGGTTTCTCATGAATTCAGGACGCCTTTGACTTCTATTCGATATTTAGCAGAATTACTCCAGAGAGGACGGGTGAAGGAAGATAATAAAAAACAGCAGTATTATGAAACCATAACCAGTGAAAGTGAACGTCTGAGCAGACTAATAGAAAACATCCTCGATTTTTCCAAAATAGAAGCAGGCATGAA
>DFBI01000232.1:3692-4675 GCA_002367335.1 Syntrophaceae bacterium UBA3084 | reverse complement strand
GCTCGATTCGGGGAACAGGTTGCCGGTGAGAAGTTTGTCATAGAGCAAGAAATATCAAATCAAATGCCAAAGGTTTTTGTAGATAAGGAAGCAATCTCCCGGGCTCTGTTTAATTTGCTCGATAATGCTTTTAAATATTCAGAGGGAAGCCTTAATGCATATCTTCGGGTGTGGTCTGATGGGGAGAACATATTTTTAGAAGTAAAAGATGAAGGAATTGGGATCAGCAAACAGGATCAGGCGAAAATATTTGAAAAGTTTTATCGATCTGGTGATGTGCACCATACCAGCGTCAAGGGAAGCGGCATAGGTCTAACACTGGTTACCCATATTATCAAAGCTCATGAAGGCGATGTGCTGTTGGAAAGCGAGTTAGGAAAGGGGACTAAGGTTACGATCAGGCTTCCCGTAAAACGAAAGAAGGATAAAAGAGGTGGATAAAGATGGATAATATTTTAATTGTCGAGGATGACAAGGCTATTTTAATGGGATTAAAAGATGACCTTGAGTTTGAAGGATATAAAGTCTCTATTGCCTTTGACGGCAAGCAGGGTTTGAAGCAGGCAATGGATCAGGAGTTCCAGTTGATAGTTCTTGATATATTGCTGCCGAAGCTTAATGGCTTCGAAGTATGCAAGAAACTCAGAGAAGCAAATGTAAATACGCCGATTCTGATGCTTACAGCGGCGAGGACCGAGGAGATGGATAAAGTGATGGGGCTGGAACTGGGAGCTGATGATTATGTTACAAAACCCATAGGCTCGAGGGAGCTGGTGGCCCGAGTGAAGGCGATTTTGAGAAGGACAAGGCAGAAGGAGGACACTGTAGAAATTTACAAATTCAGTGACGTATCCGTAGATTTTAAAAGCCACGAGGTCACAAAAGCCGGAAAGAAATTACACTTAACGGCCTTAGAATTTAAGCTGCTCAATTTTTTCATTAAACATAAAGGAGAGGTGGTGACAAGAGACAACATTCTCGAT
>DFBI01000232.1:0-3651 GCA_002367335.1 Syntrophaceae bacterium UBA3084 | reverse complement strand
GTTCACTTAAGACAGAAATTAGAAAACGATCCGGCAAGGCCAGAATATATTGTCAGCATCAGAGGTGTTGGGTACAAATTTAATGGCTGAAATCATCACAACAAAAACGTATTGCAATCTAAACGTAAGCTTAACCACTTGTATAAAAAAATCTGTTAGCATTCCCTATGAAATGAAATTTTATGGGGAGGTAATATCATGAATCACAAAAAAACCTTTTTTTGGGTTCTCTTTATGTTTTTAGCTGTGTTTTTTCTTTCAACTATACAAGATGCTCTTCCTCAGGAATCAACCGAGCAGCTTTATGAAGCCGCATTATTTAAAAAGGAAGCAGAAGGAGATTTAGAGGGAGCTGTTCAACTTTTTCTCAAGATTATCACAGATTTTCCTGAGAACAGAAAAATAGCTGCAAAAGCTCAGCTTCAAATAGGAATTTGTTATGAAAAATTAGGCTTAAAACAAGCAAAGAAGGCTTTTCAGGAGGTAATTGACAAATATCCAGAGCAAAAAGATGCAGTGGCTACAGCAAAAGAGAGGGTTATCAATCTTGAAGAATATGCTTCTGATATCAATAGAAAAGCAGAGCAACATTTTAAAAAGGGAAACGAATTACTGAATCTTTGGGAATATAAAGCAGCAATTAAAGAATTTAAAAATGCAATTAAGCTAAAACCAAATACTTTGTTTGCTCAGAATGCACAATACTGCATAGGTCAATCCTATTTTAAGGCAGGACTATATGAAGATGCACTAGCTATTTTTAAAAAGATTATTGTAGAATTTCCGGAAAGTATGATAACTCCGGTAACAGAACTTATGGTATCTCAGGTTCAGCATGCCATGAAAAATAACAAAACTGACATCCCGGGGATAACTACCCAATACCTTGATGAAAATACTATTATTGACCCGGAAACAGGGATAACTTACAGGAAAGTAAAAACTTTTGCGGGTAAAAATGATTGGATAACATACACTTCGGGTGGTTTTAATATGTCGCCGGATGGAAGGTTTTTAGTGCTGGAAAACAAAGTTGTCCCTATAGATGGTAGTGATCCTTTTAACCTGGTTGATATGAAAGCACTTAGGTCAGTATATGCCCCGGGTATGAAAAGAGCAGCTTTTTATGCGGACAGTGCCATCTGGACCGTACCTGTTTCACCTGAAACCGGTCATGCCAACGGCCAACCTGAAAAATTGCTTGACGGTAGCTACATTTATCAACATATTGTCAGCTGGTCGCCCGATGGAGAAAAGATTACATTTGCACGAAGTGATAAAACAATTACTGGAGATATCTGGGTCATTTCTATTTCTGATGGTAAACTAATGCCAGTTACAAATTCTCAGGGATTTGAAGGTTGCCCAGCATGGTCCCCAGATGGAAAAACCATTGCTTACCGAAAAAATGGTGAAATCTGGTTTGCCCCGACTAATGGAGATGAAACAAAACTGATATTAAAAAATGGAGGATTCCTTCAATGGTCGCCTGATTGTAAGTGGTTTTTTCATTCAAATTGGGAAAACAAACATCTTTATTCACTGGATAGTAATAAAAATCTCAGCTTTACTGCCCCCAAACAAGTTGGTGATTTTATCGGGTTCTCACCCAACGGGGAAAAAATGCTTTTATATCGTTCATCATATAATAATAAATGGGGAGTAAAAGTGGTTTCAATATCCGGTGGGCCTTCATTTACCCCTGCGTTAAGCAGTGAAGTTTACGGTTCTCAGTGGTCTGTCGACAGCAAACTCATATTAGCACAAAGCGAAGATGAGAAAGGCGATATCCTTTATAAAAAACTACCATTAACAGGTGAAAATCCTGCAAGAGTTAAAATTGATGTAAATATTAATGGAACACCATTTCCATTTGGTGCTTCGCCAAATTTGACACAGCTTGCTTTTTCCGTTAAACGGGAAGACAGTAAAAAAGATTTATATATTATCCCGTTTTCGATGCCGGAAGCCATGACAACCGGCCCCGCCCGTTTGATTTTTGATGGGTGGTCCGGTGGCGCATACAATGTTAATTTCTCCTGGTCACCTGAAGGAACCAAAGTGGCCTTGATTCAGGATGGAGACATCTGGATAATTCCTTTAGAAGGTGGAAATCCGTTACAAATTACAAATACTCCTGAAGGAGAACGATGGGTTAGCTGGTCGCCTGATGGAAAAATGATTTCATATATAATTCCGTCAAAACAAATCGGAATACTTTATACGTTACCTGCAAGTGGAGGAATTCCTAAGGTAGTATTCAATGTTAACAATGCATCAACATGGTCTCCTGACAGTAAAAGCAAAACAATCATTTCAAATAATAAATTGTTATTTGTTTCATTGGATGGGGATATAATAAAGTCCATTGATATTCCAAAAGAATTAAGAACTGAAAATTCTTCTGATCTCCAGTACAGTCATGATGGAAAACACCTTGCTTTTATTGGCAATAATGAAGACGAAACCTATATTATTACTTATTCTCTTGTAGATGATAAATTTACACGACTAGCTTTTGAAGTTCTTGATGATTATAAATATGGATTAAGCTGGTCCCCAAATGGAAAATGGCTTTCTTACCTAACCGCAGAAGCAGAAAAAGTACGTCCCGAGGGAGTGCTTTGGGAAGCAGATTTTGATGAGATCCTGGAGAAAATACAAAAATAAATTTTTTTATATCTGATCCAGCCAAAACCCTCACTTATCAAATCGATGGAGGGGCACAGCTTTTAGTTGTTGTGCACCCTCAGATACTGGACATGGCCATCCCCGGAGGGCCGGTATGTAGCTTACCGGGAAGGACAAAACCTTAAAATGTTGTCCCTTAAGGAAAACACTTCAACAACTCTTGCCCGATTCCCAGAAGGAGAACATATAGAAGGACTTGCCTGGTCCCCTGATGGCCAGAATGTGGCCTGGAACGACAGCGGACAGCTAATGGTATTTTCAATTGCCAAGGGAGCGTCTAGAACTCTAGTCGAAGCAAATAAGAACCAAAAGATCAGCGGCATGGGCTGGTCATGGTCGCCTAATCAGGCATGGTCCCCTGACGGAAAGAATATCGCTTTTGTATTGCAAGAGACTTTGGCTGGATCTGAGGCGCAAACAGGGCTATGGATTATCTCAGCTAAAGGAGGAACTCCTAAGAAAGTCGCTGATGCCCCTTCCAGCCATCTGGTGATTGATGACGTAATATGGCATTCAAAAGGCAAAATGATATTTGTAACAGGATATCCAGCGAAAGAAGAGGTTGGGTACGAACACTGGGTAATGGAAAACTTCCTGCCGAATGAGAAAACCAATAAAAAAGATAAGTTGCGCTAATATTCGACAGATAAAAAGCTTATAAAAGTTGATGTGGAGTTGGTGAGGGATTTTATTTTTTTTTAAGATATGTCAGACCAGTTTAGAAACTTGGAGAGCTGATCAAGAAACGTTTTAAAATCTCCTAAGCGATTTAGCAAAATATCATAAATCTGATTTTCATCAATTTCCCAATAGATATGGACTAATCTATTTCTAAACTTTGCCATTTCTTTTAAGTCATTGACAAAGGATTTTTCAAAAGCTCCTTTTTCTCCAAGTACCACAAAAGCATCGGCATAATCTTCGGGAGCCCTGTAACCATTTCGGGAGATAATGTGATTG
>DFBI01000055.1:1195-2883 GCA_002367335.1 Syntrophaceae bacterium UBA3084 | reverse complement strand
TCTGAATTATAAATTTTGAATTTATGAGAAATTTACCTACCAAAGTTTTTTATGTGTCTGAATTGATGGCTTCGTAAAAAGTCTAATTTCCCCTCCCCTAGTGGGAGGGCTACAATGACTTTTTCCCTGTTACCCTCCCCCACTTGTTAGGGGGGCAGGAGGGAGACGTAAGTGCTTGAGATTGCGCTGTATTCACCCTCTCCCCAACCCTCTCCCATCAAGGGAGAGGGTATTTTGGACTTTTTACAGGAGTGTCTGAGTTGACAAGCAACAAATGTGCCTAAAATACAATTGGTTGGAATTATGAGGTTTTGGGGAAAAAAGAATGACTATAGTGTATGGTAACCACTACACTCATGATGAACAGGCGGGCTGCAAGTTGCAATGGCTGCAATCATCGTAGCTTGATTTTTCACATTATCGCACAATCGTATGATATTTAATACATGAGGAGCGGTTATTTATGCTCGATTTTCTCAAAGTCACACAGAAGATTACTAAAAGAGCAGAAATGATAAAGAGGAGAAAAATCTTCGGATATTTCACAGCATAGACCATGGGAGTGAGAGTCCATCTGGTCATTATCCTCAGGGTGTCATGATTTCTTATATAATCGGCAACAGGGGGGGATGTCCTGTAATAGAACCTGACAAAAGCCTTGCCGAAATCGTTTGCGAGGAGATATTTGTCCCGGAATTCCCTCAAAATCATTACATCAGGTTCAATATAACTTCCATAAGCTGCGGTGGCAATGAAGCAACTACCTCCGTCATCGCCGTCACCGCCATCACTGCCATTAATGCTATTTGCCGGAACGGTATAGGTAATTTCGTCTGAATAGGCGCTTTCGTCCTCGGAAGTATCATATGCCGTTACGACAGAATAATAGGTTTCATCTATGTCAAGACCTGAAATAACACAACTTGTATAATTACCGACATCGACAGTAGTCGAATAACTCCCGCTTGATTGACCATAGTATACTTTATAACCAATAACATCCGACTCAGGGTTCTGATCCCATGCAAGTGTTATTTCCGCAGCTTGTGCATTTTGGATGGAGAACGAAAAGATGAAAAGAAATGATACAAAGACTGTAAAGACTAACATGAAAAGAGAAGAAAATCTCTTTTCTGCATCCTTTTTTTGTGAGAGCGCTCTCAACATGACAACATCTCCTTACTACTGAATTTTGCCGGCCGAGCGAAATTCAGCACCGGAGATGCTGCTTCCGCCTGGCAACCCTGCTACCGTATTCTGTAATCTTCAGAACTTAGGCCAGTGGCTTTGCGTCCCACCCTTTCGGTGTGGTTTGCCTTTTTCAGGTTATTTACCTTTGTTGTATATCGGCAGAAACTGCCTTGTACTTTACTTTTTTACCTCCAACCCCTCACCCTAACCCTCTCCCCCAGGGGAGAGGGAATTACGAGCGCCAAGGGAAAAGGGACTACGACCTTTTGGCTAATTCATACTAAAGAATAATTTCGGGTGCAATGAAACGGCTCATATTTCGTATGTGAAAAATGTCACACTCCGGAGGACACACCACCTAACATCTCAAACACAACTTTTGATTATATTTTCATTGTAAGTAACTACTCACGTAGTCAGGCTGAAGGGGCCGGAAGAGCGCAATTGCGGTGCTTTGGCAGAGAAACAATAGGTTTTTGCATCAAACATGGCTTCAA
>DFBI01000055.1:0-1185 GCA_002367335.1 Syntrophaceae bacterium UBA3084 | reverse complement strand
TTTCCTAACAGTCTTCAGCCTTCAATCTATCTACCTGAGTAGTTACCATTGTAATTGCATAGGTTAAATAGTTTCCATCCAAAAATGGCCCTTTTCCGCAATCTCTGCGCCTGCCTGTGCGTATCCGCACGCAGACAGGTCAATCTGCGGGATTGTTTGTGCGGTGTACATTAGTACACCTCCGCACAATCCCTTGATTTCCTTGACCTTACGAAAAATTGATCATTTCTGAACAGGAAACTTATTAGTGTCCATTTTTTTGAGGAATTCATTTCTGAATGGACACTAAATAAAGTTGAACTCAGGGTTGTCAATAGAGTGACGCTCTACTCACCTGCGTCTTGTATAAATAATTCTAACAACCACAAGATGTGGACTGAAGCCTTGCAAGAAACACATCAACTTGGGTTGGTATAATTGGTATAAAATGTGCATAAAGTGATAGGCAACTAAATTATCCGGGAAAGAGCTGCAAGCCGCCAATCCGGCAAATTAACAGATAAAAAGTTCGGAATCATGGAAACTCCCACCACAATAGGAACAAGAATCCTGGCAGATTCTAAAAGTGAACGAGATCGGGCAGTGAGGGGTAATTCGAAACTTGAAACTTACGAAAAGCTTGGGACCAGGGATGAATAATAGATTCGAAAAAAGAGATTTTGATCGTTTTGCAATAGAATTTGTACTGGACGTGGATGCCGAAGATGCTGAAGGAAAAATATTCAATGAAAAAACGGTATTAAAGAATGTATCCGGGGAAGGCGCCTGTTTTGTGACCCGGCAGGCCGGAAGATATTTTTTGGGCCAGTTGCTGGATATGACGATTTTTCTTCCTGGAACCAGTGAGGTGAATGCCTTCATGAAGGGAAAAGGGAATGTCGTACGGATAGATCAAATTAACAATTCAGGCGCTGGCGAAAAAAATCAAGAAATCAGCATAGCCGTCAAGTTTGACACTCCTTTAAATTTTGAAAGAAGTGATATGTAAACTTAGAAAAATTGCAGAGAACCCTGATGAAATTGAAACATCAAAATTCCAACAGTTTCGTTCGAAAGACGAGAATTGTCTTTGTCTTATTAGCGCTTCTCCCTTTCCTTGTAGTTCTCTATGTGTGTGTTTATGAACACATTGAGTTGACAGAAGAAATTACCCTCTTCTCCGCATTGGTACTCTTTTCTATACTA
>DFBI01000069.1:942-2972 GCA_002367335.1 Syntrophaceae bacterium UBA3084 | reverse complement strand
TTAGTTTCTTCAGAACCATAAGTCCCCAAATTGTCAATGCAACTATGCCATGAAGCTTTTGTCCAAGCTTGAGACCTCGCAATAGAGGATATACGAAGTTCTTTAAACTCATTTGTTTTTTGGCAAACACGAACAAGCTGGAACTAAATAAGATTTTTACCACGAAAGGCCCGAAGAACACGAGAATAAAGAAAGAAGTGAGATCAGCGCTTGCATTCGAATCCTTTGCGAATCATGAGAATCAGATAAATGCGGTAAGAAATTTATTAACATCCAGGGATAAGAGACGTTGTTACCTTTTGACCTTACGAAAGATATTCCATTTAATAAACCTCATCATGGGTTCCTATTGCTAACAGAAGGACATCATCTGCGCTGCCTTTTTTCGCCTTCACAAAATCAAATACAATACGCAGGTCGTACCCCGCGCTGCATGCCCATGAGCCTGAAAGTTTCCCCTTAAGCTTGTGAGTCTCAAGTTGAGGCGCAAATGGATTCACAACCAAAAGCCTTAATGCTTCGGCTATATCACTACTCAGGTCCGGTCGTTTCCGCAGACAGTTTTTGAAAGATCTTGTACATGCATTACTCCAATTGAGCGTTCTCATTGGGAAACTTCCCGAATAAGATCATCCACTGTGCCCCGCCTGACTTCACCGCGGGCATATTCTCCCCGTGCTTCCTTAATAGTTTGAGCAAGCTGTTCTCTTCGTTCCTCTGCCAAGCGACGTTTGACAATTTCGACAATGGACTCTCTTTGATCTTCTGGAAAAGATTCTATGATGTCCAAAGCTTCATCAAAGGTTGCGGTTTTCATAACGAGTTAACCTCCTGTTTAACAATAACGCAAATTCTATCTGATATTTTTGCTTATGACAAACTTTTTTCCATTTTTGGATTCCGTACGCCTATGGGATCACCCTTTCGAGACTTTTGAATAACGTCCCCTTTTGCCCAATTTCTGCGNNCAAATTTTAATCCTCGAAATATCTTTCAACGCTTGATGGTTTCGTAAAAAGCTCCGCTATGCCCCGACTGGTCGGGGCATTATAATTGAAAGTAACTGGCAGCATAGCTATTCAGGTATCAAACGGCGGGTTGCATTTTTACCGTATGGGTAGGGGAGGGTTAACCTCCCTTCACGGTTCGGCTGAGCGTTCGACTGAGCTCACGCCGAAGGCTCACCGAAGACTGTCGGGCGACTAAAGTCGCCCCTACCCACTATTTTGATAAATGTTCAGTAATATGAAATAGTTGTAGCATATTTGTAAATTTAAGTTACTTGAAAGTCGTCACTCCGGTGAAAACCGGAGTCCAGATGGTATGTAACTGCCTGAAAATACTGGATTCCGGCTTTCGCCGGAATGACGAAAAATGGTACTTTTCAACTTTTTACGAACCCATCAAACTTGCATTGTGAAATTAACAAAAAAACATTATAATTTTACAGCCTCATTCTTGTCAAGCAGGAAATAGCTGGGGGATTTGTGGGAAACATAGGGGCCAGAGCTACACTTTTGATATATTAGTTTCTTCGGCTTTTCATTTTTTAGCAATGCCAACATAAAGAATGTTGGCTCAGCATGTTGGCATTGCTAAAACTTGTACAATCTTCTGGCTTGCCTTGCCGTTACCATAGAGTTCCGGGCGCGGTTTTTCCGATTTGAAACACCTGGCTGCCTCAACGATCTTTTCCCTGTCTGCGCCGACTATTACATTCCAGCCTGTTTCCACAGTCTCCACCCATTCTGTTTCCGTCCTTAAAGTTACACAGGGCACTCCTAAAAAGTATGCCTCTTTTTGCATGCCGCCGGAGTCGGTAAGAATGGCCTTCGCATTCTGCTCAAGCATGAGCATGTCAAGATAGGAAACAGGATCGATGATTCTTAATGGGGTTTTCTCACCCTCACCCCTACCCTCTCCCATCAAGGGAGAGGGAGTTTTTGGACTTTTGACGAAGCCATCAATTTTGAATTTTGAATTTTTTAGGCATTGTCTTGTTCGAGGATGCAATGGAATTATAACAGGAA
>DFBI01000069.1:0-869 GCA_002367335.1 Syntrophaceae bacterium UBA3084 | reverse complement strand
ATCAGTATTCTCTGCCCGATGCACGGTGGCCAGTACATAATTCCTGGGTTTTATTTTCAATCTATCCAATACACGAGAATTTTTCTCCGCCAGTTTGATATTATGAAGGACGGAATCGTACATGACATCACCCACATTCGCAATCAGGGGCAAGGAAAAAGAATCAGGAGACCTGGAGTTTGTTGATTCTATTAGATTCCCGTCGCCGGCTATATTCTTGAAGCCTTCATTTATGAGATTACCGACAGCGGTTTTAGTGGGACAGAAAAGAAGGTCCGATATATGATCCGTCAGCACACGATTATGTTCCTCCGGCATCTCCCTGTTAAATGAACGCAGTCCCGCCTCTACATGCGCAACAGGTATATGCAACTTCACTGCTGCAAGAGCGCCGGCCAGTGTGGAATTTGTATCACCATAGACCAGCGCCCAATCCGGTTTTTCAGCTATGAGAATATTCTCGATTTGTATCAGCATTTCACCTGTCTGTTTAGCATGTGATCCTGATCCCACTTCCAGGTTTACATCCGGCTCCGGCAATTTCATTTCATCAAAAAAGACACGAGACATTTCATAATCATAATGCTGTCCTGTATGAATCATAAACTCCTGATGACCGGATTGGCGGAGAGCTCTGCTAACAGGTGAAGCCTTTATAAACTGAGGACGGGCTCCTACCACGGTTACGATTTTCACGATACTGCCCTTTTTTCTCTGATTCGTTTCCCAACCATTTCAAATTTCCTGCCGCAGGATGAGCATTCAAGCTGCTCAGAAAGACGTTCTCCACATTTGCACATCCATCCGATTCGCCGGGCCGGATTCCCGGCCACCAGAGCATAATCCGGAATATCTCTGATAACGACGGC
>DFBI01000068.1 GCA_002367335.1 Syntrophaceae bacterium UBA3084 | reverse complement strand
TTTATAGTTGTGATGTCAGCCAGAGCGGGGATATTATGTAATATATTCCATCCTTCGGTAAGGAGGGAAGATGCTATGATCGGAAGGGCCGCATTTTTCGAACCACTGATACGTACTTCCCCTTTCAGTTTTTCACCACCATATATAATAATTTTATCCACTTCTATCCGCTCCTTTGAGCCTCAACAACACGTTTTATACCGGCATAATCAGTCCTAAAACGTATAAGGTCATATTTTTGTGTTTCTTTCAACATCCTTTCAACTGCATGACTCTGTCCATAGCCTATTTCCATAACAAGCCAACCCTTTTTTTTTAAATAATCCGCTCCCTTTTTTACAAGCTCTCTATGAAATTCAATACCCTTAGGGCCGGCAAGAAGTGCTTCTTCCGGCTCAAAATTCCTGACCTCGACAGGAAGGTACTGAAATTCTTTCTCAGATATATATGGCGGATTGGAAATAATAAAATCAAACTTTTCCGAAAAAGGTTCAAATAAATTTCCGCAAACGAAAGAAACGAGCTTTTCGACTCCATTTCTCCCGGCATTTCGTTTTGCAATTTTAACAGCATCTATTGAAATATCCATGGCAAAAAATCTTGCTCTTTCTAATTCAGATGCAAGGGCAATACTTATTGCCCCGCTTCCAGTACCAATCTCCAATATTCTTCCATTGATAAGTTTCCATTTTTTTACAAGCTTCAGCACTTGTTCAACAAGAATCTCCGTTTCAGGCCTCGGTATTAGCACCTTATCATTAATCTCCAAATCAAGAGACCAGAATTCTTTCTTACCGGTGATGTATGCAACAGGTTCTCCTCTTAACCGCCGTGCGACTCCGTTTCCATATTCTCGCATTTCTTTATCGGTCGGTATATACTCACTATTCGTATAAAGCGTGGATCGATTTTTCTTCAAATAGAAGGAGAGTAAAACTTCAGCATCAAGCCTGGGTAAAGCGATATTTATCTTTCGAAACCGATCTTCTGTCTCTTTCAAAAGGTTGTGGATATTTTTTTGCCTTAGTTTTTTCAAATTATTTATTATCCTTTACGTCTTATGGAATATTGGCGTGCCGGAATGAGGGGAAATTGAATTATGAACTTTCATTACTCCAACACTCCAACAACAATACTCTGCATAAGTTTGCCTTTCGAGTAATATTCAGCCATTAAGTCACGAAATGAGACAGGGTGGGGGTTTTTAAGAAGCAGCGGCCCTTAACGATTCGGCATGGTGATAGGTTACAAGAGCATCGATGATGTTCTGAATGTCTCCGGCAAGAATATTTTCTAAATTGTAAAGAGTAAGACCAATCCGGTGATCAGTAACCCGTCCCTGGGGAAAATTATATGTTCTTATCCTTTCACTCCTATCACCACTCCCTACCTGGTTTTTTCTTGTTTCCGAAATTTGTGTGTTTTGCTCTTCCCTCATTTGATCAAGGAGCCTTGCCCGGAGCACCTTCATGGCCTTTGCCCTGTTTTTATGCTGCGATTTTTCATCCTGACATGTAACAACCAATCCTGTGGGAATATGTGTAATCCTGACGGCAGAGTCTGTCGTGTTGACACTCTGACCTCCATGCCCCGTTGAGTGATAAACATCTATTCTCAGGTCGTTTGGATCTATAGAGATCTCCACATCTTCCGCTTCGGGAAGAACCGCCACGGTCACGGCAGAGGTATGTATCCTTCCCTGAGCTTCTGTAACAGGAACTCTTTGTACGCGGTGAACACCGCTCTCATATTTTAATTTACTATATGCGCCTTTCCCCTCTACCAGGATAATGACCTCTTTGAACCCCCCCACACCACCTGAAGGGCTGGAACTGACAACCTCCGCTTTCCAACCAGACATCTCCGCATATCGTGCATACATACGAAAGAGATCCGCAGCGAAAAGTCCCGCTTCTTCCCCACCTGTACCAGCTCTGATTTCTAAAAAGACATTCCTGTCATCATTTGGATCATTTGGAAGTAAAAGGATCTTTAACTTATTTTGCAGGATTCCAAGTTCTTCTTGAAGTTGAGAAATTTCTTCTTTTATCAATTCTTTTAACTCTTCATCGCTCTCGCGAAGAAGTTCCTGGTTCTCCTCAAGTTGGATACCCGTCTTTTCATATTTTCTAAAGTTTTTTACCACATCGGAAAGGTCGGCATATTCTTTCGCACACTTCTGAAACTCTAAGCGATTCTTCACTATCTCGGGATTGCTTAACATTCCCTCCAGCTCATTATACCTTTCTTCAATACCTTTGAGTTTTTTAAACATAATACTCCTACGATAACCACTGAGTAAAATACAGGCAGGAGCTACAATGGCGACCAGACTAATAAAATCAAGAACCTGTTATGCTATGGGAAATTACTGCTGCAAGGCTAAAAGATCTTGAGGATATTTTTCACGTAACAAGTTTGATGCGTTCGTAAAAAGTCGAAAATACCCCCTCTCCCTTGATGGGAGAGGGTTGGGGTGAGGGTGATAAAGCTGGCATTCCAACAAGTTACGTCCCCCTCCCCTTTATCCCCTCCCACCAAGGGAGGGGAAGTACGACTTTTTGCAAGACCATCAAGTTTGACAAAGTCGTAAAAAGCTCCGCTATGCCCCGACGAGTCGGGACATTATAATTGGAAGTAACTTGCATTATTTAAAATTCGTGTATTACTTGGCATATGTTGAGAAGTATCAATAAGTTACGGCGATTTTGTAAATTTTAGTTACTTGGAAGTCTTTAAACGTGTCATTTCGAACGAATGTGAGAAATCTTTACGATGTAACATTCTAAAAACACAAGATTTCTCCCTGCGGTCGAAATGACAGATTGGCCTATTCCGACTTTTTGCGACTGTGTCAGGTTTACTTCTTTTTCTTTGTTTCCACACCTGAATATTTTTTCCTGAAACTTTCAATCCTACCGGCAGTATCGACGATCTTTTGTTCCCCCGTAATGAAGGGATGACAATTTGAACATATTTCTACCTTGATATCTTTTTTGGTAGACCTCGTTTTAATAACATTCCCACACACACATGTTATTGTAGCATCTGTGTATTTCGGGTGAATACCTTTTTTCATATTCCTCTTATCCTCCTTCAGCCAACGCTGCAAATCTGCTCCGAAAGAACTACATTTGGATATTTTCCCATTTTCTCCAGTTTTGTGAATGTTTATTATACTGAATGTTTAATTATATCTATTTTTCCCTTTAATTTTCAAGAAAATAATCCAGACAACTCAAGAGCTACAAATAGCAATGTGTTCGTAACTGCTCAGCTTCTCGGGTGCAAGAATTCCAGACTTTCAACTGCTTGTAATTTCTTAGCATTTCACGCGACCCCTTGAACCCTCTGGGATAATTGTAGATAATGCACTTATTTTACCCTAATTAACTACATCCAATCGGGAGATGATCTATTTCACATTACTGTTTCATTGAATCAAGAAACTCTTTGTTGGTTTCAGTTTTTCGGATTTTGCCTATGATAAACTCCATGGCATCTACGGGATTCATTTCCTGTAAAAGCCTTCGTAGTATCCATATCCTGTTTAAATCATCTTTTGATGTTAACAGTTCTTCCTTTCTCGTGCCAGAACGAATAATGTCAAAGGCTGGGAAAATCCTCCTGTCAGCAATTCTTCGATCAAGATGCAGTTCCATATTTCCCGTTCCCTTGAATTCTTCAAAGATAACCTCATCCATCCTGCTGCCCGTTTCAACAAGAGCTGTTGCAATAATGGTCAGACTTCCACCGTTTTCGATATTTCTAGCAGCACCAAAAAATCTTTTTGGTTTATGAAGTGCATTAGAATCAACTCCACCGGAAAGAATTTTCCCGCTGGGAGGAATGACGGAGTTATAGGCTCTGGCAAGCCTGGTAATACTATCAAGAAGTATCACGACATCCCTGTTGTGTTCAACCAGTCTCCTTGCTTTTTCAAGTACCATTTCCGAAACCTGGATATGTCTTTGAGCCGTTTCGTCAAAGGTAGAAGAAATAACCTCCCCACTAACACTTCTTTCCATATCTGTAACTTCTTCGGGACGTTCATCAATCAACAGAACCATAGGTATAACTTCTTTATGATTGGCGGTAATGCTGTTGGCTATATCTTTGAGCAAAACTGTTTTACCTGCTCTCGGCGGCGATACGATCAATCCCCTCTGGCCTTTCCCTATGGGTGAAAAAAGATCCATAATTCTTGTCGAATAATTTTTTTGATCCGATTCTAACAATATTTTTTCATCAGGATAAAGAGGCGTAAGATTGTCAAAAAGTATTTTATCCTTTGCTGCTTCGGGAGACTCAAAATTTATGTAATTCACCTTTAAGAGAGCAAAATATTTCTCTCCATTTTTGGGAGGCCTTACCTCTCCTCCAATGGTATCTCCTGTTCGAAGATTAAATCTCCTTATCTGAGAAGGAGAAACATAAATATCGTCTGGACCGGGAAGATAATTAAAACCACCGGATCGCAGGAATCCGAAACCATCCGGCAGTGTTTCCAGAACGCCTTCCTCCCTAATGACGCCATTTTTTTCAGCCTGAGCCTGAAGAATGGCAAAAATCAGATCCTGTCTTTTCATTCCGGCCGCATCCGGCACTTTCAGTTCTTTTGCCAAAGTAGTGAGTTCGCCAATAGATTGTTTTTTCACATCTGAAATGTTCATAGTTTTCTCTCCTCTAAATATACATCCACAACAATTTTGGAAATATTGCGTTTTACCAAAAGATTATGTATTCTTGGGGTCANNCAAGTCTTCATTCTTGACACAAAGAATCAAATGGCAAAGGTGGTTCTCTGTCAATATTTGTGACAGGAATATAAATACCTGACCCCAAGACCATATTCCAATCTAGAAATGACCACCTGTTTGTAGATACGATAAATTGGTAGTTTATTAAGAACCGCGGAAACACTTCAACATGGAAGGGTTTGTATAAAAATTACCAGACAAAAACCCTGAAGATACGTTTTTGATGGTCGAACATATTATCAATTACTCTATATCGCTTGTTTTACTATGATCTAATTTTATTTACCTGGGATAATTGTAGATTCTCAGCCAAGATATTGGAAAACTTGTGGCGCAAATCTTTAGCGTAGTAAGTTTAAATATCCCATATGCTGAAGAACTTTTAGCATATTTAAGACCACATTTGGGGAATTTCCAAAAGGCTTACATTTTCTATATTATACAAATAAACAATCATGTCAAGATAATTTTCCCAAATCCACCACCTAAAAGAAGATATGGATATTTTGATCGCTGGAAGAGGTATTTTTTTCAAAAATTTCAGGAAAACCTCTTGGCATTACTGTAACCTTCTAAAATCACCACTGATCGGCCATTTTTAAGCGCACATCCGCCTTGATAAACAATTTTACTTTCTTTTTTCCTGCTTTGCAGTCTATCCGGAGGGAGCAGGCTGAAGCATTGCAATCTTCTCGCGGGCATTGATCAACAACTCCATCGCCGGATTGTTTTTGGTTAACCGGATTATTAAACTGCGGGAACGTTTTATTACACGTCCAGGAAGATTAATAAAGGAAAACCGAATGGCTTTCATTCTCTTTGATATCCAGGAAACTCCCATCGCCAGCTTCTTCATCGTTGCATTCAGATTAAACGCCAATATCATGATCCACCACCAGGCGGCGTTTTTACCAAAATCGTCTGATGGAAGTTTGCCACCGGCAAGATCATCTTTCATTACTGCATGGGCTACTTCACTCTTACCGCATCTTTCATGCAGCCAGTTTATCGGCTTTTCACCTTCCCAGTCCATGTCTGTAACCATACCAAACACCTTGTATCTGCGGTCATC
>DFBI01000002.1:5265-9322 GCA_002367335.1 Syntrophaceae bacterium UBA3084 | reverse complement strand
GAAGTGGTTTGAGGCTGATGGAATGTATCCGTCTTAGAGTTAAAGATATTGATTTTGAAATAAATGAAATCAGGGTTCACAGCGGTAAAGGTGATAAAGACCGGCTGGTTCCACTTCCGGAAAGTGTCAAGCCGGCGTTAAACATACATCTTGAACGTGTTAAATTAATCCACGAACACGATTTGGCGAAGGGTTACGGCGAGGTATATTTGCCGCACGCATTAGACAGAAAGTATCCCCATGCCGGCAAAGAATGGGGATGGCAATATGTTTTTCCTTCAACCAAACTCTCACACGATCCGCGTAAAAACGTGACACGCCGACATCATATGGACCCTTCCTCTTTGGACAGGGCCATTAAGCGGACGGTTAAACTGGCTGATATTACTAAACGAGTCACGTCCCATACTTTCCGGCATTCTTTTGCGACACACCTTTTGCAGACAGGTACTGATATCCGGACAATTCAAAGCCTTCTGGGGCATAATGATCTTTCCACAACCATGGTTTACACCCATGTGTTGCGCCAGGGGGGACAGGGAGTCAAAAGCCCGCTTGATTTACTGGAATAGATTGCCGGGCGGAAAACTAAATTTTCTATTTCAAAAAATATTCTAAAATTAAATAGTTGATAATGGTATTTATACGCCTGAAATAGCAGAATTGCGAGGTTTACAGATCAAAGATCAAGGATATAAATACAATTATGAATTTTGAATTCTTAATTTTGGATTAAGGATTGAGAGAAGAGCGTATGATAATGCGCAATGCGGGGCTGGTGATAGAGCGATTTTAGGTTTGACATTCCGGTCCTTTCAATATAATAATTCCAGATACTCGATGACCTCGGTTTCGAGTGATTTTTTAAAAAATGACAGATCGGTATCTGATCAGTGGAAGCAACTATCGCATGCACAGGAGGGTAAAATGATTACAAAATTCAGGAGACCGACTCTTGCCTTATTGATTGCGCTCATAATGGCTTTCTTCGTAACGTCGCCGGCAGCAGCGGCTATGGTTCAGTCGCGCATGTCGTCGCAACAGGCAGATCATGAAAGGATGCAGAGCAAAGATTCAGAGACGATACAACGTGCGTTGGAAAATAAACTCGTCCAGGAAAAACTGGCTGCTTATGGGTTGACCCAGGAGGAAATCAACGCAAAATTGCAATTTATGACTGATCAGCAAAGGCATCTCCTGGCCCAGGCATCGGAAAAGGTTTTAGCCGGTGGCGACGGCATCGGTGTCGTGATTGGCTTACTCATCATCACGCTTCTTGTCATCGTAATTTTGAAGCTTCTCGATAAAGAGATAGTCATCAGGTAATAAAGTATTGCGATCACTTTTGCTGCTGATTCTTATCTCCGCACAAGCCACATCATTTATGATTAGTGGCGTTCCTTTCATCCGTCAGGACACAAACTTTTGTGGTCCTGCAGCGTTGGCGTCCGTCATGTCGTATTATGGCGACACGATCGATCAGCAAACAATCGGAGCGGCAACCTACGACGCGAAACTTCATGGGTCCCTCATTTCAGATCTGGAAAATTTTGCCCGGTCGAGAGGATTCAAGACGACAGCGGACCGTGGTTCCGTGGCACGGATAAAGGAATTCCTGCGCCGGAAGAAGCCCGTCATCGTATTGGTGGATCAAGGGCGGTGGTTCGTATCGCGGCCGCATTATCTCGTCATCATCGGGTATAGCGAGGAAGGCTTTATTGCCCACAGCGGATATGAGGCATCAAAACTATACGATTATGAAGAATTCACGAAACTATGGAAGAAGATAGGCAGCATCTACCTGGTGGTATATCGATAGCGGCTGTTTTTCTTTTCTGTTGCATTGCCCTCTGGTCATGCGCCATGCCGCAAATTATTGTCCTCGACGATCCCTTATCGGCGCCCGAGCACAATGATCTCGGAGTCGTCTACGAAAATAAGGGAATGTTTGACCTTGCCGAAAAAGAATATCACAAGGCGCTAAAAAAACAGGACGACTGGGCCGTACCCTGCTTCAATCTCGGTAATCTCTACTACAGGCAAGGTAATCTCGACAAGGCGGAACAATCGTTTCGAAAAGCCCTCGACATCGATGCCGACAATCCCGACCTCTTAAATAATCTCGCGTATCTCCTGTATGAACAAGGCCGCATAGCGGAGGCAAAGGCATTCATCGACCGGGCGTTAACGATCGAACGCAAACCGGAGTATCTGGATACCCGCAGTAAAATTCTTGAGAAAAGCGCCGATTAAAAGAAGAGTAGCGAGCGATATAGCAGGTTCAAGGAAAAAGGAACAGTGTTAACTGATGCATTCGTAAAAAGTCTGTCATTCCCGTGAAAACGGGAATCCATATATGGATAAGCACTTGAAAAGACTGGATTCCCGTTCCCCGATCGGAGTCGAGGACAAGCTTCACGGGAATGACAAAATTGTGCATATTTCGACTTTTTACGAGACTGTCTTAACTGATACAGGCAGGGAATTTCCAGTCTTTCACCATAATAGTTGAGCGCGGGATTGGGCGTCTGCAATTTTACCCCCAATCGCCAAGCAGGTAACAACAGTTATGACCGATAAATGTTCCATACCAGGCATGCATAGTCCCTCAGGGGTTGAAAGCGGATCAGGACTGCGCCCGCATTTTACCATTATTGTTTTTTTGACAGTGATTTTTTTCTTTAATTTTACCTCCAGGATTTTGCTTTCGCCCCTGACACCCACCATCGAACATGATATGGGGCTTGGTCATGGCGCGATGGGATTTTTTTTCTTTTCCATAACTGTCGGTTATTTTATCTCGCTTGCAGGATCGGGTTTTATCTCTTCTCGAATCTCTCACAGGCTGACAATTATTATCTCTTCTGTCGCGGCCGGCTTTGTTTTGATAGCTGTTTGTTTTACCGAAACAGCATGGGGCTTTGGTGCATGTACTCTCGCCCTGGGACTTGTTACTGGAATCTATCTTCCATCCGGGATAGCAACTATTACCGGCCTGGTTGATAGTCGCCAGTGGGGAAAAGCGCTTGCCATCCATGAGCTGGCCCCGAATCTGGGATTTATAGCGGCTCCCCTTATGGTAGAGGTACTGATGATATGGTTTTCCTGGCGATGTGTTATGGGCGTGACAGGTGTTGCTTCTATCCTCGTTGGATTTTCCTTTGCTTTATACGGAAGGGGTGGTGAATTCTACGGCGAGAAACCAAATTTTGTTTTAATTCGTCACCTTTTCATGAAACCATCTTTCTTTGTCATGATCATATTGTTCAGTTTGGGGATAAGCAGCACGGTCGGCGTGTATTCCATGCTTCCCCTCTATCTCGTTACAAACCACGGGATACCCAAAGTGGAGGCGAATACGATCATCGCTGTGTCGAGGATCTCACCCCTGTTTATGGTTTTCCTGGGGGGTTGGGCGGGAGACCGTTTTGGCGCAGCAAAGACGATGAAGGTTGTCTTCTTTCTCACAGGGATTATAACGATTCTCTTAGGCTTCGCCAACACGTACTGGATTAAGCTGTTCGTTCTCTTTCAGCCTGTTTTTGCCGTCTGTTTTTTCCCCGTGGGATTTGCTCTCCTTTCAATGGCTGTTCCGCCCCGGAGCAGGAACCTGGCAGTTTCGCTTGCCATACCTATCAGTTTTATGATTGGGGCCGGCCTCTTTCCCGCTGGAATCGGAATCTTGGGTGACGCGGGGCTTTTTGATTCAGGCTTTATCATTCTCGGGATTTTCATACTTTCAGGGAGTATTCTCTTGAACTTTGTAACATTCCGAGATTGCAGGGGAAATGTAATTTAAGAAATATCACTTAGAGAAACCATATACCGAAAGGGGTAGTCTCGTGGCAAGCTTGCAATGACGTACAAGCTTTCGTCATTGCGAGGCCGAAGGCCGTGGCAAGCTCTTGGATTATGCCAAGTTAGCTCCTGGCAGCACGAGATTGCTTCGCTTCGCTCGCAATGACAACTTTTTCGACTTTTTACGAAGACATCAAGGTTGGAGACCTTTGCAGAATGTTCAATTTTGTTCAACTTCAAGGAAGGCGAAAATTTTAAC
>DFBI01000002.1:0-5251 GCA_002367335.1 Syntrophaceae bacterium UBA3084 | reverse complement strand
GGGCAAAAGGGGACGTTATTCAAAGGTCTTGGTTGATTATTCCGTTTTTTGAAAAAGGTGGGGCAGTGCTTCGCCCGCTGTTGACTGGATGCTTATATCATACATGGAAGACATTTCAGTCTGTTCGGGGTTGATCTCGACACATTTCGCACCGTATTCCTTTGCAATCCTGGGGAAACCGGCTGCCGGATAGACGACACCGGATGTGCCTATGCCGACAAAGAGGTCACATTCCCTGAATGCAATGACGGCCTGATTTATGACAAATTCATCCAGCATGTCGCCAAACCACGTGATATCGGGTCGAAGCCAGTTATCGCAATGTTCACACTTGTAGCTTTTGTATTTTTCGCCGATATCTTCAGTAATGCCATGCATGGGACATCTGAGACGCCAGAGACTGCCGTGCAGTTCCATGACGTTTTTACTGCCTGCCCGCTGGTGCATGCCGTCAATATTCTGTGTCACGACAGTGACTTTTGGGTGCGTTTTTTGCAGTTCCGCTATCACAAAATGTCCGGCATGGGGCCGGCATTTAAGTACGGCTTTACGGCGCAATTCGTGAAATTTCAGCACTTTCAGGGGATCCTGGTCAAAAGCTTCCCGGCAGGCATATTCTTCCCACCGATATTCGTTCCATATACCTCCCCTGCCCCGGTATGTGGGAACGCCACTTTCGGCAGACATCCCAGCGCCGGTAAAGAAAACGATATGTTGATATTCATTGGGATTAATGGGTTGCATGGTTATTTATTTCCTCATGTAAAATTGTGTCTGAACGGTCTTTTCGTTCAGACACTTGATTAGCCGGTTTTTGCCAGGTCGAGTCTTCCTTCCCATCTTTTCAGAAGTACATCTTTCAGGAGTGCGTGCTCCGGTTTTTCCAGGGAGGGATCGTTTTCGACAAGTGAAAAGGCTTCTTTCCTAGCTTCGTTTAATATTCTTCCGTCACGCAATATATTCGCTACCCTGAAGTCGGGAAGTCCCGATTGTCTGGTTCCCATAAATTCGCCGGGTCCCCTTATGATCAGATCTTCTTCCGCTATCCTGAAACCGTCAGTTGTCTCTTCCATTATGCGGAGTCTTTTCCTTGAAACATTGGATCTCGCGTAACCGGCGAGCAGGATACAATAGGATGGGATGTCGCTTCTCCCTACCCTGCCCCTCAACTGGTGCAGTTGTGAGAGGCCGAATCTTTCGGCATGCTCTATGACCATAAGAGATGCCTGTGGAATATCTATACCCACCTCTATCACCGTGGTAGAAACAAGTATGTCCGCTTTTCCCTCTGAAAAGTCTGCCATGATTTCATCTTTTTCGGCGCCTTTCATTCTTCCGTGTATCAGCTTTACCCCGTATTCCGGGAATATATCTTTTTGAAGGTGTTCAGCCATCCGTGTGGCATCCTTCAGGTCCAGTGTTTCAGATTCTTCCACCAGCGGATAGACGATGAAGGCCTGATTCCCCTTTTTTAGTTCGTTTCGTATTACCTCATAGACCTTATCACGGGACTTTTCGTAGAATAGCTTTGTGCGAATCGGTTTTTTGCCAGGGGGCATTTCATCTATGACGGAAATATCGAGATCTCCATAAACCGTCATTGCAAGACTCCTCGGAATCGGGGTGGCTGTCATAACGAGAACATCCGGATTTATCCCCTTCCCCCTAAGAGTCGCTCGCTGGACTACTCCGAAGCGATGCTGCTCATCTATCACAACAAAACCGAGCTTTTTAAACTCAACACCTTCCTGAATCAGCGCATGGGTCCCGACGATAATATCCACATCACCTGATGCTGTCTTTTGCAAAACCTCTTTCCGCTCCAGCGTTTTTTTGCCGCCGGTGAGTAGCGCAACTTCAAGCCCAAGCATTGAAGACCATTCCTTTATATTGGAGTAGTGCTGGCCGGACAGTATTTCTGTGGGCGCCATGATGGCCGCCTGATAACCGTTTTCACACGCGCAGGCCATAGCCGCCATTGAAACGACTGTCTTACCACATCCGACATCACCCTGGAGGAGCCTGTTCATGGGAAAAACGCTGCCCATATCTGCCTTAATCTCTTCTATTACTCTTTTCTGCGCATCGGTCATTTCAAATGGAAGTATCTTACAGAATTTGTCATAAAGTTTTCCGGTTGTGTTAAATGGAATCCCTTTTTCCAGGACATATCCCTTTTTCTTGAGGGCCATTCCCAGTTCGAAGAAGAAGAATTCATCAAACACCAGTCTTCTATGTGCCGCCGATTTCATATTGTTGTATAGATCCATATCCTGATCAGCTTCCGGGAAGTGGACGTTTTTTATGGAATAATTGATGTCGGCGAGATGCTGTCTTTCACATATTTCATTAGGGATGGGGCTTGAAACATATTGAGAGTAATTCTCAACTGCTCCCATCATTATCTTTCTTATATATTTTTGATGCAGTCCTTCCGTCTCCGAATAGATGGGAACAATTCTTTTGAAATGGAGAAAATCGTCTGTGTTTTCATCCTTACTGCTGATAATTTCAAAATCCGGGTGAATCATATCTTTAGCGAAGAGAAACTCTCTCACCTCCCCTGTAAAAATTACCCTTGCATCCTTTTTAAATGTCTTCCGCAGATAGGCGTGATTTCCCTTAAACCATTTAGCCGTGAGCTTGCCGCTTCCGTCATCAATGGTTACTTCAAATACCTTTTTTTTCCTGTAATGCTGCACCTCTGCACTGATGACTTCTCCGATTACGGTTTCCCTGCTGCCGATTTGTGCCTGTGATATCTTTTTAACGGAGCGCCTGTCCTCATATCTCCTCGGCAGGAAGTAGAGCATATCCTCTACGGTTTTTAAATTCTTTTTGCCGAGGAGTCGAGCAATTCCCGGACCCACCCCCTTTACGTATTGAACTGGAAGAGACAACTTGTCAAAACCGGTTTTAATTTCTCCTGTTGTGCCGGATGTGTCCGGTGATTCTTCAGTATTAATGTCAAAAGAGAGAAGCTGCATTTCCTTTACCAATCGAAGCGCCACCGCAATATGTTTCTTCTTTTCGGCAAGGGAAAGATTATCAAAATTTAAGAAAGTCTCATCGAGATAAGAGACGATATTGCCAAATTCGTTTTTTGACATATCTCCTTGTTTTAGCGAAGCATTAATCGTCTTTAATCTGTCAATAAGCCCCGACATACTCGTTTCAAAATCTTTAACGAGATGGAGGTTCTGATAGGAATTTTTCGATAGAAATATCAGTGGGGTTTCTATTTTCTTGATAATTTCATTGAGATTTGCCATTATATATTACCCTGATTGCGAAGTAAATTCACATATAAAGCGTTAATTTAACTAACAGATATGCCTGCTATTTACAAGGAAAGAATTGACTTTTCACATGAATTAAGTTAGTTCTTTCGCATTAGTCAAATTAATATCCATTTATTTTATATGAAATTCAGTTTGTGAGGTATTTTCTATGGTAAAGAAAAAATCAGTGTCATATAAGGATGCCGGCGTCGATATAGACAAGGCCAACAGTTTTATAGAAAAAATAAAGCCATTTATTAAATCTACATCACGTAAGGAAGCCTTTGGCAATATTGGCAGTTACGGGGGGTTGTTTCATCTCGACACGGAAAAATATAAAAGCCCGGTCCTTGTGTCATCTACAGACGGAGTTGGCACGAAGCTGAAAATAGCCCAGATGATGGGAAAACATGATACCATCGGAATTGATCTTGTAGCCATGAGCACAAATGATTTGATTGTCCAGGGAGCTGAGCCTCTTTTCTTTCTCGATTACATAGCTACAGGGAAAATAAATCTTGAAACAAGCGTGCAAATCATCGAGGGTATAGCCGAAGGGTGCAAACAGTCCGGTTGCGCTCTTATCGGCGGAGAAACAGCCGAAATGCCCGGTATTTATAAAGATGGAGAGTATGATCTTGCCGGTTTCTGTGTCGGAGTTGTTGAGAGAGACAAGTTGATTGATGGGTCAGAGATCAAAGTCGGGGATCAGATCATCGGGCTGGCTTCCAGTGGTATTCACAGTAATGGTCTTTCTCTTGCCAGGAAGGTATTGTTTGAAGATTTGAATCTGAACGGCAATGATATGATTGAAGGTCTTGAATATTCCGTTGGCCTGGAACTTCTTCGTCCGACAAGAATCTATATAAAAAGCTTGCTGAATATAATCAAGAACTTCAGCATAAAAGGAGTGATTCACATCACCGGAGGCGGATTTATAGACAATATTCCCCGCATAATACCCAATCGATGCCAGGCCGTTATCACCAGAAATAGTTGGGATATGCCTCCAATTTTCACGATTATCCAGGAAAAAGGAAACATCGATGAAATGGAAATGTTTAGAGTATTCAACATGGGTATAGGAATGATGGTGGTCGTCTCTAAAAAAGAATCAAAAGAATTATTGGATCGACTTGAAGCCCTCGGCGAGAAAGCTTCTGTAATTGGTTCAGTAGCCAAAAGGGGAGAGAGTCAACCATCTGTTCTTTTTGAGGAAGCAAATGAATAATAACATTAACATTGGCGTTCTTGTATCCGGCAGCGGGTCTAATTTCCAATCAATCATAGATCAGTCAGAAAAAGGTAATCTTGACGCAGTGATCAAAGTGGTTATTAGCAATAACCCGGATGCTTATGCGCTGGAAAGGGCAAAAAAGCACAATATCTCTGCCATTTTTATTGATCATAATGATTTTAATGACCGGCAACAGTTTGATCAAAAAATGATTGATATCCTCAAATCTTATGAAGTTGAACTGGTTATCATGGCAGGATTCATGCGGGTATTAACCCCCCTTTTTATAAAAGCCTTTCCAATGAAAATCATGAACATACATCCCGCCATCCTTCCATCCTTTCAAGGTATCCATGCCCAGGAAAGGGCATTTGACTACGGCGTGAAATTTTCAGGATGTACTGTCCATTTCGCGGATGAAGGTGTTGACACAGGTCCGATTATCATTCAATCCGTCATCCCCGCTTATGATGACGATACTGCCGATACGCTTCAGCAGAGGATTCTTAAAGAGGAACACCGGATATTTCCTCAGGCCATTCAATTTTATGCGGAAGGAAAACTTGAAATTGTCGGCAGAAAGGTTCGCATTAAGAATCATAAGAAGATCGATGAAGCTCCATTACATAATCCTCCGCTAGATAAGTTTTGATGGGCATTAGCCCCTTAGTTGTAAGATTCTTGCAAAAAATGGCTTCGGCGTGAGACGTCGGCGTGAGCTCAGTCGAACGCT
>DFBI01000049.1:40096-42966 GCA_002367335.1 Syntrophaceae bacterium UBA3084 | reverse complement strand
GTATTCCAGATATTCTGTTCCATAGTGAGGAAGATTTAATATCCAGAGCTGATATTGCTTTTCCACGGGGATATTTTGACGTTCAGTATACTCCGAGGGATATATCAGAAGGGGAATATTTCCAGTATTATAGTTGTATGATAATTGGGATATGGCAATGGTAAGTATATCCCATGGCAAAAATTCCGGTTCGGTTACAATAATTTTTATGCCATTTAAAAGTTCGGATAGATTAAACCCCAAGTCCGATTGATTTACAATAAGGAAAGCTACCGGGTCATCATCGCGGATTAGTGAATATGCCTTTAGCTTTCTTATAAAACCTTGCCTGCTGAAAATTGTTTCTAATGAATTGTTTGAGTTTTCTTCTCCCAGACCGAGGACATCCATGAGAAGACCACCGGATTGATATTTGTAAAAGAGTCCAAGCTTCCACAGGTCCATAGTTGTACATTCCCGTAAACTCCAGTTTCCGGGAAGCTCACTGTTTGTTAGTTCTTTTGGGACGACAAGGTATGAAAACAGATCGAGAGAGGTGCCCTGGGGATTTTTAAGATATCTGGCAAAGCCCCCGAATATTCGATCGATGATTTTATTTTCCGGTCGGAAATAAGTAATTACACAGTCCATCTTTGCAGATGGTAATCTGTAAACACCGTTCAGGTAATGGATGATTTGTTTTAATACCATGAACCCCGGCAGTTTGTTTCCCATTGGTTTTGCAGCAAAATGATGAATCATCCAGGCCCGTTCATATGCCCTTACCATTGCAATATGACCGTATATTTCCCCGTTCTTTTCATACGTAAAATGCCTGGCTATCTCAGGATTCTCCTGATACAGTTTTCTATAAGTTTCTTTAAAATCACCTCTGAAAGAGTTGATGAAATGATATTTTTTTGGATATATAAAGCCCGCTTCGAAGAAGAATTCCCAGAGGGCGTCCATATCAACTTTACTGGAAATATTATTATGAGGGTCTGTCGTCTGATCAAGGATCTGAGTCAACCTTGTGAATTCTTTCATATCCATGTCAAGAATTGACAGCCCGATGCGGGCTTTATCTTCTTCATTTTTATACCGTCGATATATTACTTGAGCTTTACATTTCATTTCAAAGGCGCCTGCATATTTAATGGTAAGCTCGGGAATTATCATCCCCGGCATGAGTACCTCTTCTTTGATATTTTCGTAAACTGAAAACCCTGAATTAGAAATGTCGTAAATTTCCCTCTTAATCTTTCTTTTAAAGAAAGGATGGTTAAAGGTGATAGTTGGTGGTGGAACCATCTGGCGCCGGGGACTTCGTACTTTCGATTTTTTGAATCGTGCAATTGTATCCTCTAAGGGAGCAAAAACGATTTCCCTTCCCATAATATCATTCATTTGACGAATACAATGGCAAAGACCGGCAAAAAGAATCTCTTTTTTGTTTCGTAAATGGACTATGGTCGGTACTTCAACATTAAACCATATAAAAGGGGAGGGTGATTCGGGTAAGATTCGAACGCAAAAGGCAAGAGGACTAAAATCTACCAGGATTCCTTTTATCAGAACGCCATTCTGAATTATCTCGGCCTCGATGTCAAGACAGATAAAACGGTTGGCTTTCCTTTGGCATAGATCATAGCTTGTATCCGGGAGTTGGATTGTCAGACCAAGAGAGTCCATCTTTTTTATTATGCCCGGCACCAGGATGATGGACTGTCCATCTGCAATTATTAATTGTTGGAATTGATAATTTTCCAGATTTAAATTAGAAGCGTTGCCCCTCATCCACCGGCAGGTGACCTCGTCACCTAAACAGGGTTCCGGATAAGCTTTTATAAGGATTCTTTCTTCGTATTTTGGGTGGATAAAGCATACGAATAGATATTTCTTGATGAAGTGGATGTAATTTAATTTATTGACCAATTTAGTTTGATCTACTATACTTGCAGATTCAAGTTTATTGGTCAGATCCTGGTGTTTAAATAACCAGGGTGGAACAAGAGATTCTTCCTGTGGTATTTTTCTGATATTTTCAGGGTCAACATGAAGAAGACTTTTCGATTGATTCATCCTGCTCATTTTCCCCTTATCTGTTTATGAGAAAACTATAAGACACTCTTTTTCTGTGAAAGAGTATGAACGGAAGGATCGAGAAAGAAAATATATAAAATCGAGTTTTTGTTAATGCCCATTCTGTAGCTGTGTAAATGCTTTATAACTAATAAAGCCCACTGGATATTAGTGGTCATAGGAAAATGTCTTTTTATTAGTGTGTAAAACAAAAGAACTTACATACTTTATAAGCCGGAATTTACAATTTCTTTCAGCTTGCGGGAGCACTTATAGGTGACTACCTTGCGGCTATCCAGCATTAATTCCTCACCTGTTTGAGGATTTCGCCCTTTTCTCGGATTTTTTTGATTGACTAACCATTTTCCGAATCCTGAGATAAGGACATCATTCCCATTTTCCAGCTCTTCTTTCATCAACTCGAAAACTCTTTCAACAAGCCCCGTACACCTTTCCTTTGAAAAACCTGTATGGGTATGTAGATTCTTTACAATTTCAGCTTTCGTGAGGGTCATAATTTATTCCTTTCATAAAATATTTTTTCGGTGATCAATTAACCAACCATGCCGCTCTTATATCAATATGTCATAGGCATAGAAACAGCTTATCGGTAACTCGCTAACATATATTGGTTAAGATTACTTATTGTCAACATAAAAATCAATTATTGTTGATTTTTCCAACTATTTGTTATCTTGTTAAATAGTAAATACTCAGGTTCAAAGACATAGAGGCACAAATTTACGAAAGAGCGGTTTTGATATTTGATGGACTTGTAAAAAGCTCCACTATGCCGACACGTCGGCATT
>DFBI01000049.1:37328-39950 GCA_002367335.1 Syntrophaceae bacterium UBA3084 | reverse complement strand
GTACTTACGTCCCCCTCCCCTTAATCCCCTCCCGCCAGGAGAGGGGAAGTTTGACTTTTTACGAGACTGTCATATTTAAATCGGTAAAAAAACAATGTACTTAAGTTTTTTGTCTGACAGGGTCATCTTTTTCTTTGACACCCGGACGCAATATTTTTATATTATGGTAATCTCTTTTCTTTCGTGTTTTCATACTTTCGTGCTTTCGCGATACAAATATGTTTTGCAGGAGACAAAATGGTAAAGAAAATTTTTATTACTGTTGTATTGATTCTTATACCGTTTCAGGTGCAAGCCTTTGAACGATATAACAAAGTAGTAAGATATGACAGATACTTTTCAAAGTATTCAAAGAGATACTTTGGTCCCGGCTTTGACTGGCGTTATTTCAAAGCTCAAGCTGTTGCAGAATCGAGATTGCAGCCAAAGGCTAAATCACATGTCGGTGCTTCAGGTATTATGCAGATTATGCCCAGGACCTTTAAAGAAATCACCAGAAAAAACACATATATAAGAGGCAGCAGAGAACAGCCGCGCTGGAATATAGCCGCCGGCATTTATTATAACAGGACGCTGTGGAAAATATGGAAGGCTGAACGTTCGTTTCAAGACCGACTTGATTTCATGTTTGGATCTTATAATTCCGGCAGGGGAAATATTATCAAAGCACAGAAGATAGCAGAAAGAAAAGAACTGAATCCGAATCTATGGAGATCTGTGACACAAACGTTGCCTGAAGTAACACGCAAACGGAGTGCAGAAACAATTGGTTATGTCAGAAAAATTAATAAGATTAAGGGGGTATTAAGGTAATGGAGCTTTCCATCGCATTATTGAATTTTGTTTATGCCATATTCGGAGCATTGATGACACTCGTATTTATGATGATCGGATACAGAATATTCGATAAAATAACGCCGTTTGATACTTCCAGACAGTTATCAGAAAAAAACATAGCCGTTGGGATCGTGGTGGGCTCCATATTTATCGGGCTGGGTATTGCTATAGGTTTGGTTATTGGGATGGGTCTTAATTAGTTTCCATTCAGAAATGGCCCTTTCCCGCAATCTCTGCGCCTGCCTGTGCGTGCTCCTGTCTGCCGTACGCAGACAGGTCAATCTGCGGGATTGTTTGTGCGGCGTACATTTAGAGTCTTTATTTTCAACAACTGCGTTTTTTGCGCAGATGTTGATACCGGCAGTGAAAAGGCACAAGGATCAAGGAAAAACCTTGAACCTTGTGCCTTTCGCCTTTTACCTTTGCGGCTTTGCCGCAGTAGATTTTGTTAAGGATTGTTTATATGGAATATTTGGTCGTTTTTATTGCCGGTGCATTTTTTGGAGCAGTTATTGTATTTATAGTTTATGCTCTAAAAAGAAAGGAAGCCAAAGCAATTGCACGGGAGTTAATCTCAGAAACTGAGTCTCAGAAAGTACAGGACCTGGAGGTACTAATCAATAAGATAAAGGAGTCATTCGGGTCTCTTTCACTGGATGCTTTGTCAAGGAATACCGAGGAATTTCTGAAGCTTGCCAATGAAAACCTGTCAAAACAAACACAATCGGGAGAACAAGAACTCGAGGGAAAGAAAAAACTGATTGACCAGACTCTTGAAGCAATGAAAGGAGATTTACAAAATGTTCAGGGTCTTGTAATCAAACTGGAGAAAGACAGGGAACAGAAGTTTGGAGAACTGACAAATCAATTAAGGTTTACTGCTGAGGAGACAAGGAAGCTTCAGGAAACTACGGGGCATCTGAAGGCGGCGCTGGCAAGCACAAAAGTGCGCGGACAATGGGGTGAGCGAATGGCCGAAGATGTTTTGAGACTTGCCGGTTTTGTAGAAGGAATCAACTATATTAAACAAAAGACTATGGAAACGGTTAATACGCGCCCTGATTATACCTTCCTGTTACCACACGAACTTAAGATAAACATGGACGTAAAATTTCCTTTAGATAACTATCTGCGGTATCTTGAAGCGGAAGTAAAAATAGAAAGAGATAAATATCAAAATCAATTTGTAAGAGATGTTAAAAACAGAATTAAAGAAGTAACGACAAGAGATTATATAAACCCTGAAGAAAACACAGTCGATTATGTAATAGTTTTCATACCGAATGAGCAGGTGTATTCTTTTATCAATGAGAGCGATAGATTTCTCATGGACGAAGCATTAAAAAATAAGGTCATTCTCTGCTCACCCATAACGTTGTATGCAGTTTTGGCTGTCATAACACAGGCAGTGGATAATTTTAATCTGGAAAAGACGGCGGCTCAAATCATGTCACTTCTTGGTGCGTTTGATAAACAGTGGGGAGCTTTCGTAGGTTCAATGGAAAAGATGGGGCGGAAAATAGAAGATGCCCAGAAGGAATATAACGCGCTGATTTCAACCCGCCGCAATCAGCTTGAACGCCCCCTCAGACAGATTGAAGATTTGAGAAAGCAAAGAGGCATTGCAGAGGCAACACTTGATGAAGAAGAAATAATCACCCCGGAAAAGATAACTGATTGAACAAGGGATGGAAAATACTTCAGTTTATAGCAGAACTCATCGCTGTTGGCGCAGGCAGTAAAAAACAAGGTAGCCGTCCACGGCTTGAAACTTGAAATTGGAAA
>DFBI01000049.1:29146-37219 GCA_002367335.1 Syntrophaceae bacterium UBA3084 | reverse complement strand
TAACCACTCGACCAAACCTTGACAATACATAAAGTATGAAGGCCAAATTTCCAGTTTCTATTTTCTAATTTCAACGTTTCGTGAACGTTTACAAAACAAGGATCAAGGAGCAAGGAAAAACCTTTAGCCTTTAGCCTTTGACCTTGAACCTTTGCGGCTTTGCCGCATTAGTACCTGACGCTAAAATCAGTAAAATTTCCCGTGAAGAGTTCCTCTGTGATTTTGACCTCTTGTACAGAGGAAAAGTCTGGACCAATTTTACACCATTCTATTATTTTGTTGACGTTTTCTTCTTTCCCTTCGAAAACGCATTCTACTCTGCCGTCTCCGAGGTTCATTACCCAGCCTTTCAGATTGAAACTTTTGGCATAACGCCGGGTTTCTGCCCGGTAGCATACCCCCTGAACCTTTCCGGATACAAAAATGTGAACTCTTTTCATTACGATGTTTCCTTTATCAATTCCAGGAAATCATCCTCAGATATTGTAGTTATATTTAATTGTTGCGCCTTGCCGAGTTTGGAACCTGGTGATTTTCCAACAACAACGTAATCGGTATTTTTTGTTAACGAAACTGAAACATTTCCGCCTAAGGATTCAACAATGTCCCTGGCTTTGCTTCTCGGGAAACTTTCAAGTGTTCCCGTGAAGAGAAAAGATTTTCCTGTAAGTTCAGATGGTTTTTTCTCGGTCGCATCTTGTGGTTTTACCCCAGCCTTCCTGAGTTTTTCAATCATTTTAGAATTGGAAGAAAGTCGGAAGTATTTTGTGATGCTTCCCGCAACCTCAGGCCCTATCTCTTTGATGGAAGTTAATTCGTCCGCTGTTGCTTTTATCAGATTATCCAGGGTGAAAAATTCTTTTGTCAGGATTTTTGATATATGTTCTCCCACATGTCTGATTCCCAGGGCGAAAATAAATTTTTCCAGAGGAGGACTTTTTGATCTTTCAATTGAAGCCAGCAGGTTTTCAACCGACTTATCTGCCATTCGTTCCAGCACGATTAAATCTTTTTTAGTGAGATAATAGAGATCTGCAGGATCGTTAATAATATTTTCATCAAGCAGCTGTGATATTATTTTTTCACCCAATCCTTCTATATCCATGGCGCCCCTGGACACAAAATGTTTGATATTTTCCCTGATCTGGGCCGGACAATCAAAATTAATACACCTGCAGGCTGCCTCGCCTTCGAGACGAACCACTCTGGAGCCACATGAAGGGCATGTATCCGGCATGTGAAAGATCCTTTCACTGCCCGTACGCTGAGGTTTTATAACTTTTACGACTTCCGGAATTACATCACCGGCTCTTTGCACGATTACCGTGTCGCCAATGCGGATATCCTTTTTATTTATTTCATCCTGGTTATGCAATGTTGCGCTGCTTACCGTCACACCGCCAATCGGTACGGGTTTCATTTTTGCAACGGGGGTAAGGACACCTGTTCTGCCAACCTGTATAATAATATTTTCTATGCTCGTTGTAGCCTGAGTGGGCGGGAATTTGCAGGCAATGGCCCAGCGAGGGCTTCTTGAAACAGCACCCAGGCGGGCCTGGGTTTCCAGAGAATCAACTTTTATGACGATACCATCGATCTCATAGTGCAGATCTTCTCTCAAAAGGGTCATCTCATCATAGTATTGAATACACTCATTTATATTCCCTGTTTGTTTAACATGAGGATTAACTTTGAAACCCCAGCCCGCAAGGGTCTGGAGAATCTCCCATTGATTCTTAAATGTTTTACCTTTTGCATAACCAATAGCATAGCAAAAAATATCAAGCGGTCTTTTTGATGTGACCTTGGAGTCTAACTGGCGCAGCGATCCGGCCGCCGCGTTTCTCGGATTCGCAAAGGCGGTTTCTCCGGCATCACTCCTGCGTTTATTGAGTTTTTTGAAGGAATCGATTCCTATAATAACTTCTCCACGAATTTCAATTTTATCAGGGATATCTGAAGCGTTTTTTATTTGTAATGGAAGAGAGTGTATTGTCTTAAGGTTTCGCGTAACATTTTCACCTGCCGTTCCATCACCCCTGGTTGCTCCGGCGGTAAAAGTTCCACCTTCGTAAATCAAATTAACCGCTACACCATCAAGCTTTGGTTCGACAACAAAGGAAATATCTTTCGCGTTATCCAGGAATCTGTTTATGCGCTCGTTGAAATCCAGGATGTCATCTTTAGAAAAGGCATTTGAAAGGCTCAGCATAGGTGTAAGATGGGTGAATGTATCAAATTTTTCAAGAGGTGCTGCTCCGACACGCTGGGTTGGAGAATAAGTTGAATCGATATGATCGGCGTATGTATTTTCAAGTTGAATCAATTCTGTCATCAACTTATCATATTCAGCATCCGATATTTCAGGATCATCAAATTGATAATAGCGCTTATTATGATAGTTGATTAGATCTTGAAGTTCTTCTATTCTTTTGAGTGCGGATTTTTCTTTGATCATTTGACAAGTTTCAGATATGGGGGCTTGCTGTTCTGGGTTTTCTTATCGTCAGGCTCGTTTTCCTGACGATGTATGATCTGCTCATTGAAGAGATGGTTTTTACCCTTACCGAATTTATAATAAAAAAGATAATAACCGCTTTTTCCCATTTTTTTGTGGTATCAAACTGTTCCATTTTATTTTTGTATTTGCCCCACAAACCGGCAAGAGATGATTCATCAAATGCAAGTATCTTTTCAATAGGTTGCAGAATAAAGATTTCTCGTTTCACTCGAAATGACAGGCTAAAGGGACTTTTTACGAGACCATCACCTTTAACCTCTTGAAATATACTATCTTCACATGTATGAAATGTCAAACCAAAAGCTTATTGACATGTAACTACTCAGGCAGGCACAGAGGGGATTGTGCATTTCGCCTTGCCTCCTCAATGTTTTTGCAGGCTATCATGTACCTTATTGCACGGTCCAGTTTCTGAGAATAGTTATATCTATTTTATAGCTATTCCTCTAACATTTAATAAAAGTGCACTTTTGATTCTTATCTGACATTGGGGTTATAACGCTTGACATAGTTGTATTATACATGTTATTTTTTCGTAGTTTATCAGGATGAAAAGTCGGGGCGTGGCGCAGTCTGGAAGCGTATCTGAATGGGGTTCAGAGGGTCGGAGGTTCAAATCCTCTCGCCCCGACCAGTAATCTAATCAGGACCGCCTTAATGGCGGCCTTTAATTTTGTATACCTTGTACTTTATCCGTAATCTGCCGGTGGTTGCTCTTATTAGCCACAGGCTCACTCTCTTGGACTTTTACCTTAAGAGCCAGGATTATTATTCCCTGTTGACAATTGAAGGGGTAGTTAATAAAATATGTGGCAGGATGTATCGCGAGAGTGGCGGAACTGGAAGACGCACTGGACTTAGGATCCAGCCCGCATTTTGCGGATAGGGGTTCAACTCCCCTCTCTCGCACCAACGTGTCAGGATCTGGTTGTGTAAAGGTCTAGAAATATGGGAAAAGGAGTAAATTGTGGGTCAAATAGAAGCTGAAGTAAGTATCGAAGATATTAGTTCTGTAAAAAAGAAAATGTTGCTTGAAATTTCCTGGGCTGATGTTAAAAAAGAGTTGGACAAGGCATATCGTGTTATTGGTAAGAAAGCTAAAGTTAAAGGGTTCAGGCCTGGCAAGACACCAAGAAAAGTGTTGGAGATGTACTATAAAAACCAGGCAGAAGAGGAAGCCGTATCAACTCTGGTTGGGGAATCTTATGCGGATGCAGTAAAGAAAAATAAGATTTCAGTTGTTGATAATCCGGTTATTGACCAAAAGGGAATAGAAGTAAATAAGAATTTTGAATATACGGCGACTGTTGAAATTGAACCGGTTTTTGAACCAAAGGATTACGCCGGCCTTGAAGTGGAGAAAGAAGAATATGAAGTTAAGGGTGAAGATGTAGAAACAAGACTGGAGCAACTCCGACAGATGTACAGTGCCTTTGAGAGCATAGAAGATAATAGAGGAATTATTGAGGGTGATTTTGTTAATATAGATTTTGAAGGAAAAGTTGATGGAAAAACCAGCAAAGAACTGACTTCAAAAAACTACACGCTCGAGATCGGTTCAAAGATTTTCGTCCCAGGGTTTGAAGATCAATTAATAGGAGTCAATAAGGGAGAATCAAAAGAAATTGAGGTGAGGTTTCCTGATGACTACCCCTCAAAGGATGTTGCAGGAAAGGATGGAATATTTTCAGTGTCGGTGAATGACATTAAAGAGAAAAGATTGCCCGACTTAGATGAAAACTTTATAAAAAACTTTGATGCATATGACAAACTGGAAGATCTTAAAAAAGATATAAGAGAATCTCTTATTAAGGAGAATGAAACAAGGATCAACACTGATTTGAAAAATATGATTATAGACAGGCTTCTGGAAAATAACGAATTCGAAATACCATCCGTATTTGTCAACAGACAAATCAATTATATGGTGCTTGATGCCCGACAGCGTATGATTAACAACGGAATGAATCCAGAAAAAGCTGCCGAAATCAGTTCAAATTTACATGACAGATTTGAAAGCGAGGCAAAGAAAATGGTGAAGACTTCTCTTCTCATCCACAAAATTGCCGAAAAAGAATCGATTACGGTTGATGAAAAAGATATTGAAGTAAAATTAAGGGAGCTGGCCCGGAAATTGGCTCAGGATTATGAATCCATGAAAGCCTCTTATGAGACAAATAATATTAAAGAACATCTCAAGCATGAAATCCTGGAGCAAAAAACACTGGATTTTCTCGAGGGAAAATCCGATATCAAGAATGTAAAGAAGAGTAATAATAAAAAAACAGGGGAAGAATGATGGCTCTCGTTCCTATGGTAATTGAACAAGATGGCAGGGGTGAGCGGGCTTTTGATATCTATTCAAGGTTGTTGAGAGATAGAATTATATTTCTTGGTACAGCTATAGATGATGAAATCTCCAATCTCTTAATAGCCCAGATGCTCTATCTGGAATCTGAAGATCCCGATAAGGAGATTTATTTTTATCTTAATACACCCGGTGGTGTTGTCAGTGCCGGATTGGCTATTTATGATACAATGCGCTATATAAAACCGCATGTTTGTACGGTTTGTATGGGGCAGGCTGCGAGCATGGGTGCAATAATCCTTGCAGCCGGCGAGAAGGGTAAAAGATATTCGTTGCCTCATTCGAGAGTTCTTATTCATCAACCTCTTGGTGGTTTTCAGGGACAGGCAACCGATATTGGTATACAGGCAAAAGAAATATTAAGATTAAAGCAGGAGTTAAATAACATCTTGAAAAATTCGACGGGCCAGCCTTTAAAAAAAATTGAGAGCGATACAGACAGAGATTTCTACATGACTGGTGAACAGGCTAAACAATATGGAATCGTTGATGAAGTAATAGAGAAGAGGGTATTGAATGGAAAAGTGAAAGGAGCATCCTTATGACCGGAAAGAATACAAATGGTGAAGATAAACATAATAGTCGCAGATGCTCTTTCTGCGGTAAAGAACAGCACGAAGTAAAAAAACTCATAGCTGGACCTTCGGCATATATATGTGATGAATGTATAGAACTTTGCAAATATATTATTGAAGAAGAATCTGAAGTGCAGAGTATAGAAGAATCCAAAAGAGAAATTCCGAAACCCAGGGAAATACGGAATTTTCTGGATCAATATGTTATAGGTCAGGAGAAACCCAAGAAGGTTTTGTCCGTGGCCGTTTATAATCATTACAAGAGATTATTTTCGAAAGTTGATAATGATGGTGTCGAGCTTCAGAAAAGCAATATATTACTTATTGGGCCTACCGGTTCAGGGAAAACTCTTCTGGCTAAAACTTTAGCCAGGATGTTGAATGTTCCATTCACTATAGCAGACGCTACCACATTAACGGAAGCAGGATATGTAGGTGAAGATGTTGAAAACATTATTCTAAGTCTCCTGCAGAATGCTGATTATGATGTGCAAAGAGCACAGAGTGGCATTGTGTATATTGATGAAATTGACAAGATTTCGAGGAAATCAGGGAATCCCTCAATTACAAGAGATGTTTCGGGAGAGGGCGTTCAACAAGCCTTATTAAAAATAATAGAGGGAACATTGGCAAATGTTCCCCCGAAAGGTGGAAGAAAACATCCCCAGCAAGAGTTTATCCAGGTAGATACTACGAATATATTATTTATTTGTGGGGGAGCTTTCAATGCTCTGGAAGATATTATCAGGAAAAGAGCAGGTTTTAACACAGTGGGTTTTGGAGCGGACATTAAGAGCAAAAAAGAAAAAAATATAGGTGAAACATTATCAGAAGTTCAACCTGAGGATCTTTTGAAATATGGATTGATACCGGAATTCATAGGTCGGTTGCCCGTTATAGCAACGTTACATGATCTAAGTGAAGAGGATTTGGTAAAGATATTAATTGAACCTGCAAATTCAAATATAAAGCAATACGTCAAGATGCTTGGATTTGAAAATGTCAAGCTGACTTTTACTGATGGAGCACTGAGATCCATAGCAAAGTTGGCGATGGAAAGGAAAACCGGTGCAAGGGGACTGCGTGCGATCCTGGAAAATACGATGCTCGATATCTTCTATGATCTGCCGTCGAGGGATGATGTCAAAGAGTGTTTAATCAGTGAAGAAGTTGTTATAAATAAAGAAAAACCGATTTTGCTCTTTGAGACAAAAAAGGAAACCCTGCACGACGATACATTTCGGAAAAAGGTTTACAATAGATAGGATTATGTTTAACTTTAATAGGGGTAAAAATAAACCAATGGAAATAGAAAAAGGGTTAATAATATCGTTGTTACCGTTGAGGGATGTCGTGATATTTCCTCACATGATTATCCCGCTCTTTGTAGGTCGTGAAAAATCGATTAATGCCTTGGAAGCTGCCATGAAAGAGGAGAAGGATATATTTTTATCGACACAAAAAAGCGCCCAAAAAGATGACCCCGATGAAAGTGATATTTATGAATTTGGTACATTGGGTTCTATTATCCAATTATTAAGACTTCCTGACGGGACAGTCAAGGTTTTAGTGGAGGGGAAAAGGAGAGGAGTAATTAAGGAATATCTGCCCAATCCAGATTCTTTTCTCGTGAGGATTGAACAACTGGAAGAAATAATAGTTGAAGGTGAGACTGTTAAAGAAGAGGCCCTCATAAGAAATATAACCGAGGCATTTGAACATTATTCAAAATTAAGCAGGAAGGTGCCGGGTGAGATTATAGCATCCATATCGTCTATAAGTGATCCCGCAAAATTGTCTGATGTTGTGGCATCTTATCTTACTATAAAAATAACGGAAAAACAGGATCTGCTTGAGACAGTTAATGTTATTGAGAGGCTTGAGAAAATATACGGTTTCATTCTTTCTGAAGTGGAAGTCATGGAAGTCGAAGGGCGGATAAAGAAGCGTGTAAAAAAACAGATGGAAAAAACCCAGAAAGATTACTACCTCAACGAACAGATGAGAGCTATTCAGAGAGAAATGGGAGAAGAAGATAGTGCGAAAAGCGAGATAAAGGAAATTGAGAAACGACTGAAAGAAAAGAAACTCTCAAAAGAAGCTCGCGAAAAGGTAGAAAAAGAAGCAAAGAAATTAAAGATGATGGCACCTATGTCTGCTGAAGCAACTGTTATCAGAAATTACATAGACTGGATATTGGATTTGCCATGGTATGACACAACTAAAAATGAAAACACTCTTAATGATTCAGAACATATCTTAGAAGAAGATCACTATGGTTTAAAGCTTGTGAAAGAGAGGATTCTCGAATATCTGGCAGTACAGAGTCTATCGGAAAAAAATAAAGGTTCGATACTATGTTTGGTAGGCCCACCTGGTGTTGGAAAGACTTCGGTAGCTAAATCTATTGCCAGAGCAACAAATAGACAATTTGTGAGATTATCTCTCGGCGGGCTGAGGGATGAGGCTGAAATAAGAGGGCACAGACGGACCTATATTGGAGCTATGCCAGGGAAAATCATTCAATTGCTGAAAAAGGCAGGTTCTAATAATCCGGTGTTTTGTCTTGATGAAATAGACAAGCTGAGTTCGGATTTCAGAGGAGATCC
>DFBI01000049.1:15162-29090 GCA_002367335.1 Syntrophaceae bacterium UBA3084 | reverse complement strand
TCGAAGTAGATTATGATCTTTCCAATATCATGTTTATAACGACGGCGAATATAATACAGACGATACCTGCGCCTCTCCAGGACAGAATGGAAGTGATTCGCATTGCCGGCTATACTGAATATGAGAAGTTGAATATTGCCGGAAACTATCTTGTTTCCAAGCAAACGGAAAAGAATGGTTTGACGAATGATAACATAACCTTTACGGATGGAGCGCTATTAGCTATCATAAGAAAATATACGAGGGAAGCCGGTGTGCGAAATCTGGAGCGAGAGATAGCATCGATTTGCAGGAAGGTGGCCAAGAAAATTGTATCAACTGGACTAAAAAAACGGGTTAAAATAACATCAAAATCAGTAGAAAAATATCTTGGTATTCAAAAGTTCAGACATGGTGAAACGGAAGGTACGAATAGGATTGGATTAACTATAGGTCTTGCATGGACGGAAGCAGGTGGTGAACTTCTTGATATTGAAGCAATGGTTGTCAGAGGTACAGGAAAGCCAATCCTGACAGGCAATCTGGGTGATGTAATGCAGGAATCCGCCCAGGCTGCCTTAACCTATGTCCGATCACGGGCAGATGATTTTGGTCTTCCCAGGGATTTTCATAAGGAATCAGACATACATGTTCATGTTCCTGAGGGAGCTATTCCGAAAGATGGCCCATCGGCGGGAATCTCCATGGTTACGTCTATCGCTTCTGCTTTTTTGAAGAAAAAAGTAAGAAGTGATCTTGCAATGACAGGTGAGGTCACATTGAGAGGAAGAGTTTTGCCAATTGGTGGCTTGAAGGAGAAACTTTTAGCGGCCCATCGCGGGAATATAAAGACTGTAATTATTCCAAGCGATAACAAGAAAGATCTTGCTGATATTCCGGGGAAGGTATTGAAAGATCTTGAAGTTATTACTGTTGATAATGTAGACGAGGTACTTGATATAGCTCTGATCAAGGAAGATAAACCAGAGGAGAAAATGGCTTTTGTGGATAGTGGTAAAATTCAGATAAGCGCCGGGGCTGGTCCAGCTCCTTTGTAGAATTTCAAATATCACTTGACATTAAAACCTAATGTGGTTAGAAAAACCCCTCAGCTAAGAAGTAGTATCCGTTTAGGGCGGGTAGCTCAGTCGGGAGAGCGCCACGTTTACACCGTGGATGTCACAGGTTCAAGTCCTGTTCCGCCTACCATGAAATAAAAAGGAAGATTGTTGCAAAAGATTTTCTATCGTTTTATGGGGTCGTAGTTAAGATGGTTATAACGCCGGCCTGTCACGCCGGAGGCCGTGGGTTCGAGTCCCATCGACCCCGCCATTAATATCAAGGGGTTAGCCGTAATAATGGTTAACCCCTTTTTAATTAGGAGTAAAATAACATTAAAGATGGTTATTGTATCGGAAGGCGAAGTAACATGCGGAGTATGTGGAAAGAGAAACGCTGTGGTTTATTGCAATGGGTGTGGCATACCGCTATGTGAAAACTGTCGAAACTTTGATATGATGCCACATGGTTGCAGTAGTGTGGATGTGATGTTCTTTTGCAGTAAATGCCGCGATGACATTGATATTAATCCTTATGGTGGAATAAGGCCCGGGTAATGAAAATGAAATACGAAGGTATGATAATAAGGCCCCCCAGTGAGGCACATAGTTTACTATTGCAGGTAACAGTTGGATGTTCACATAATAAATGTACCTTTTGCAGGGCATATAAGGGGGTAAAATTCAGGATTAAGGACTTCAGTGAAATTGAAGAAGACATATTGGAAGCGAGCAGTTATGGTTTTATTGAGAGAGTTTTCCTCTGTGATGGAGATGCCTTGATTGTGCCCCAGAAAAAGCTGGTACCTATTCTGGAGTCGCTGAAACGGAATATAAAAGATCTCAAAAGAATCGGGACGTATGCTAACGCAAAAAGTATTCTCCGAAAAACCCCTGATGAATTGAGAGAATTAAGAGAACTGGGCCTTAAGATCGTTTATCTTGGAGTGGAGACAGGAGACGAGGATTTGCTGAAGAATATTAACAAAGGTGTCAATTACGAGCAGATGGTGAACGCTGGGAGAAAGATTAAGGATGCGGGTATTACATTGTCGGTTACTGTGCTTCTCGGCATTGGCGGTAAAAAGAAAAGCATGGCCCATGCTCTTAATACAGCAAAAATACTGACCGAAATTGATCCTGATTATGTGGGAGCACTTACCGTAATGGTTGTACCCGGCACACCATTACATGAAGAATATATGTCTGGTAATTTTAAACTTCCTGATACATTTGGGTTCCTTAAAGAACTCGGTACTATTGTTGCTAAATCCGATTTCACCGATTGTTTTTTTACATCCAATCATGCATCAAACTATTTGCCTGTACGAGCAAGAATGCCCTGGAAAAAAGATGAAACGGTTGATCTCATCTACAACGTGATCAAGTCTGAGAATGAAAATCTACTCAGGCCCGAATTTATGCGAGGATTGTAGGAGGAGCTTATTATTTCTGAGAAACGTAAAGCGTGGATTGATAATCTCTTATCGAAATTTGGCAAAGAAAAAGGGAAATTCGATCTTGAAGAAGAGATTGAATCAATCATCAATACAGGGAAGGAAAAAGGTTTCATTGATCAGCGATCATGTGAAATGATTCAAAGTGTTCTTGAGCTCAGGGGGAGAATGGTCCGTGAGGTAGTGGTTCCGAGGACAGAAATTATTGCTGTAAGCAGTGATTCTGCGATAGAAGACGTTTTGGGACTAGTTCTAAATCATGGTCATACAAGAATGCCTGTATATGATGGAAGTGTCGATAACATTATAGGGATATTAAATGTCAAAGATCTTTTAAGATTTTGGGCAAAGCCTTCCGATGCGTGCGATATATCCTCGATTCTCAGAGAAGCTTACTACATACCGGAAACTAAAAACATCCATCTTCTTCTTCATGAATTGAAAGAGAAAAAGTCTCATATGGCCATTGTTATCGATGAGTATGGTGGTACTGCAGGGCTTGTAACACTGGAGGATTTAATAGAGGAAATAGTCGGTGAGATACATGATGAACATGATGTAGAAGAGAATGTATTCACGGTTCTTACCAATGGCGATGTACTTGTAGACAGCAGGGTGGAAATTGAAGAGTTTGAAGAATATTTCGGTGTAGAAATACCTGAAGGAAAATTTGAGACCCTTGGAGGATTAATCTTTCACATTATCGGGAAAATCCCCATTCCCGGAGAAGTTATATGTTATGATAATTTTGAAATGATCATTGAATCGGCTGATGAACGAAGAATAAAGAAAATAAGAATAAAAGCGATAAATAAGATGTCGAAAGTATGATGAAAGTGAGCAAGTGTTAACATGGGAGAGGACAAACCAGGGCAATGGACAAAAGATCATTAGTTTTATCTTTGGCTTCAGGATTTCTGCTTTTTCTTTCCTTTCCAAAGTTTGATCTGAATTACCTTATCTGGTTTTCTCTTGTACCACTTCTATATGCTTTACAGAGGAAAAATCCTTGTGAGGCATTTCGAATAGGTTTAGCAGCGGGCCTTGTATTCAACATAGGAATAATTTATTGGATTACCTTTGTTGTTGTCCAATACGGTCAGCTTCCTTTGTATCTCGGCTTTTCTATCATGTTGCTCCTCTCTATTTATTTAAGTTTCTATGTGGCTATTTTCTCAGCCGGGGTTGTTTTTTTCAAGATGAGAGGCATAAGGGAGATAGTTTCGGCTCCCATAATCTGGACATGTCTCGAATATGGGAAATCTCACCTTTTAACAGGATTTCCGTGGGAGAATCTTGCATATTCTTTGCACAGGATGATTCCTGTTGTCCAGATTGTTGATGTAACAGGGACTTACGGGCTAACTTTCTTAATAGTTCTTATTAATTGTATTATTTACGAGCTGATTGGAATCACCAGAAAGTCCATAAAGAGAGTCCTGTCTGAGATTGTTCTGGGGTCTGTCGTTATACTGATGGTATTTGGTTATGGTGAATATCGGTTAAACCATCTAGAAAATATAATGAAAGAAAAAAAAGCAGAGGATATTACAATCATCCAGGGGAATATTGATCAGAATATGAAATGGAATAACAAATATCAGATGGATACGCTGAAGATATACGGAGATTTATCCCTGGATATGTCAAAACCCGAAAGACTTTTAACTGTCTGGCCGGAAACAGCAATGCCCTTCTTTTTTCAGAATATTGATGATAAACATAGATATGTCGTTAATGTAGCAACAGAGTCGAAGGCTTATCTCTTGTTCGGAAGCCCAAGTCTTGTTAAAAAAAATGGTGATAATTATTATTTGAACAGCGCTTACCTGATTTCACCGGGAGGTGAAGTCGTTGGAAAATATGATAAAGTGCACCTGGTTCCTTACGGTGAATATGTTCCCTTCCGCAACCTGTGTTCCTTTCTTGAAAAACTGGTGGTTGGTGTTGGAGATTTTGTTCCCGGGGAAAAACCGAATTCCATTCTAATGGGTGATAAAAAGATAGGAGTTTTGATCTGTTATGAAGGAATTTTCCCTCGAATCAGTAGAGAATATAAGAATAATGGCGTTGAACTACTGGTTAATATAACAAATGATGCATGGTTCGGCACATCGTCGGCTCCTTATCAGCATCTTACAATGGCCGCATTCAGGGCTGTGGAAAATCGCGTCTATATGATAAGAGCGGCTAATACCGGTATAAGCGCTATCATAGGACCTACTGGGGAAGTTATTTCTCGGACCAGCTTGTTTGAAAGAACATCCATAAGTGGAAAGATTCAATTCCTGGGAGAAAAAACATTCTATTCAAAGTATGGTGATGTATTTGCGTGCTTGTGTTTCATATCTTTGGCAGTCATTTTTTTAAGTATACAAATTACAGGAACAAGGAGAAGATCCAATGATCGAAGATATTTTGCAGGAAATCAATAGTCTGGGAAAAAGAGTCTATAATATGAGAGGTTATCTTTGACGTAGAAGGTTCGGAGGAGAAGCTTGAAAATTTTGAAAAACAGATATCGAAAGATGATTTCTGGAATGATCCTGAGAATGCCAGGAAGATACTTAAAGAAAAAAATAAGTTGGAATTGACGGTCGAGAATTGGAGAAAAAAGCATAATTTGCTTAAGGATCTGAGAATTCTTATCGATATGGCCATAGAAGAAGATGATAAAGATACTGTTAAAGAGGTTGAGCGTGATTTAAGTGCATTAAAATCCTCTATCCGTGATGAAGAACTGAAGATGATGTTAAGTGAGGAGGTGGATTCCTGTAATGCAATTGTAACAATTCATGCAGGCGCGGGGGGTACGGAAGCACAGGACTGGACAGAAATGCTTCTACGCATGTACTTGAGATGGAGCGAGAGAAAAGAATACACAACCGGAATTATTGATTTCCAACCCGGTGATGAAGCCGGAGTTAAAAGCGTAACCTTTACTTTGGAAGGGGAATATGCATACGGTTATGCAAAGGCTGAGGCCGGCATACACAGGCTTGTGCGAATATCTCCCTTTGATACAGGTAGAAGAAGGCATACATCATTTGCGTCTGTCTTTGTATATCCCGAGATCAATAATGATATCATTGTCGAAATAGACGAAAAAGACTTGAGAATAGATACATACAGGTCAACCGGTGCGGGTGGTCAACACGTCAACAAGACCGATTCCGCTGTTAGAATTACCCACGTTCCTTCAGGAATAGTTGTTCAATGTCAGAATGAAAGGTCACAGCATAAAAATAAAGCGGTAGCGATGAAGGTTCTGAAGTCGAGGTTGTATGAAATGAGACGTCAGGAAGAAGATGAAAAACTGAGGGCGATGGATAAATCCAAAAAAACTATAGCTTTTGGAAGCCAGATACGTTCTTATATCCTTCATCCCTACAGAATGGTAAAAGATCACAGAACAGATTTGGAAGTGGGAAACGTAAACAGGGTATTAGATGGTGACATAGATGATTTTATTGAAGCATATTTGATTGGTTAAATACTGATAGGGGAATGGTTAATGGTTAAATTAAGGTTTTGGATATCGTTCGCAGTATTTCTTTTATTTTTTGTAGTCGCGTGCTCCCTGCCGGTTCATTCAGTTCGTGAAGAACCTTTGCATGATTACAAGGGAAAGAAAGTCTGTGTTGATGCTTTGGATGTTTCGATATCATCGAAAACGCAAAAAAAAGCGGAAGAAAAAATTGATGATACTAAACAGACTGTTAGTGACCATACAATACAATGCAGTGAAAACGCTGTTTTACCTCCTGAAGAACAAAATGGTGGCGATTCTTCTAACGGCGAGCAGCAGCGTCAGGCTCAAGAAGAGCAAAATATGGACGAAGCCCTTGACCTGCTCAGCAAATCTCAGATTCTGTGGGAAAAGGGAGAACTTGACAATGCGTTGAACCTGCTTGATCAGGCATACTCGCTTATATTAGATGTTGATGGGGAACCTGAAATAGCCTGGCAAAAGGACGACTTGCGTTTCATGATAGCGAAGCGAATCCTGGAAATTTATACTTCGAGGAGCAAGGTTGCTACCGGAACTCAAAGTGAAATACCCCTTACAATGAATGCTGACGTCAGGAAAGAGATTCGTCGTTTTCAGCGCTCAGAACGCAGGTTTTTTACCAGTTCTTATAAAAGATCCGGCATGTACCGTTCCACCATGTTAAAACAGTTGAAAGACGCAGGATTTCCTGAGGAGCTTTCGTGGCTTCCATTAGTTGAAAGTGGATTTAAAATCAATGCGCTATCTTCGGCCCGGGCGCTTGGTTTATGGCAAATAATCCCCTCGACAGGATACAGATTTGGCCTTAAGCGTGACCACTGGATTGATGAGAGAATGGACGTTGAGAAATCAACAAAGGCCGCTATAGCTTATCTCAAAGCGCTACACGAAATATTCGGAGACTGGCTGACTGTATTGGCCGCATATAATTGCGGTGAAGGAAGAGTCCTGAGAGTGATATCGAGACAACACATGAACTACCTGGATAATTTCTGGGATCTCTACCGTCAGCTACCGTTCGAGACGTCACGCTATGTTCCCCGCTTTCTTGCGGTGCTGCATATTTTAAAAGATCCAAAGAAATACGGGTTTGACCTTTCCAAAGATATAGAAAAGCCTGTTAACTATGAGATTGTTACTACAAGGAAATGCATGCGATTAAAGGATATTGCCCGTTATCTTAAAGTATCAAAAGATCAATTAATCACTCTCAATTCAGAACTTAGATATAAGGTGACACCAGATAGAGAATATAATCTTAAAATTCCTGCAGGGAAGGGTCAACAATTCGCACTCATTGTTAATAGTATTCCCAAATCAAAAATTCCAGGAAGTGCTGCATACGTGAGACACAAGATAAGGAAGGGTGAAGCCCTTTCCACAATTGCAAGAAAATATAAAACATCTGTCAGGTCAATTGCGAGGGCCAATCATTTAACCTCGAAACATAGGATTAGAGCGGGAAAATGGCTTAAAATCCCTCTTCGAGGGTATAGTTATATCGACAAAAAAGCAATAAAACGCACAAAGAGAATTTCAAAATACAAGGATGGGGCCATAATAAACTATCGAGTAAAGAAGGGCAATTCTATATGGCTTTTGGCAAGACGTTATAATACAACCGTTTCAGAAATAAAAAGAATGAACGGATTACGAAATGACAGACTCAAGATTGGGCAGATAATCAAAATTAAATCCGGTTCTTCACCAAATACTTATGTTGTCAGGAAAGGTGATTGTGTGTCTTCTATCGCAAACAAACATCATATTAGAGTTCCTGAACTTATAAAGCTGAATGGTTTAAGTCAAAATGATGATATTTATCCGGGACAGGTTATCATAGTGGCTAGATAATGTGTGCTTTTAAATCTATGAGCNNCTTATTCAATAATATATTCTTTTACTTCAAAGAATATTTCGTTTTCTTTTTCCTTCATTCTTCTCGATTCAATTTCCGATTTTCCATGATCATATCCCAGAAGGTGAAGTATGCCATGAATCATCAAGTAATCGAGTTCATCTTCAAATCTAATATTTTCTTTCTCTGCGTCTCTTAAGGCGGTTTCTGCTGATATAACGACATCTCCAAGGATGTGTGGATTGATATCTCCGAATTCTCCCTCCCTCATGGAAAATGCAATAACATTTGTAGGATAATTTCTGTTCAAATATTGATGATTAATTTTTTTAATACCCTCATCATCGACAAACAGAAGGCTAATTTCACCATCTTCCAGGTTCAGGTGTCTCAGTATCTTGTCAAGGATTTTGCGCAGCCTTAAGATATCTATTTCTATTTTTTCCTGGTGGTTTTCTACTAAGATTGCCATTTCTTGTATTTTTTCCGTTATTTTCTTTAGCAATGGGTTCAGGATAATTTATCCGTTGATGAAATATTCCATTTAGAATCCTGGTAAAACTATCAGCAATTCTACTAAGATCATGAAACGTTAAATCGGATTCATTCAGTTCCCCTTCCATCAAGACTTGATTTATTCTGTCCGCGACAAGACTTTTTATCCTTGAAGGTGTCGGATCTTTCAACACCCTTGAAGAAGCTTCAATAACATCACCGAGTAAAACAAGCCCGGCTTCTTTTGTTTTTGGTTTGGGCCCTGGATATCTGAATTCATCTTTTGAGATGGATCTGGCGGAAGGATTTTTATCCTGTTGCGCTTTTTCGTAAAAGTAGCCTACCGTGCGTGTTCCATGATGCTGTCTGATAATATCTGTAATTTCTCTGCCTAATTTGTATTTTTTTGCCAGTTCACACCCTTCTTTAACATGGGATATAATGACAAGACTGCTCATCTTTGGTGAAAGTTTATCAAGCTTATTTACCATACCGTTTTGATTTTCTATAAAGTAGAGAGGTTTTTTCATCTTGCCTATATCATGATAATATGCGCTAACCTTTGCCAAGAGAGAATTTGCGTTTATTGCCTCAGCGGCGGCCTCTACCATGGATGCCACAACTATACTATGATGATAAGTTCCCGGCGCTACCATAATCATCTTTTGAAAAACAGGTTGATTCAAGTTGGCCAGTTCTAACAGCTTTATATCTGTAGTGTAACCGAAAAAGGATTCGAACAGGGGGATTATACTGGATGCGATCACGGCAGACAGAATACCTCCTATGGCTCCCATAAGGAGGTTAAAAAGGGTGTCGGCCATGAATAACTTTCCAGAAAGTAGAGACAAACAGATTATAGCAGCCATATTAATAAGGCCGACATAAATGCCTGTTTTGATGAATGCCGAGCGTTCTTTGCATTCAGTAATTTTATAAGCCGCTACCATGCTTCCAAGCAAGGAAAAAACGAACATTGATGCTTTTTCCTCAAAGAGAAAGCTTATGAGAAAAGCCGAAAAAAGAGTAAATATCATACCGATGTTTCTGTTAAGAAGAACAACAACAAGAATCGTAGCCGCTGCAAATGGTATGGCATAGAAACAAGCGCTGACAGGGATAACGGGGAATGCATGATTCGTTGATTCACAAATGAATATGCCTGCTCTTACCGCGAGTACATGAAAGATTGAAGCAATGCCGAGCAACAAGATATCGGTATTGATATTAGCAGATTTGAGCCAGGTTTTGAATATATGATAGAGGATGATGGAGAAAAGCATAATGGTAAGAAACATTCCCAGGAACATACTAATATTTAAGAAATCTTTTCCTTCCCGATTTTTATAAAGAGTGTAAAGTTTGTCTAAATGAGTAGCTGAGATCTTTTCTCCTTCACGAACGATCATTTCATTTTTCTGAACTTTGTAAAACACCGGCTTTACAGTATCCATAATACTCTGTTTTCGTTGTTCGGTCGTGTTCTTGGCAAATGTAAGATTAGGCTGGATGGCTTTGCCGGCCAGCGAACAGGAAACTTGCCTTATGCCTTTTGCCTCCTTTGCAAGTATGACCGCTGAATTTCTCAAGATAAGTGCATTTACTTTATCCATATTCAGGATTGATGAAAGATCGTTTTTTTTCTCTTCGCTTTGTGTTTGTATGTTTCTTATCGTAATACCCTTATCCTTATTTAGAGGTGATAAGTCTTCACGGGCGATGAGACGTTCATTGTAAACTGAATAGACCAGTCTTACTATGTAGTTACATATGTCAAGTGAAAACTTGTACTTTTGGAAGGTTTCATATTCATTATTTGCCAGTGTAAAGCCCAGAGTATTTTCGAAATCTTTTCTTGCCTTTTTAACAGCAATCTTTTTATCTTTTAGAGAAATGTTCTGACCGTTAATATGGTTATATGCTTCTGCCATGCCGAGGAAGGCTTTTGCCATGATAGTTCCGATCTTTGCCGGCATATTCCCATCGTAATCATAGATAGGTTTTGCCATTCCTACCGCCTGCAGTCTTTTCTGTTCCGTTGATGCCCTGTCCTCAACAAGTAGATCGCGATCTGCTTTAATGTCCTTTGCTGCTATTGCCCCCAACTTATATTCAGGAGATGTAAGATGAATCTGCTGGGATAAAATCAGGGTTAAGATCAGGGTCATTGAAATTACTATGGCCCATCTTTGGAATGAAGGATTTTCGGCAAAGGAGGGGATAAAATTAATTCGAGTTGATCCGTTTTTTATATTCAATTGTTTTATATTTTTAGACATATCATTCAGTGATCAGTGGTCATTCGTGGCCAGTGATCGGCTAATCACTAATTCTGCGATTGTTACTCTTTCTCCTGCCTAGGTGGTTATATGCGCGGATAATATCCTGGACAAGAGGATGTCTCACAACATCAATTTCCGAGAAATAGACGAATTTAATTCCTTTTGTTTTATTAAGTATGTCTTCTGCTTCTATCAAACCTGATATCTTATCAGGAGGCAGATCGGTTTGAGTTACATCTCCCGTTATGACCGCCTTTGAACCAAAGCCCAGCCTTGTAAGGAACATCTTCATTTGCTCGGGTGTGGTGTTTTGAGCCTCATCGAGAATAACAAAGGAATCATTTAGCGTTCTTCCTCTCATAAAGGCGAGAGGAGCCACCTCAATAACCCCTTTATTTATCATGGCAGAGACCCTGTCAAAATTCATCATGTCATAAAGGGCATCATAAAGAGGTCTCAGGTATGGATTAACCTTTTCTGCAAGATCACCGGGGAGAAACCCAAGCCTCTCACCGGCTTCCAGGGCGGGTCTTGTTAAAACGATGCGGTTCACTCGCTTTTCCAGGAGAAATGCTACAGCAATAGCCATGGCAAGGTAAGTCTTTCCGGTTCCAGCCGGGCCTATAGAAAAAACCATATCATATTTCCTGATAGAATCGATATATATTTTCTGGGCAATGCTCTTGGGAGTAATCATCCTTTTGCTGGAAGAAATAAATACCGTATCAAGAAAAATTTTCTCTAGGTTAACCGAAGCATTTTTGGTAAGCATTCTGTGTGCATAATCAATATCGATAGGATAAACGGGGTACCCCTTTTTGATAATCATATAGAGTTGATTCAGTAAATTCTCAATGATACAGGCTCCGATATGGTTTCCTTTTACAAAAACTTTGTTACCCTTGACATTGAGTTTTACATTTTCCAGTTTTTCGATGAGAGTAATGTTCCCGTCGTGCTCTCCAAGAAGCATTTTCAGAGCATCATTGTCGGGACAGTGAACCTCTTTAATCGAAATATTTTCTGAATCGAGCTTCAAATATTTTTTTAACCTTTTGCAAATTTCAAGCTTGATAATTTATGTTTATTTCGCGGGAATGCTATCACTTACGTTTTGCGATTGCAACAGTTTTCAGTAATAAGAAAAGCACTCACTTTTGTAAGAATAAATGAGCGTAAACCTTTGCATTTCCTATTATATCTTCGATCAGACAATTTTCATTCGGTTGATGTGCCGTCTCGGATAACTTGGACCACACCGCTACTTCGTATCCCTTTTTTCGAAAGTTGGCAGCGACCGTACCACCACCGATTCCGACAGGGTACGCATTGGTACCGTAAACATCTTTGATTGCCTTCTGAAGAGCGGTGACAACAGGGGCATTATACGGTGTGGGAGAGGGGGCCTGAACGCGTTGAACTGGGGTTATCTCAATTGATACGTCAAACCGGTCTTCTATCTCATCGGCCAAATCTCTTATTTTAGATTGGATGTCGGATAAGTTATAGGAGGGGAGAATTCTACAATCCAGATAAAATATATCCTCTCCTGGTATAGTGTTTATGTTAGGGATATTTCCGTCTTTTTTTGTCGGTTCAAATGTACTTTCAGGAGGTTGATAAATGGGGTCGGATGAATCAAAAATCTGGTATAGTTTGTTTAATTTAACGATAAGATGAGATGCTGCCGCGAAGGCATTTTTCCCGAGAGAAGGTCTGCTTGCGTGACACTGTTTTCCCTTTGTTTTAAAGCGCAACCAGAGAATACTTTTTTCAGCAATTTCTATCATTGTTCCTTTGTTATTGCCAAAATCAGGTACAACGAGAAAATCTGATTTCTTAAAAAGATTTTTTTCGTTCTCCAGCAGGTACTCAAGACCCTTCTTGCTTCCTGTTTCTTCATCAGCCACGAAAGCTAAGCCGATGGATGATGCCGGAAGGAGACCTTCATCAAAAAATGCTTTTGCGGCATAGATGGAGGCAACAAGATCCTGCTGATTATCTTCCATTCCCCTTCCATAGATCCTTCCATTCTTAACATATCCTTTGTATGGATCTTTATCCCATAATTTCAATTCTCCGGGAGGAACAACGTCCATATGTGTGAGGATCCAAACGGTCTTTTCCTGATTTTTGCCTGGAATGGTTGTTGTTATATTTGGGCGAATACCGGAAGGAACCCTTTTGTCCGGAGCGTTGAATTCTTTGATGTCTTTGAATCCAAGAGATCGAATGTACTTAATGAGAAAATTTGCCTTTTTATATTCACCTTTTCCTCCACTGTCAGGACCCAGGGCAGGTATGGCGGTAAGTTTAACCTGCAAATTAATCATGTCATCTCGATATGAATCTATCCTCTTTTTGATTTTGTTAAAACTTCTGTTGTCGGTCATGGTGCATCCTCTAATACTTTGAGAAGAAGGGTCAAGGATTCCAGGGTTGCCTTTCTTTCACTCGAATTCTTGAGCCCTTGAACCTTCTGGAATCAATTGTAGATAACGCACTTTTTTGCCTTAATTAACTACAACTAATCGGGAGATGATCCGTATTTCATTCATTGTCTCCATTTTTTTCTTTAAGACGAATATAGATCTTGATAACGGCAGAAAGAATGCCGACAACACTGATCAAGATTATAAAGTTTGATGAAAAAAAGTACATGATGAACACTTGGGGATTATTTAAATGATAAGCTGTCATTAGTGTGTCAATGCCTAATAAAAGAAAGAATATTGAAAGAGATGCGATTATGAATTGCTTCCCCCACCAGGTTAACTTTTCCATTTTGCTCTTAACTTTTCCTTTCGCCGGGACGAGAGAGTGGTATCAGATATTGTGCCAGTGTATTATATTTTGAGTGCGGCGGAACATAAGCATATCTGCATAAATATTTATAACTTTTCTGGAAATAAGATTTGCCGTAAGGCCTTGTTTTAAGCCGGGTTACGTGAATGTTAAATTTTATAATAATTTATGCAGTTATGCTTATCATGAGATACGCATAGCACAGCAAAGTTTAAAAAACAAGGCTTGCCCGACCATTGGGTCTACAAGAAATTTATGGGTAAACTGACAAGTCTTTTTATTTACTCTATAATCTGATTAACCCGGTATGCACTGGACGGTTCGAGGGGCAAATAATATTATTGCCTTACGTTGCTGTATCCTCAGTAACAGATGGGAAGATTTTTGGGAGTATAGAGCATGTGGATAAAGTATGTTATCCATAAATTTGTCGTACACCCAATCAATATCAAATATTGTATTTTTTCTCTTGACATTGTACAT
>DFBI01000049.1:0-15101 GCA_002367335.1 Syntrophaceae bacterium UBA3084 | reverse complement strand
GGGGCTTTCAAATGAAACAGGAAAAGATGGATTCAATACTTGATACGGCAAGAAAGATGTTCGGACGGTATGGCATGCAGAAGACGAGCCTGCATGAAATAGCCCGGATGGCGAGGGTTGCCAAGGCGACCCTCTATAATTATTTTGGCAGTAAGGATCAAATATATCTGGAAGTTCTCAATCGCGAAGTCAACGACATGATTGAAAAGATATCGGCAATTGTTGATGAGGAAAAATCTCCTGCAGAAAAACTCAGAGTATTCTTGCATGCAAAGTTTCGTTACATGAAGGATGCAATTAACATTTTGAACCTCGGGCGTGGAGGAATAGATAATTTGCTTCCAAAGGCCGACAGTATCCGTGACCGTCTTTTCTCAAGGGAGGTGAGTATTCTCCACTCAATTCTTGAGAAAGGTGTAGCAGAAGGGATTTTTTATGTTTCAAATATAATGCTTACTGCCCGGGCGATCGAGTATGCTCTCAGGGGCTTCGAAACAACCTGGCTGCTGAAAGAAAACGATAATGAGATTGAAAAGCACCTGGACAACCTGTCCAATATCCTTTGCAAAGGCATACTTGTCAGGAAAGAGATAGTATGAAATTGTCAGAATATATGTTTCTCTTTGTTTTCTTTTCCTTTATCGGCTGGATCCTTGAGGTAATTTTTCGTTCATTTAATGCAAGGGCTTTTGTCAATCCGGGTTTTTTAAAAGGTTCTTATCTTCCAATTTATGGGATTGGTGCCCTTATTCTTACTTTCTGTGCAGCACATCTGCAGGAAAGCAGTTTGCCTGTAAAAGGTCTGGTTTATCTTTTCGTCACAACGGGACTCGAATTTATAACAGGATTTATCTTTGACGGATGCCTGCGTCTCCCGCTCTGGGATTATTCAGGGCAGCGATTCAGGATTAAAAATTATGTCTGCCTGCAATTTTCCATTTACTGGCTGATCCTGGCATTTGCCTTCGAGTACCTTGTATTGCCCGTGTATCTCTCATTTTTTGACCTCCTGAATCCCGTTGCTGTGCATATTTTTGCTATTGTTGTGCCCGGTGTTATGTTTGCCGACTGGACGGTCAGATTTGCCAAAATCATTTGGGAAAAGAAGGGGAAAGGGAGATTATTGTCAGGTGATGATGAATCAGAATTTATGAACATTGCCAAGCCTCTAATTGATCATCCTGATGTCCAGAGGCTGGCAGATTTCAGACACCATCATTACAAGACTCGCTTTGACCACAGTCTGGAGGTAGCGTGGCACAGCTTTCTGATATCTAGAAAATTGTCTTTAGATTGCGATGCAACAGTGAGAGGCGCGTTACTCCATGATCTGTTTTTTTATGACTGGCTGCGTGAGGGGCCGAGACTGCATGGCTTTCGTCATCCACGAATATCTTTGAAAAACGCCCGCGAAGTGACAGTCCTCTCAAAAAAGGAGGAGGATATCATTATAAAACATATGTGGCCTCTTACAATAATTCCTCCCCGATATCCGGAATCATGGGTTGTGTGCTTTGTGGACACCTACTGTACGATGAGAGATTATGTCACAGGTAATGGCAAGGTCAGAGTCCCGAAGTAGTGGAGCGTGAAATTCTTATGAATGCCATGCTGCAGGGGATCATGTATGACAATCCTCAAATATCAGAAAATGAGCAAAAACAGAAAGCGTAAGGGGGGTTAACCTTACCCTCTTAATAAAAGGAAATACATTACATAATGGTTGTAGAACATAAAAACAGCTACCCTGCGGGGATTGACATAGGTTCTACCACGGTCAAAGTGGTAATCTGTGACGATTCCGGCAAATCGGTTTTTTCACGCTATCGCCGTCACAACGCAATGATTCTTGAAACGGTCCTGTCCATACTGGAAGAGGCGCGTAACCAGATGGGTGATATTCAGTTGGATCTGGCTGTCACAGGTTCAGCAGGTATGGGAATTTCGGAATCCTTCGGCATTCCCTTTGTCCAGGAGGTTGTAGCCTCGGCAAAGCTGATAAAGACCTGTTATCCTGAGGTCAGGACACTTATCGAGATTGGCGGTGAAGATTCGAAAATCGTATTTTTTGATGACCGGTTCCGTCCGGATATCAGGATGAACGGAAGTTGTGCCGGCGGCACAGGAGCATTCATAGACCAGATGGCCGTATTGCTGGGTGTATCTCTACCTGACTTTGATAAACTGGCCGGAAACAGCACATCACTACACCCGATTGCTTCCAGATGCGGCGTATTTGCCAAGACGGATATTCAAGCTCTCTTGAGCAATAAGGTCTCCAAAGAGGATATTGCGGCATCTGTATTCCACGCTGTAGCGCTTCAGGTAATTACTACACTCGCTCGTGGTCACGAGATTAAAAAGCAGATTCTTTTTGCCGGTGGACCACTTAAATTTTTCCCACAATTACAGGAAGCATTTATCAATGTTCTTGAACTGAACAGAGAAGAAGACCTTGTAATATCGGATTATTCCGAATTCATTCCTGCCAGGGGTGTGGCCCTTCACCATTCTCCGACAGGAGTTGAGAAAAAACATGACCGGAGTTTCAAGATTACAGTTCAAAAACTCATTCAATTAATAGAAAAAGGGGAAACGCGGGTGCCGCAGGAATCTGGAATCAACAGGCTTTCCCCCTTGTTTAGTAACCCTTTAGAATTAGAGGCTTGGGAAAAAAGACATGCGCAACACGTAGTAAAGAAAACAGATATCTCCAGAATTGATGGCGAATTGTGCTTTCTGGGCGTTGATTCGGGTTCCACTACGACAAAACTCGTCCTTATTGACAGTGAGGGACGAGTAGCGCTGACACATTATGCATCAAACAATGGTGATTCCATCCAGGCAGTTAGAGCGGGTTTGAACAAATTTCAAGAAGAATTCCAAAAGGCAGGAGTTACACCCCGTGTTGTCAGGACGGCGGCAACCGGCTATGGAGAGGATCTCACCAGAGCTGCTTTTGATCTGGATGATGGCGTGGTGGAGACAATGGCTCACTTATGGGCTGCAAAATACTTTGACAAAGATGTCTCATTTATTCTCGATATCGGCGGACAGGATATGAAGGCCATTTATATCAAAGATGGCGCTGTATCAGACATTCAGGTCAATGAGGCCTGTTCATCGGGATGCGGTTCATTTATTGAGACATTTGCTCGTTCTCTTGGCTATGAAGTCTCTGAATTTGCCGGTCTTGCATGTCAGAAAAATGTGCCCTTTGATCTGGGCTCTCGGTGTACTGTTTTTATGAATTCAAGGGTCAAGCAGGCGTTGCGTGAGGGTGCAACCGTCTCGGATATCTCGGCAGGGCTTGCCTATTCTGTGATAAAGAATTCTCTCTACAAGGTCCTTAAATTGAAAGATTCTGACACACTCGGGAAAAAAATCGTTGCCCAGGGAGGCACATTTCGTAATCCTGCCGTCCTGCGCGCCTTTGAAATTCTGATCGGAAGAGAAGTAATACGTCCCGACATCTCCGAATTGATGGGCGCATATGGGGCTGCGCTTACTGCCCGGAGAAATTATCAGGCTGATTCTGTTGAAGTTGCGCAATTCAGCGGATTCAATTTATTTGATCAGGAAGTTGGCTTTACGACAAAAAATCTTCATTGTAAGGGATGTGAAAACAGATGCAGCGTAAAGAAACTGACATTTAAAAATGGCAGGAGTTATTTTACCGGTAACCGGTGTGAGCGCTATTTTTCAAATGAATCTTCCTTTAAAGAACATGGGGAAAATCTTATAGCCGCGAAGTTTAAGCTGCTTTTTGATAGAACAACAGAACCCGATGGATTGCCCATCCTGACATTTGGTATCCCCCGCGCCCTGAATATGTATGAGAATTTTCCCTTCTGGTGTACTTTTCTTGTGGAGTGTGGCTTCAAGGTAGTTCTCTCCGACATTTCCAGTACTGGATTGTTTGAAAAAGGGTCGAGTACTGTTATGTCAGATAATATCTGTTTTCCTGCAAAACTTGTCCATGGTCACATAATTAATTTGATTGAAAAGGGTGTGGACAGGATATTTTATCCGACGGTGGTTTATGAAAATAAAGAGTATCGTGATACCATGAACAGCTTTAACTGTCCCGTAGTTACCGGATATCCCGATGTGATTAAAAGCTCCATAGACCCGGAGGGAAAACATAGAATACCGATGGACAGTCCTGCTATCAGTTTTAAAGATATCTCTCTCCTCAAAGAGCAGCTTTATTCCTTTACAAGACAATTCGGGATCAGCAAGAAGCTTGTTCGTCAGGCCGTAGACAAGGGTATAGCGGCCCACAGAGGATATAAAGATCAAATCAAAGAAATGGCAGTTAGTGTTATTGATAATGCCCGAACAAATAATCGCCCTGTCGTTGTATTAGCTGGAAGACCTTACCATACTGATCCACTTGTCAATCATGGTATTCCTGAGTTATTATCAGGGATGGGGGTTAATGTCATTACGGAGGATACCGTTCCGGTTCCGGAAAAATGTGCCTTGAAAGACAGCAATATCCTTACGCAATGGGCATATACGAACAGAGTTCTTGCCGCTGCGAAGTATGTTGCTGATACTGAGCATACTGAACTGGTTCAAATCACATCCTTTGGCTGTGGGCTGGATGCCATATCTGCCGATGAGGTACAAGGAATAATAAGAGGCGCCGGGAAGATTTATACACTCATCAAAATGGATGAAATAGCCAATCTAGGGGCAGTAAAGATTCGGCTCCGTTCCATGCTGGAGGCTATAAGAGAGGCAAAAGGTAAAAGGCAAAAGGTAAAAGGCAAAACAAGCTGCGTGTTTATGCCGGAAGACAGGGGAAGAACCATAATTGTACCGTGGTTTTCTCCGTTATATTCACCACCAATACCCGCCGTTTCCAGGCCACTTGGCTACAAGGTGGAAGTTCTTCCGCCTCCGGACAGATCTTCCGTAGATGTTGGCCTCAAATATGTCAATAATGATATGTGTTATCCTGCTATTATTGTCGTAGGAGATATTATCAAGGCATTACAATCAGGAAAGTATGACCCGAAACACACGGCTGTCATGCTTACTCAGACAGGAGGCCAGTGCAGGGCATCCAGCTATATTCCTGTTGCGAAAAAAGCGCTTATCAGCGCAGGGTTTGATGATGTTCCTCTGCTATCCCTTGCAACGAAGGACATTAACCTGCAGCCGGGTTTTACTATAGACAGGAAGGGACTGATTAAACGGTTGGGCATGGCGGTTATCTTTACCGATGCCCTTGCCAGGATGTACCTTGCCACAGCAGCACGTGAGATAAATGCGGGGGAATCGGAGGTTCTACACAAGAAATACCTCTCACGGATGGAGAAAGGAATAGAGGAGGCAAATTTTAAGTATTTATTGAATTTACTCAATGACGCTGTCTCTGAATTTAACGCGGTTAATGTCACAAACGATCGTGTCCCCATAGTAGGAGTGGTGGGAGAAATTTTTGTTAAATACAATCCTTTTTCCAACAATAACATTATAGAATGGTTGATTGGACAGGGAATCGAAGTAGTCATTCCGTCACTTACAGGATTCTTTGCGCAGAGATTCGTCAATGAGGAATTCGATCAGAAGGTATATATGAAGCATTCTGTGAAAGATAAATTGCTGACACGCGTGGCTGATAAATATACACAATATTATCTGTCTCGAGTTGAGAAAGTTATGCAGAATTTCCGGCATTATAGAAAACCCCATGATTTAAAGGAACTGGCAAAGGCGACAAGCAATGCCACAAGTCTTGCCAATCAGGCCGGTGAGGGCTGGCTTCTGCCTGCAGAAATAATCGCGATGTTAGAAGATGGGGCGGAAAATATTGTATGCCTTCAACCCTTCGGTTGCCTTGCCAATCATATTACCGGCAATGGCCTGGAACGAAAGCTGAAGACGTTGTATCCCCAGCTTAATCTTCTTTCCATTAATATGGATGCCGGTACAAGTGAGGTAAATATCCTGAACCGGCTGCATTTCATGGTGATGGCGGCAAGGGAAGAAATGAACAGTAAGTCCGGAGTAATGGATCCATCCATTTGTTACAGGTCACCCTCTGAGATATGCATATCTGCGAGTACTCTGACTATTTTTAAGGAATACATGTCGTCGGAGATTGGAAAATGGAAGTCCTGGGTATCGGATCGGGTCTAACAAGAATCTATGATATTAAATTTTGTGAAAGTGTTATGTATAGTTTCAAAAAGATTGAACATTTAGATGTACCTCTTACAGTTGCCTATCAGATTGCTTCAGGTATCGAGAAATACCACGAGTTCATCCATGGAATAAAACCCGTGGATGTTTTGACGAAGGGGAATGACTATATAACCGTGACATTCAACAACCGTCTGCTGGGCGGCAAAGTACAGATGACTGCTCAATTCAAAAATGACAGATCCATTTATTTCAAACAGGACAACGGTCCATTCAGGGAATTATCTGGCCATTGGATATTCAATGAGAATGAAGAAGGTGTATCGGTAACATTTTCCGTGGTGGTGAAACACAAAAACTTCATAATTAACAAGACCCTGCGAGTGCTTGGAAGCAGGATTTGTGAGCAGATAATTAAAGACTTTAAGAAACGGGCTGAGGAGGTAATTCAGCAGCCAGCAATTACCTTTCAACAAAAACAAATAACTGAGGATAGATAAGAATGATTAAAACAAGAAAGATCGGCCTTGCCCTTGGCAGCGGTTAAGCCCGTGGCTGGTCTCATATCGGCGTGATTCATGGCTTACTGGAAGAGGGTATTGATATAGCCATAGTGTGTGGAACATCCATAGGATCAATTGTGGGCAGCGCCTTCGCGGCGGGCGCATTGGATAAACTGGAGGAATGGGCACGTGAACTTGCCTGGTCCGACATCCTTGGCTTTATGGATGTAACACTGCCCCGGTCCGGTCTTATCGAAGGAGACAGGATTGCAAAACCAGCTCACCGCATATTTGGACAATACAGTAAAGTGGAGTAAATCTTTTGTCCTTAGCCGTTTCGGCTCGGATCATGCGGATCGTGAACCTTCTCTCTTTGAGATTATAGCCAATTCCAGTAATATTATGCAGGACCGTATAACGCGCAGAGACTGGCGGGAGATCCACCTGACATACTGATTTCACCCCGCCTGGCTCACATCGGCCTCTTAGAATTCAATCGCGCTGAAGAAACCATAGCGGAAGGACGCCGGGCGCTGGATCTTATGCTCCCTTTGATAAAAGATATTATCGGATAGTCTCAACAGCTAAAAGGAGATGATGCGTTAGAAGAGATATTTTGGTACAAAAAAGTAATTTAATTTTTGGTCATCTCCCGATTAGTTGAAGTTAATTGAAGAACCTTAATTTTAGAGGAGGTAATGTTATGAAGATTGTAGAAAACGTTAAAAAAATAGGCTTAAAGGAATTATCTAACTTAATTTTTACCAGTCCCAAGACAAGGCGCCTGTTGTTGCCCGTAGCAGATAAAAAGATAAAAGCGGCTTTTACCGAAATGACGAACAGACCCTATGAGGTGCCAGCGGAAGTAGAGGGGCAATACTGGTTTGTGAGAAACCTTTTGATTCGGGCATCCGAGAGAATGGATGAAAATTTGTTATCGCCGGACATTATAAAAACAATGTTTAACAGCTTTGTTGATAATGTTGTGTTTAAAGGTGTTGCAATTAAGGACAAGGCTTACAGCGAAGAAGGGATAGAAAACCCAACGCTCCTGGTCATCAGTCCTACCAAACATTGCAATCTGCACTGCACTGGCTGTTACGCCGGCAGTAACAAGAAAACTGCCGCCAGCCTTGACTGGAATACTTTTGACAGGATCCTGACCGAGAAAGAAGAATTATGGGACAGTTATTTTACGACGATTTCCGGCGGGGAACCTTTCATGTGGAGAGACGGTGACAGAACCATATACGATATGTTTGCGAAACATAAGAATCAATATTTCATGGTCTATACAAACGGAACATTTCTTAACAAAGAGAATGTCAGAAAGCTCGCTGATGCGGGCAATGTAGCGCCAGTACTTTCAGTTGAGGGATTCGAAAAGGAGACAGATGCGAGAAGAGGCAAGGGGGTATATGACAAAGTTTTGCAGGCATTTGCGAATCTCCGTGAAGTGGGCAATCCCTTCGGCATATCAGTTACCCCGACAAGGCAAAATGCTGAATTAGTTATGTCCGATGAATTCGTTGATTTTTATTTCGGGGAACAAAAGGCTCTTTTTGGTTGGGCGTTTCAATATATGCCTGTTGGCAGGGACATTGACTTTGATATCATGGTTACACCGGAGCAGCGTCTGAACATGTACAGGAGATCGAAACACATATTGGAGGAAAAGGGTTATTCATACGTTGACTTCTGGAATAACGGTTATTTGAGCAATGGGTGCATTGCCGCGGGTAGAAAAGGAGGATATTTTTACATTAACTGGGATGGTAATGTGGCGCCCTGCGTATTTATCCCCTATTATACGGCAAATATCTACGAAATCTATAAAAATGGCGGAGATCTGAATACAGCACGTAACTGTAAATTTCTTAGTGACATCAGAAACTGGCAAAAAGATTACGGTTATATGCAACCAAGGGATAAAGTGGAAAATCGTTTAATGCCGTGTCCTATTAGAGATCATCACAGCGACATGCTGAATATTCTCAGGGAAAATAATGTAAAACCCCTTGATCCTTATGCTGAAGAAGCGCTGAAAAGTGACCTTTATCATGAACAGCTTATAGAATATGATAAAAAACTTGTGGATGTTTTTGACCCTGTATGGAAGTCTGATTTCGTTAATCATAAGATAGCCAATAAAGTAGCTTAAGATAGTTTTATGGATTATGGAAAAGCCCGTTCCAGACTGGTCGATTTAATACGATCGATGGCAAAAGTGAGGAGAAGATCTTATTTTGCCTACAGAGATGATTTCTGCACGACAAAATGGAGTTATCGAAAGGTATTTGATCTTGCAGTACGATTCTCTTTACTGCTGGAAGAATGTGGGGTTGACAAGGGGGACAGAGTTGTTATCCGGGGAGATAATACCCTCCCTCTCCTTGTTGCCTTTCTCGGTACCATAAATCGCGGCGCTGTTCTCGTGCCACTCGATGGTACAATTACACAAAACGCGGCAGATCGTATTATAGAAAAAGTTCAGGCAAAACTTGTTGTTTCCACGAAAGATAACAGGAAATTTTCAGGCGATTGCCCTTTCATCGATCTGGAAACACTTGAGGAAAAACTTGCCTCCTGTCCGGTTAAATCCTCTGATAACCCGGTAATATACGAGGATGACCTGGCGGAGATTGTGTTCACCTCAGGTACAATGTCAGAACCTAAAGGTGTAATGATCCGGCATAGCAATATCACCTCTCTTTTCCCTCCAATCCTGGAAATCATCTCCAGCCTGCGACCGGTCCTGAGAATACTGAGAAATATAAATTTCCTGGCTCTTCTTCCTCTCAGCCACCTTTATGGGCAGATGGCGGAGATATTTATTCCACTGATGCTGCAGGGATCCGTGGTATTTCCCGGGAAGCTCTCCTCATCCTTTCTGCTGGAAACAATCAAAAAAGAAAAAATCACAGTTGCCGTGTGCGTGCCGAGGATTCTTGAAATAATGAGATCGCACATAATTAATGATATCAGTCATAGTGGTAAAGAGGGGACTTTCTGGAAAAAATATGAACGTGCGGCAAACTGGCATTTTGTCTTTCGGTTTCTCTACTTCCTGGGATTTCACCGCAGGGCAGGCCTGACATTTCTGGCCATGGTAGTTGGAGGCGCGAAACTTGATCCCGAAGTCTATGAATTTTACAGGCGATTGTCCTTTGCCGTGTATCAAGGTTACGGACTCACTGAAACATCGCCAATAGTAACCATTTTCAACCCCCTCAGGGATGAGAAAGGATCTGTAGGAAAAATCGCAGGTGATCAGCAAATCAGGATCGCCGGTGATGGCGAAATACTGGTCAGGGGATCAAATGTAAGTGAGGGTTACTTTGAAGATCAAGATAGCGCAGAAACTGTGTTTCAAGAGGGATGGCTTCATACAGGAGATATCGGCAATGTTGATCGGGAAGGAAATCTCTACTTTCTGGGAAGGAAAAAAGATGTCATCATTACCTCGGATGGACTCAATGTCTATCCTGAAGATATCGAAAACGTACTCAACTCATTAGACGGAGTAAAGGATTCTGCTGTCATTGGTACAGGAACAGATGACAGCGAGGAGATCGTGGCGGTGCTCCTTGTTGAGCCGGGCATTGATCCGGAAAAGGATGTTATACAAAAGGCAAATACCATCCTTTCTCCACCACAGCGGATTAAGCACTTTCGTATATGGCCTGAGACCGACTTTCCCCGCACAGCATCATTGAAGATTAAAAAGAGAAAAGTTGAAGAAAAGATCATATCCCTGAAGACAGATGTTCAAACTCCACCGAAAAGTGGTCTCGCGGATACTATTTTCAGGCTGACTAATGTAGATGTCGGAACGATAAATCCTTCATTGAAGTTAGGTCGTGACCTGGGTCTTACCTCGCTGGATCGTCTGGAACTTGCCTTGAATCTTGAAAATGATTATCAGGTTTCAATCCAGGATTTCCTTCTGGATGAAGAAACGTCAATAAAAGACCTTGAAGATATTCTTTCCGGAAGAGAAGTGGTAGAAAGGGAAATTTCAATGCCCCGATTCAGCAATAATCCCGCATTCACTTTTGTGCGTTTCGTCTCATGGAACAGCATGTTTTTCCCCCTTTTAAGAATTTTCTGTCGTTCCAAGGTGAGTGGGCTTGAAAACCTTCGCGGGATAAATCCACCCGTAATATTCATAGCCAATCACAGCAGTCATCTGGATACACCCGTCATTCTTAGTGTCCTCCCTCATCGTTTCCGCAGCCGTATTTCTCCGGCAATGGGGATAGATGTCTTCAGAGAATATTTCCTGCCCGGAAACAACCATCCATTTATGCGTTTGCTCCATTTTTGGGGATACATGGCGCTGGCGATATTTGTCCATGTATATCCTTTTTCTCCTGCATCATTCCGCCGGAGCTTTGCCTACACGGGGGAACTCATTGAAAATAACTATTGTCCCCTCATATTTCCCGAAGGTCAGAGAACAAAAACAGGTGGAACAGGTCCCTTCAGGGAGGGAATAGGCCATCTTGCTCTTGGCATCAGGGTCCCTGTTGTGCCCATTCGTCTGAGAGGCACATTCGAACTCATGCCGCCTGCTTCATCATTCCCAAAGCGGGGAGATGTGTCTGTGCATATTGGGAAACCATATTTAGCCGGCGGTGATGATCCCAAAACTATTGCAGGCAAATTACAAGAAATGATTGAAAAATTATAGTATTTTTGTAATCATACAACTTCAGATTATTCGAAGTTCCTGTCGTGGACACGCAAACAAATTGATACTTAGTCTCTTAACCGTGAAGTCCGTGCAAAAATGGCTTCGGCGTGAGACTTCGGCGTGAGCTCAGTCGAACGCTCAGTCGAAGGAAAAAGAAAGTGCGAAATTAAATTTTCTTTTTCATGTTTTCGTACTTTCGTGATAAAAATATACATTGTTTAATTTCGGCTTGTCAGGGTTAGGATACAAGATGAAAGAAGAACGGCTAATCTGATAGGGATGGTACGTGTTGTTATAAACAGGCATATACAAAATTATGGCGGTGTATGATGTTAGATAAAATAAAGGAACAGATTATTAGTGGATTGAAGCAAGCCAGGGAATCCGGAGAGATCAAAGCTGAACAGGTTCGGAGTATCATTCAGGATGCCGTGTCAAAAACTGCCGGCAGTGCAAAAGTTGGTGCGGAAGAGCTAAAGGAGATTGCGAGAGATGCCGTCACAGTCAGCATCCGGGAGATGGAAAAAACCGGGGATGCAAACAAAAAGCATATTACGGCTGCGGTTGAAGGCGCGGTAAATGGTATTAAAGACTTTCAGAAAAAGGCGTTTGATGCAAAAGAACATGAGTTGCAACAGCTTAGTGTTCATTTGTCAGAAGAGAAGGAGAAACTTTCGGACAGTGTTCGCAAAGCCCTTGAAGGGACAAAAGAAGCGGCTGACACTTTTTCCGGAGAGGTTAAGGTACAAATCGACACCGCTGTCACTGATGTGAAATTGAAAAGTGCCGAACTGCTGGGACTGACCGGGACAGTGGTTAAAGAAGCCGTCAAGAAAGCCATTGAAAGCGGCAAGGACGTGGAACAGATGGTGGCCCAAATCACGAAGGGAACAACTGAGAGGGCACTGGCAGGAACCCGTTTCAGTGCGGAGAAAGTCAAAGATATCTCAAATGAAGTTCTCTCGGCAACTATGGAGGCGGCAGAAGAAGAGAGCAGCCATATAAAGGATGCATCCCGCGGCGCGGTTCAGGGAACCCGTGAGGGTATCGCAATAGCGGTAGATGCAACTAAAGAGGCAATGTCGGCAACTGGAGACAAGGCAAAGACATATACGAAGGAAGATATTATCAGAACAAAGAAAGATCTTGAATCCATCGAAGAACTCTTTATTGCGGCTGTGCGCAGGACTGCCAGCCGCTCCGGCGAAGTGGGCAAAGAGGTGTTGAACGATCTGGCCGACAGGGCAAGGGAAACTACTGCGGATCTCAAAGTCAAGGCTGTGCAGGCTGCGGAGACGGCAACAGGTCGTCTTAAGGAACTCAGCAAGGATGCGGCAGGAAAGGCGGCAGATCTCACAGGAAAAGCGGTTCGTGCAACAGCCAAAGAAGCAAAAGAATTGAGCAAAAGGTCGTTTGATATCGCCAAAGGCGCCCTCTCGGGCATGTGGAAGGGGGCAAAAGAAGCCGTTAAAAAGGGAAGGGAGAAACAATAATGAAAAGAATAATGACAATAACACTGTTGGTGTTCGTTCTGGTTATTAGTTCTTCCGTACCCGTTGTTTTTGCTGCGGAGCAGGAATCTCAAAACAAGCAGGACAAAAGTATTGAAAAGAACTGGCAACAGGCCCTCAAAACCCAGGTTGCCCTGGCAAAAACCAGGGTAGCCATGCTTGAGTCCCGTTCTGAACTCTGGCTGAACAACAACAGGGAGGCGTCACTTCGTTCTCTGGAAGAGGCCGGAAATTATTTGAAGGAGGCTTATCAAAGTGCCGATACAATCACTCAGAAACGGATAGCCGATCTCAGAAAAGATATTGAAACGTCAGAAAATGCCGTACGGAAAAAGGGTAAAAAGGCCATTTCACAATTGACCGATCTTTCCAACAAGAGCGAGGCAGCACTGAATGCGGCTGTTGCGGAAGCCCAGGTCAGAGCATCTGACATTAAAAAAGATACAATCACCCACCTTGCCCTCGTTCGTGCAAAAGCCTCTGCATTGGAGGCAAAGATTGCCCTTGAGCTTGGAAAATCCTCGGAAAAGGCAGGGCAGGCAATGGCCGATGTAGAGAAATATCTAGCCGACGCAAAGGCGAATGCCTCTCAACATACTGCGAGGAAAATCTCTGAACTTGAAAACGAAGCGAGAGTGACAAGGAAGGCCGCCAGCGGTAACATGAAGGAGGCCGGGGAAAAACTTGATGATTTAATAACACATATCGGGAATCAACTTCAGGAATACAGTACCCGTACTAAAGAAAGCGAGGAGGCTAATTTGCTCCGGAAGCGATACGCTCAACTCGAGGCCCAGGCGGCGCTGCTTAAAGCACAGTTAGCTGCATGGTCCAAAGCGACTATTGATGAGTCACGCGCGTATCTGGAAGAGGCCAAGGTGTGGTACAGCCGTGCACAAACCAGGGGTGAAGACGCTATTGATAAAACAATAACCGACATGGAAAAACGTATTGATAAGGTTAAGATCATGCTGAAAAAAAGGGGAAAGGATGTGCAGCACAAGCTTTCAGAGCTGCTCATTCATGCGTCGGAGATTGTGAAAGGCAAAGAGTAAATTACAAGAAATGCGAGGGTCAGGTATAATTATTGTGATACCTGCCCCCTCGTATGTCCACATATTCAAATTTGATGCTCCGGTAAAAAGTCCAAATCTTGTCACTCCCGCGAAAGCGGGAGTCCATAAGTATTTGAAAGAACTGGATTCCCGCTTCTGCGGGAATGACAAAGCTTGTCCTCGACCTGATCGGGGAAGGGTAGAAATTCGACTTTTTACGGGTGCATCAAATTTGACAGTCTCGTAAAAAGTAGAAATATGCACAATTTTGTCATTCCCGTGAAAACGGGAATCCAGTCTTTTCAAGTGCTTAGCCCTCTATGGATTCCCGCCTACGCGGGAATGACAGACTTTTTACGAATGCATCAAATTTGGCTGCTTCGTAAAAAATTCTATTATGCCGCTTTGCGGTAGTATAAAGAGAAAGGGGTTAAAGGGATGCACTTGCTCTTGCCGTGGCTGCAGGTACTGCAATAACATTGAGGCTATGAGTTGCACTGTGCAAGTATGATGATGTTTTATTTGGTTCCAAAAATAAATTTGGAAGAAAGGAGATAATAATGACTATCAAAGCAAATGATGTAATTGTACCCTTGGATATCCCGAAGGCAATGCGGGAAAACTATACCAGAAATTATCAGACGATCACCCGTGAAAGCGGGCGATTGATGCTTTTTGCAGGTGACCAGAAAGTGGAGCACCTGAATCATGACTTTTTCGGTGAAGGTATTCATCCGGATGACGCCGACCCTGAGCATCTGTTTAAGATTGCCGGCCGGGCGAATATAGGAGTTTTTGCTACCCAGCTTGGGCTTATTGCCAGATATGGAATGGACTATCCTGATATCCCATATCTGATAAAATTGAACTCAAAAACCAACCTTGTAAAAACATCTCAGTCTGATCCCTTCAACAATCAGTGGATCGATGTAAAACAGGTAGTGGATTTTCAAAAGAACAGCGGCCTTAAGATACCGGGAGTCGGTTACACCATATATCTGGGAAGTGAGTATGAGGCCGATATGCTGCGTCAGGCGGCACAGATTGTTTACAGCGCACACTGCTATGGGTTGATAACGGTCCTGTGGATTTATCCCCGTGGCAAGGCAGTGGCGGATGAAAAAGATCCCCACCTGATTGCCGGCGCTACCGGTGTTGCCGCGTGTATTGGAAGTGATTT
>DFBI01000070.1:4141-8378 GCA_002367335.1 Syntrophaceae bacterium UBA3084 | reverse complement strand
TATTCCTGTGGTCTTCGGCGAGACTTCGGCGTGAGCTCAGCCTTCGGCGAGCTCAGTCGAACCGTCGAACGCTCAGTCGAACCGTTAAAATTTTCGCCTTCTTTGAACTTGAACAAAATTGAACATTCTGTAAAGGTCTCACTGTCTCTAAACCAGCCTTATTTTGGAATCGGCACACTGGTTAGAAGATACTTCAGGTCTTCATCCTCAAACCTTATGGAAAGACCGACAAAAGGAGACTCGTTACCTTCATTACTAAGAAAGTCATCCCAGCCCGCTGAAATATACAGGTGTTTGAGAAGCCTGTATTCACCGAATACTTTCAGGTGAGGGTTTCTATCCGCATCAAAATCAAATGCCTCGAATGTAAGCTTCAGGTTATCATTATATGCAAAATAGTCTATCCCCACACCACCGGTGGACTCGAGAAGACCACCCCTGAGAACAACATCTTTGTATCTTTTTGCAATCTCGGCATTGAAAAGTAATTTGTTTCTATCCCATTCTGTTTCTTCGCGGGAAGTACCATCCGAATATGTATACTCTTTTGTGGTTCGTTTGCCTCTGGGATCGGTAACAATACCGAGAATATAAAATTTATCTTCTTTCGGCTGAATCTTCAATTCGAGATAACTTTTCGCATCGCCCCTGTCAAACAGATATTCACCCCTGTAACTGAGGAAAGTCCTGAACTGCTCCGCCTTGGAAATATACCTGTCAATCCCTGCCATGCTGTTATCAAGACTTGTTAAGCTTGCATTAAGATTATCCACCGTTTCTTCATCATTGATTAATTTTCCTATTGTCCCTTCTCCCTTGTTGATCTTGGCAGTTATGTCCTGGAGGGAGGCAACGGTTTTATCAAGATTATCAAAGACACCTTCCTTCTTCACCAGTTGTCCTATAGTACCTTCACCTCTGTTTACCCTTTCTGTGATATCGCTGAGGGCAGCAAATGTTTTGTGCATTTCAGCGGCTGCGTTTTGCAAACTGTCAACCATAATGTTAAATTTTTCGTCGTTTCGCTGCACGGTTTTCTTGAGGCTTTCACTCAAATCTCTGGTATTCTTAATGATAGCCCTGAGATTTGCATCTCCTTCTTCACCTCCCACGACTGACTTTAAAGAAGCCGTTACTTCCATTACATCACTGGCTATTGTGCCAAGCTCACGCAAAAGTTTATCAATATCAGCCTGCTTCTCCACCTGTCTAATCCGCTCTCCATCCTTGAGATATTCCATACCGTTTATTCCAGATTCGATTTCTATGAATTTCTCTCCCAGAATTCCATGGGTTTTTATCGATGCCTTTACATCCTTCTCCAATTTTACATCGGGGATTATTCTCATTGTCACCAGCGCCTTCCCATCTTTGAGTCCGATACTTTCAACTCTCCCCACCTCAACACCTGCAATCAAGACTGAAGCATCCCTATCAAGTCCTATCGCGTTTTTGAAAACCGCAGTTACGCAATATCCCTTTTTCAAACCAAATCCATATTCGCCTACCCTAAAAGACATGTATCCCAATATAATCAATGCCACCAGGACGAACAATCCAACTTTTGCTTCCGTACTAATCGAAAACATTATATCCTCCAATCGAGATCATGGGCAAAATGAAACCCAGGCGCTACATGACACCAATGGGACCATCAAGACTCCCTGAAAGAAACTGCGTCAGAACAGGGTTATCTGATTTTTGAATTTCTTCAGGGGTCCCGTACTCTATAATTTTTCCTTCATACAACATGGCTATTTTGTGACCTACCTCAAAGATAGACTGAATATCATGACTTATTACAATACAGGTCAGGTTAAAGTTCTTTTGGGTATTTATAATAAGTTCGTTTATGGCTTCGGTCATAATGGGATCAAGACCGGTCGTGGGCTCATCAAACAGGACAATTTGAGGAAGCAGGGCCACGGCCCTGGCCAGGCCCACTCTCTTTCTCATACCTCCGCTGAGTTCGGATGGCATTTTGCTCTCCACACCTGTAAGCCCTACCGCTTTCAATCTTTCCCCTACTATTTCCTTTATTTCGCTGTCCTTTTTTTTTGTATGTTCCCTTAAAGGAAACGCGACATTTTCCCCCACATTCATAGAATCAAAAAGTGCGGCTTCCTGAAAGAGCATGCCAAACTTCTTCCTTACCTCGTTCAACTTCCTGTCATTAAGCCTGGCAATATCCGTACCGTCGATGAGAACCTGACCGCTGTCCGGTTTGAGAAGACCTATTATATGCTTCAGGAGAACACTTTTTCCCCCGCCACTTCTACCGATAATGACAGTAGTCTTCCCATCCTCGATTTCGAGATTAATACCATCTAAAACTTTTTGTTTTCCAAAAGATTTGTGAATATCAATAAGTCTAATCATACTGTTATAGTTTCGGGTTTCGAGTTTCGGGTTTCGGGTTATTCCTTGTACCTTGCTCCTTTGTCCTTGATCCTTTGCTTCTAAAACATAATCGCCGTAAGAAAATAATCACTTATCAGGATTGATATAGATGCCAGCACCACGGCTTCTGTTGTGGCCCTGCCAACACCTTCCGCTCCCCCCGTGGTATTAAATCCTTTGTAACACCCGACCAGAGACAGGATCAGACCAAAAAACGCTGCCTTAATCAACCCGTTATAAATATCGTCCAGATCAACGTACGTCGTAATATTTTTGATAAAAGCTCCCGCGTTAATATCCAGAATAATTACGCCGACAAAATATCCGCCGAGTATCCCCACAAAATCTGAAACAATTGTTAAGACGGGAAGCATTACAACACCGGCAATAATTCTGGGAACGATGAGATGTTTAACAGGATTTGCCGCCATGACATACAGGGCATCGATCTGTTCTGTCACCCGCATCGTTCCAAGCTCGGCGGCCATGGCGGAACCCGCTCTGGCCGTTACCATCAGAGAGGTAAGAACAGGGCCTAATTCTCTGGTCATTCCCAAAGCAACGGTGGAACCTACCAGACTTTCAGCGCCGAACATTCTAAAGCCATAATACCCTTGCAGAGCCATTACCATGCCGGTAAATATACCCGTCAAAACAACAACAAATATGGATTTAACCCCGACAAACTCCATCTGTTTGAAGATAAGCCGCAATTTGAGCGGGGGTCTGATCATCCAGCTCAGCACGGATAGGAAAAGCAGAAGAATCTTCCCCATTTCCTCAACATTTTCGAGGATTGATTTACCAAAATTGTCAACCGCGGCATATACTCTATTCATCGATCAAATGAGGAAAAAGTTACGAGTTAAAAGTTAAAAAATAATGTAACTATTCAAATATGATGCACCCGTAAAAAGTCGTCACTCCGGTGAAAACCGGAGTCCAGATGATCTGCAATTACTTGGAAGAACTGGATTCCGGCTTTTGCCGGAATGACGGAAAACGGTATTTTCCGACTTTCAAGTAACTTAAATTTACAAATGAGTTGTAAGTACTCCATATTACGTGATATTTAGCAAAAAACACAATTTCACTAAAAGCGCAAGTTACTTCCAATTATAATGCCGACGTGTTGGCATAGCGGAGCTTCTTACGAGTCCATTCAATATACCACTAATTATCAATCACAATGGTCCTTTCTTCTTTGCATGGACATCAAGAGATAACCTGATAATGCGGTCTATCAATTCTGTCTGGGTTATCCCGGATGCCGCGGCCTGATGGAAAAGCACTGTTGAGGGAGTCATTCCGGGCAGGCTGTTTGACTCCAAAACTAACACCCGCCCGTCATTCAGCACAAACATGTCTATTCTCGCATAGACTTTTAATCCAAGGGCCAGAAATGTCCGCACAGCAACATCCTGAATCTTCTTCAACATATCTTCCGGAAATCTTGCAGGAGTTTTATTCTCTCCCTGGCCATAAAGAAATTTATCCTTCAGAGAAAGAACATCTTCCGTCGGTATGGTCTCCGATGGTATCAGGGCAAAGGGCTCTTCGTTTCCTATAACACCGCAGGTCACTTCCATCCCCTCAATAAATTCCTCAACTAATGCCACATTATCCCAATCAAAGGCTGTTAAAAAAGCCTCGGCAATACCTTCTTTAGATACAACTTTTTTTACTGCCGTACTGCAACCCTCCCTGGCCGGTTTTACAACACAGGGGAAGCCCATATCTCCTTCGATTATATCCAGAATTTTATCTCTATTATTTTCCCATTCTTTTATAGATACAGCCTTAGTTCGCGGCACATTTATCCCGCTCATGGCAAGCA
>DFBI01000070.1:2099-4053 GCA_002367335.1 Syntrophaceae bacterium UBA3084 | reverse complement strand
CACCAGGGATTTTAGTTTTTCATAAGGAATTCTTTCAGCTTCCCTGTCAAGATCTTCTTCGATGTCGCTGGTAGAGTTTCGCATCAGAAGTTTGATCGGAATTCCCCACAAGAGACCCTCACTATCCATAAATATGGGAATAGGGTCATACGTTTGCCGATCCATCTTGCTGAAGATATTCCTTCCGCTCTCGAGGGAAACTTCTCTCTCAGAAGAGATCCCCCCCATTATGACACCTACTTTTATCTTTTCACGCTTTTCGCTTTCCACTAGTTCCTGTCCATTATTGCCGGGCGACTGAAGTCGCCCCTACCCAATATATTGCAGCTTTAAGAGTAAGATTTTCATAGAAATATTAATCAATGCCGATTTATAATGTTATTTGGGTATCTTGTAAAGTCTATTTGTGAATTATTTATAATGGTCCCCTTTTTTCCTCATGAATCTTGCGTGAGATTTCAATAAGTTCGGATATGATCATCGACGGTAGCATGCCGGTCTCAGCCGCCTGTTCGAAAAAGAAAGAGGAAGGCGCCATTCCGGAGGATGAATTCGGATCTGTAATAAGCACCCGGCCGTCTTTTAAGAAAAAACCGTCTATACGCCCGTAAGACCTGAAACCAAGGGCACGATATGCCTTTATAACCTCTTCCTTTATATTCTCTACTATATCGGGAGGAATATTTCTCGGCGGTGTAAACTTTCTGCATCTCCCAGGCATATACTTGTCATCATATGTGAAAAACTCACTCTGAGGATAAATCTCCGTCAGTGCAAGGGGTCGCGGTTCATCATTTTCTTCCAGAACAATACATGAAAATTCTATTCCATCGAGATATTCTTCAACTAAAACGGCATTATCCCACTTAAGAGCATCATTTATTCCTTTCTCCAGTGTGTCTGCATCTTTGACAATTGTAACGCCCATACTCGACCCTTCTCTCGTCGGTTTGGTGACCAGAGGAATACCGAGACCCTCAATCAATTTTTGTTCAACTTCTTTCTTCTTGCTTTTCCATTCATCCTCAGGAATGACAAAACTTTCCGGGACACCAATGCCTGCCGCTCTGAGAATTTTTTGTTGCATATTTTTATCCATACCAATGGCGGAAGCCAGCACACCCGATCCTGTATAGGGAATCCTGAGAATTTCGAGAAGTCCCTGGATGCATCCATCATCGCCATATTTTCCATGGAGGGAAATAAAAGCAAAATCGATTTCATTCCTCAGTTGCTCGTATGATATTTTTTTTGCTTCGGCCTCAAGATGTTCTGAGATATCAACAGTGGTATTCTGAGATACGATCTGCCACGGTATAATCCATAATTTGCCGTCAGAATCCATAAATACAGCAACAGGTTCATACCTTTCTCTGTCAAGATTATCATAAATATTCCTGCCACTGTTCAGTGAAACTTCATTTTCGGAAGACATGCCCCCCATTATGATGCCCACTCTCAACTTCTCCATAAAAACAATCCCTTTCTGCGGGTTTCGGGTTTCGTGTTTCGAGTTAATGTCATTAACTTAAACGACTTTATTGTTGACAATCTAGTAAAAAGCTCCGCTATGCCGTTTAGCGGCATTATAATGGAAAGTAACTTTTGCAAAGCATGTTTAAGGCCGATGAGGGCATCGGCCCCTACATGTTGTAGGGCCTGTTCCCCGAACAGGCCGTGTATCTGTATAGTATCCAGAAAAATCAACAAGTTATATTAAATTCGGCCAAACGAGTTACTCGGAAGCGCCACTATGTCCCGACGAGTCGGGACATTATAATTGGAAGTAACTTGTATTATTTAAATTCGTGTATTATTTGGCATATGTTAAGAAGTATCAATAAGTTATGGCGATTTTGTGAATTTAAGTTACTTGAAAGTCTCAATAGTCTGTCATTTCGAGTAAAACGAGAAATCTTTAAACCATAATACATTGAAAAAATAAGATTTCTCC
>DFBI01000070.1:0-2092 GCA_002367335.1 Syntrophaceae bacterium UBA3084 | reverse complement strand
GCTGAGTTTGACTTTTTACGAATGCATCACTGTTGATTCCCACAAAGGACACGAAGACAAAGGAAAAATGCTCTGTCCCGCTCCAAATTCATAACTTGAAACCCGAAACTCAAAACTCGAAACTTTTTTTTTACAGATCCCATATAAATGTCACACCGCTGTTGGGAAATACCCAGTCATCCTCTTTGATACTCAATCTTAATGATTTCCCTTTTTCCTCTTCGATATTGGGATAGGGGTGTCTCCCGGCAAAAAAACTTACCTCTCTCACTTTCTTTAGTTTGGTCCCCCCATAGTTGAAATTTATTTCCAGACCCCTTGTAGGGTAAACCAGATAGACAGAAAAGATATTATTACTCTTGAATTTTCTGGTTACAATCGCGATTTGTATTTTTACCTGTTTGTTCAGTTTGTCTTTAATTTCATCTCCCCCGCACCACACCAGATATCCCCTGATCGTATTTTCTGCCTTTATTATGGGCATATCCTCATTATCGACTCTGATCCGTTCAATTTTAAAGTCACCTTCCCTGATTTGCTTTTTTCTTGTATTCAACAGCCACCGGTACTCACAACTCTCATCATCAAACAACTGAGAAAGCTGTTTGTTATTCAGAGCACAGCCAATGGAAAAAACGCTGTTTCTAAGTATTTTGGAATATTCTATCCGGGTTGTTACTTTGAAATAATCTTCAGCAGGTTGATCCGCCGGTTTTTCATTCGCGGAAAAATCACTCACATATATATCATACTTAAACCCCTCTCTTAATTCCAACTGGCGGTTTTCTCTCCCGAAAAGGGTTTCAAACATCTCATAGTAGATGGCATTCCCCATGTCGACATCATGGGCTCTCGCCTGAAAACAGCTTCGTATAATATTGTCTATCCTTGCAATAGATTTTTCTTCATCAGGAATAAATATTCTACTCAGACGCGGCTCAACGGAATCTTCTTTTCCTTTATTGACAAATACCCGCGGCGCCCTCTTCCCCAAAACGCATAAAATTTCATAGCTTATTGTTTTTGCCTTTCCGGCAATTTCATTGGCCGATATGTACTCATTCTCCTGCTTTCCCATAAGCACTACTTCGTCACCTGTTTCGCATTCAGGAATATGACTTACATCTACCGTGCACATATCCATGGAAACACGCCCCACAATAGGCGCCCTCTTGCCTCTTACCAGGGCATCACCCTGATTTGACAGTATAAAACCGTATCCGTCACCATACCCGACAGGTATCGTCGCTATTCTGCTTGGACTGTCAGTTATATATGTCCTGCCATACCCGATACTGCAGCCCTTTGGAAAATCTTTTAACAGGACCACGGTAGTCTTAAAAGTCATTACCGGAGCAAGCTTTGCCTTCGCCTCTGTACGTAGTGAGGGATATATCCCGTAAGTCATAATCCCGGGGCGCACCATATCAAGATTAAACTGAGGGAAATTGAGGATTCCCCCGCTGTTAGATAGATGCGTAGTCGGGATATGGATACCGTTTTCATCCAGATGATCAAGGAGATCCCTGAAGAGCTTCCACTGAGTCATGTTGTAATCATCATCTTCAACTTCACTGGAAGAAAGGTGGGAAAATATGCCTTCCACAATAATATCAGGGAAACGAAGAATCTCCCTGATCATATTGAAAGCTTCGCCATAAACAGTGCCACCCCTGCCCATGCCCGTATCGATCTCTATATGCACGGGGATTTTCATACCTTTTTTCTTTGAACTTTCGTTGAGTTTGCGTGCAAAGGCAACGTCTGAAACGGAAGGGATAAGGTTGTATTTTACGATCTCATCTATTTCGGAAACCGGGGAAGGACTCAGTATAAGGATGGGGGCATCGATACCGCTGACCCTGAGTTGAACCCCCTCATCCGCACTGGCAACCCCCAGAGAAACAGCGCCGTTTTTCAGGGCAAATTTAGATATCTCAATCGCCCCGTGACCATAAGCATCGGCTTTCACTACTTGAAGAATTTTAACATCCGGGCCGGTCAGCCTCTTAATTTCATCCCAATTCTTCCTGAAGTTATCCAGATCAATTTCTACCCAGCTTCTATACCGGCGAGTATTGAGTTTTGTATT
>DFBI01000204.1:15032-23005 GCA_002367335.1 Syntrophaceae bacterium UBA3084 | reverse complement strand
GCACGAACTTTACAATTAAGGAACTAAAACTGATGCACCTGTAAAAAGTCGTCACTCCGGTGAAAACCGGAGTCCAGATGGTCTGCAATTACTTGAAAAGACTGGATTCCGCCCCGTGTTTCCACGGAGTGACGCGCCGGAATGACGGGAAATGGTGTTTTTCGACTTTTTACGAGTGCATCAAAACTGTTTTAAAAACTTTTGATCATTTTCGAAAAACAAACGAATATCCGATATACCATATTTGAGCATGGCAATCCTCTCTAATCCAAGACCAAATGCAAAACCTGAAACCGCTTCCGGATCGTAACCTACTGTTTTGAAAACTTCAGGGTCGACCATACCGGAACCCAGGATCTCAAGCCATCCACTCTGGCCGCACACCGAACAACCGGCGCCATGACACATAACGCACTGGATATCGACCTCGGCACTCGGTTCTGTAAATGGGAAAAAACTGGGACGGAACCTGAGCAGTGTATCTTTGCCAAAAACCTCATGAAGAAAAAAAGTTAAAATGCCTTTAAGATCGCCGAATGTTATTCCTTTATCAACCAGGAGTCCTTCAATCTGATGAAACATGGGGGTATGTGATATATCTGAATCCGGTCTATACACCTTGCCTGGCGAAATAATTCTGATCGGTGGTTGCTCTTTTTCCATGACCCTGATTTGAACCGGAGAAGTATGAGTACGAAGAACGACATCATCCGTCACATAAAACGTATCCTGCATATCTCTGGCGGGATGATCTTTGGGAATATTCAGAGCTTCAAAATTGTAATAATCAAGTTCTACTTCGGGGCCCTCTACAACATTAAATCCAAGGATAGAGAAAATTTCGCATATTTCATTAGAAACCCTGGTAACAGGGTGGATTTTCCCGTATTCAACTCCTCTTCCAGGAAGTGTTACATCAATTTTCTCTTCCTGCAGAATTCCATCTTTTTTTACAAGGCCGACATTCTTTAACCTCTCTTCTGTTCTCCGGGAAAGAGACTCTTTTATAACATTGGAAAGCTGCCCGAGAGCGGGTCTTGCTTCAGCAGGTACATCCTTCAATTTCCGAAGGAACTGTGTGAGAAGGCCTTTTCTCCCAAGGTACCTGGTTTTTATAGCCAGTAATTCCTCTCTACACACTGCAGAGTCCAGTTCTGTATTCGCTTTTTTACGTAGCTCCTCAAGTCCCTCTTTCATGCAGCTTGTTCACCTTTGGCAATATTCACAACTTTTAAGAAACCGTCTGGATCATTCACTGCTAAATCAGCAAGTATTTTTCTGTTTAGTCCAACCCCGGCTTTGCTGATTCCGGCTATGAACTTACTGTATGACATCCCGTTCATCCGGGTAGCAGCATTTATCCTTGCTATCCATAATTTTCTGAAATCTCTTTTCCTTACTTTTCTATCCCTGTAGGCATATTTCATTGCCCTTTCAACTGCCTCGGTAGCGGTTCTGTATAACCTGCTCCTCGCCCCGAAATATCCCTTTGCCAGTTTCAGAATCTTCCTTCTTTTCTTCCTCGCATGTATGCTTCTTTTTACTCGTGCCATTGTTACCAGTACTCCCAATATCTATTCGTTAAATTATTTGTAATTAAAGAATAATACAAAGTCACAAAATCAACTTTTTATAACCCTGTTAACCTTAACAGTCTCGTAAAAAGCTTCGCTATGCCGACACGTCGGTATTATAATAGCAAGTAACTCCGACTTGTCGGGGTCCATTCCCGCGAAGGCGGGAATCCAGGGGGAAATGAACAAAATACTGGATTCCCGACTTCGGCGTGAGCTCAGTCGAACGCTCAGGTCGGGAATGACAAGTTACTTGAAAGTCTCAATAATTTGTCATTTCGAGTAAAACGAGAAATCTTTAAACCGTAACACATTGAAAAAATAAGATTTCTCCCTGTGGTCGAAATGACAGATTAGCTGAGTTTGACTTTTTACGAATGCATCAACCTTTAGTCTTCCACCTTCTACCTTTGCCTCTATGCATAAGGAATCAACTTTTTAACTCTTCCCATATCCCTTTTGTCCAGCAAATCAGCTTTTCTGAGAGTTCTCTTTCTCTTACGCGTTTTTTTAGTCAGGATATGGCTTGCATACGCCTTACTTCTTTTGATTTTACCGGTACCTGTAAGTTTGAATCTCTTAGCTGCTCCTCTATGTGTTTTCATCTTCGGCATTAAATCACCTCTGTGTCATTATTTTTTCGGCGAGACAATCATAATCATGTTTCTACCTTCGAGTCTCGGATGCTGGTCTATAATACATAAAGCTTCCAATTCATTTTTGATTTCTTCCATTATTTTCCTGCCAAGATCTGTATAAATGATTTCTCTGCCTCTAAACATCATGGTTATCTTAACTTTGTTGTTCTGCCCAAGGAATCTTTTGATATGTTTAAGCTTGACTTGCCTGTCATGTTCTTCGGTTTTAGGCCTTATTCTGATCTCTTTTAATTGAATAGTTGTTTGACTTTTCTTGGCGGTATGAAGTTTTTTGCTTTGCTGATACCTGTACTTACCGTAGTCCATGATTCGACAGACCGGCGGTGAAGAATTGGGTGCTACCTCTACAAGATCGACCCCCGCCTTTCCTGCCTCAGCCAAGGCATCTGTAATAGACATTACGCCCAACTGTTCCCCATCAGCATCAATCATTCTAACACTGCCTGCCGCGATTTCCTTGTTAATTCTATATTTCTTAGCTATGTGTCACCTCCTGAAAAGTTTCGGGTTTCGGGTTTTAACTTTAGACTCGAAACTATTTTTTACTCATACCTGCCACATTTTTCCTTAACGAGGGAGATAAAACTATCAACACTCATGGCGCCCAGATTTTTGCCATCTCTTTGCCGTGGAGAAATCGTCTTCGATTCAACTTCTTTATCACCAATAACCAGCATATAGGGAACTTTTTGCATTTGTCCCTCTCTGATTTTGTATCCCAACTTTTCGTTTCTGAAATCCCTCTGCACACGTACATCCGCATCCAGCAACTGCCTGCAAACCTCTTCTCCATAAGGACTATGCCTGTCTGTTACCGTAAATATTATTGCCTGGACAGGTGACAACCATAATGGAAAGGCCCCGGCATAATGCTCAATCAATACTCCCATGAATCGTTCTATGGCGCCAAGTATAACCCTGTGAAGCATTACAGGTCTGTGTCTTTCTCCATCAGGGCCGACATAGGTTAAATCAAACCTCTCCGGCAACGTAAAATCACACTGTATAGTCGCACATTGCCATTTTCTTTTAAGGGCGTCTTTTAATTTAAAATCTATTTTCGGCCCATAGAAAGCCCCATCTCCTTCATTAACATCATAATTCATGTTACTATCTGTGAGAGCCTGTTCCAGAGCAGACGTTGCCAACTCCCAATCTTCATCGGAGCCTATAGAATCTTCAGGCCTCGTACTCAATTCGATTTCATATTCAAAGCCAAATATCTTCATCGCATCGTCGACAAAGTTTGCGATTGCTTTTATCTCGTCATTGAGCTGCTCCGGGGTACACAATACATGTGCATCATCCTGAGTAAACTGGCGAGCCCTCATAAGTCCATGGAGCACACCGGTTTTTTCATGTCTGAGAACCGTGCCAAGTTCAAAATACCTGATGGGCAAGTCTCTGTAGCTCCGTATTTTTGATTTATAGATCAACATGTGGGCCAGACAGTTCATGGGCTTTATACCATATAGCTGACCTTCCACTTCTGTGAAATACATATTTTCACGATAATGGTCAAAATGACCGGACTTTTTCCAGAGATCTCCCTTTAAGATCTGGGGCCCCATAACAATATCATAACCACGCTTCAGGTGTTCTTTTTTCTCCCAATCCTCAATAATCGTTCTCAACAGAGCCCCTTTTGGATGGAATATAATCAGCCCGGGGCCAGCTTCATCATTCACCTGAAAAAGGTCAAGCTCTCTGCCCAGTTTACGGTGATCCCTCTTTTTTGCCTCTTCAACCAGCGAAAGATATTCCGCTAATTTTCCTTCTGTCGCAAATCCTGTTCCATAGATACGTTGGAGCATCTTATTCTTTTCATCCCCGCGCCAGTATGCTCCCGCAACGCTCAACAGCTTAAAAGCTTTAATCATCACGGTAGACGGTATATGGGGGCCCCTGCACAGATCAACAAAATCACCTTGGCTATAAAGGCTTACGCGGGTCACGTCAGCGGGAAGATCGTTAAGAAGTTCAACTTTATATGACTCTCCTTTATCCCGAAACAAGGCAACGGCATCTTCTCTTGATATCTCTTTGCGCACAAAGGAACTATCAGCAGCGACAATCTCCGCCATCCTTTTTTCTATTTTTTCGAGATCCTCAGGAGTAAACGTACTTTCATATTCAAAATCATAATAAAAACCATCTTCAATGGAGGGACCTATAGTAACCTTGACTTCTTTAAAGATATCCTGAACAGCCTCCGCCATTACGTGAGATATGCTATGCCTCAATGTAGCCAATCCTTCTTGAGAAGTAATGTCAACAACTTCAATAGAAGCATCTTCCTCGACGGGAAAGCTTAGATCCACCAGGGTATTGTTAACCCTGGCCACTACGGCGGATTTAACCACATCTTCCTTCCGGGATGACAGGATTTCCTTCACTGTTTTCCCAGCAGGCTCCTTCACGACGGAACCATCGGGCAATGTAATCTGAATTTCTTTCATCGTACAATTCCTGCTCTGCTTAACACAGATTTTGCAGTAGCATTGTGTAATTCTGTAATTCGATTAAAGAAAGGGCATCATCGGTAAATTCCTTGGTGATGCCCTTCCGTCCCCTCATGATAAATGCTATTTCAATGGTAGGCACGCAGGGATTTGAACCCTGGACATCCACCGCGTCAGGATGGCGCTCTCCCCCTGAGCTACGTGCCTACATCTGAGACATTTGCATAACGTCCCCTTTTGCCCAATTTCTGCGCCTGCCTGTGCGTGAGAACGCACGCAGACAGGTCAGACTCAAATTTTAATCCTCGAAATATCCAATTCCAATACATTCCTGTGGTCTTCTGCGAGCCTTCGATGAGTTCAGTCGAATCGCTCAGTCGAACCGTTAAAATTCTCGCCTTTCTTGAACTTGAACAAAATTGAACATTCTACAAAGGTCTCACCTTGCCTCATCCCCACAACACGCCGTACTTGTTTAACAGTAAAAAAGCATTTATGTCAAGAAATTTTATCAATTCACTCTATGACAAATGACAAAATATTGCTATTGTTTATCACTATTTATAAGTTTTATTCCTCTAAATATATAATTAAATCCAGAAGCAATTGTAAATAAAGCAGTCGCCCAATAAATGGCTCTAATCGCTCCCGGATTTCTATACTCGGGGAATACCTGGGAAATAAGCGCAAAAAATACGGTAAGAAATTGGAAGACTGTAGTCACTTTGCTTACAAAAGCCGGCTTAATTTCAAGTGAAATCGACATAAGGAAAAGCACAGAAACACCCAGCAAGATAATGAAATCTCTACTTACCACTATTACAGTAAGCCAGCCTGGGATAACGCCCAGAATTGACAGTGCAATAAAAGAAGCGGCAATTAATGCTTTGTCTGCTAAAGGATCCAGATACGATCCTAAAATTGTTCTCTGATTTAAAATCCTTGCAAGAAAACCGTCAAGCCCATCCGTAACGCAGGCAATTATAAAAAATACTATTGCCTTAGTAAAAGCACCATTTAACAAGGATATAATAATAATCGGAACCAGAATGATCCGAGAAAGCGTTAATAAATTGGGAATATTCATATCGGTAAACACTAATTAGATGGATTAGAAAAGACTAAATTAACATTAAAAATCAGTTTTAATCCTTAATTACAAATCACCACAACCCAAGGAAATGACGCTTTTGGGCAGGAGCCCCTCCCGGGAAATCGGGACCGTTGGGAAGTGTTGACATGGCTTTAGCTACAACCTCCTGAGCAGCTAATTCAAACATCTGACACGATTTCATCTCGAGCCTTTTCCTGGTAAAATCATAATTTCTTTTTGCGACTTTGTAGTTTGTCTTCCACAATATTTCCTCTGTTTTTGCATCTCTCAACTCAAAGGAAACAGCAACAGTGGCTTGTGCATAAATAAGCATAAAAGACGTCTTCCATTCGTCGAGTGTACAGTACATAACCGCATCTACACCAAGAATTTCTCCGACAGCCTTTGGAGGAATCTTTTTTATCTTCTCATCGACAACATTTAAAGGTATTTTGGGATACCCCTTAAAATATATTTTTTCAAGTATAGCTTTTCTCAGTACAATAGCGGCTTCCGCGTCACCGGTTTTATTGGTAATGGGCATTAACGCTATGAGCCTTATACCCTTTTTATCGTAATCGGGAATAATTGTGCGAGAAATCTTTGAACCGCAACCGAAAATAAACGAAATAATTATGATCAGCAGTAATATGTTTCTAAGCCTGTATCGTAACACTCATACTCCCAAGTACTTATAATTCTAAATTTTTAGTTTTGAATTTTAAATTTACCAAACAAAACATCATACACATCTAAAACTGACGCGTTCGTAAAAGGTCAGATTTCCCCTCCCCTGGCGGGAGGGGATGAAGGGGAGGGGGACGTAAGTAGATGAAATGGCATTGTATTCACCCTCACTCCAACCCTCTCCCTTCAAGGGAGAGGGGACGATTTGGACTTTTTACGAGTGCATAACAATTACGAATTCAAAATTGTCTTTATTTGACAATACTCATCTCCAGGCTGTTTTGACCAACGTTTGTTATATCGAGCGAAAAACCTGAAAATTCTTTTACAGCCAGTCTATCTGCAAGTGATGGAACATCCCCGGCAAATTCAATGTCCAGCCTGGCTACACCCGATTTCATCATCCTGATATAAACATTCTTTATTCCTCTTACCTCGTTTTTTAATGTTTTCTTTAACTTCATAAAATCGGAGCAACTTGTTATCTCTCGGACTGTCAAGGCAACCATAGCAGCGGAACTCACATCTGCATGCCACTTACTGATAATTTCTGATTTCAAGCTTTCTGCAAGTTTTACTGACGCTTTCTTTATGACCTCCGCCCCCCCGGTAACTTCATCGATATGAACAGCCTCCGCATGATCACTAGCCGAAGCTATAATCATACCTGTATCAGTTCTGATAGCCCGCGCTGTGACATTTGCCTGCAACAATTTCATAGCCGTATCCGCTACATTTCCCGCATATTTCGCAAATGCTTTTCCCACAATGACAAGTTCTGCGTCAACCTTACTTCCAAGACGTACTGCAACACTATTACTCAAATCTGATCCTTTCATGGCAATGCCCTTAATCTCACCTGACAATATCGAATGATCAACAAAAGTAAAACCATCTTTCAAAAAATCCGACTGAATAACATTCTCACAGATAGAATGGTCTACAGAATCCCAGTAATAACAAGGGTGTGATTGTCCAACATTTTGTTCTGCAATAAGAACCATGATCCGGGGCATGCCCTTTCTTGCCGCCAGAAAACCCAGGGCTTGAAGATCATTTTGTATGCTTTCCAATGACACGGTGGCACGTATCTTAACTATACAGCGATTTTCACCTACTTTCTCTTCTAAAATTCTGTAGTTCTGGATATAATTCTGAGATTTCGTGTAAATCTTACCACTAATGACTTCGAGATTTTCCGCTATCGTCTCCGAAGATATAACTGTACCAACAGCCTGCTCGACTGCCTTCTTCAGAGAATCATTTATCGCATTGTCACGTGCTAAGGCCAAATCATTGTTAATGACGACTCCCGCGCCTTCGGCCTCAATAATCCGGGAATTTGCTACTCCCTGGGAAAAACCCCGAATGGGATACAAAAGTATGCAAAACAAAAAAATAATAAAAAAAACACAAAGTAACTTCTTCAATATACCCATAACCCGGACAAGCCGGAACCAAGATGAACATCGAGCATCGAATGTCCAACATCGAATGT
>DFBI01000204.1:7817-14974 GCA_002367335.1 Syntrophaceae bacterium UBA3084 | reverse complement strand
ACATCTGCGCAAAAAATGTAATTATTGTGAATAAAGACTCTATTGCTTGTTTGAAGATTATTCCTCAGTATCTGTGGCACCATTCTTTAATTTTTCTATTTCTTCTCTGATAATCCTCTCGGCAATCCGGGGGAACATTTCTCTTGCAATCTTTTCGGAAATCTCGGAAACTTGGTTTATGATTGCATCATTGAAATTTTCATCAGGCAGATTGTGTTGCAGGGGTTCTTCCACAATGTCAACAAGATCATAGATTTTATCATTCTCCCCTAATATTCTATCATCTATTATTATTTCTTTATACTCCTNNCGGCAACCTCTTCCCCATATCGTTTTGTCTGTTTATGAGATTATCAGAAACTTCTTTCGCCTTTCCTCCGCGGCCTGTTATATGTTTTCCATGTTTGTCCATCAGGTCTCCCTTTCGGCCAACGGCATTACTTAAAAACGCACATCTTTTTACAAATTATCACACCTTTACAATCACTTCAAGACTTTTCATTTCTTTTAGACTGTAGAATGAAAAAAGCTCATGGGATCAATATTTTTCGCGCCTTCGTGCTTCCATGATTTTTTGACTGAAAAAAGGGGTTAAAACTCATCCGAATTTTAACCCCTTCTCAATAAATTCTAACTGTAGTTTCTGCTAATCCCTAACCCGAACAAGCCGGAANNATCGAATGTTGAATGGGAAAAGGCGGTAAAGCCGCAAAGGTTAAAGGCTAAAGGTTTTTCCTTGATCCTTTGTCCTTGCACCTTGTACCTTTTCACTGCTGATACCAAGATCTGCGCAAAAAACACAGTTGTTGAGGATAAAGACCCTAATCCTCCAATCCTATTTTTTAGTGCGCTTCCGACATAGCCATTTGAATATATATCATTGACAACATAACGAAGACCAGGGTTTGGATAATCGATGTAAAGATCATGAGAACCATAATGGGCATAGGAATAAGGAACGGAACGAGCAGAAGAACAATGGCCATCACGAGATCTTCACCCATGATATTTCCAAAAAGTCGCACCGATAGCGATAAAACACGTGAAAGATGACTTATAATTTCGATCGGCATCATCAGGGGTGCCAACCACCATATCGGCCCCAAAAACTGTTTTATATACTTAAAACCATGGATTCTAACTCCAACAACATGGGTCGTCACAAATACAACCAGAGCCATGGAAAGCGTCGTATTGAGATCGGCCGTCGGAGATTCGAACCCGGGGATAACACCCAGCAGATTAGCAGTCAAAATAAAAACAGCAATTGTCCCAACGAGAGGTAAAAACTTAATCCCCTGCGGTCCCATTGTATCGACAAGCAGGTTTGCAATAGTGTCTACAACTAACTCGAAAAAGTTCTGCACCTTACCGGGATAAATATCCAGCCGGCGAGTCGCGAGAAAGGACAACACAGACAAAGCAATCATGATAAACCACGTATATGTCACATGGGGTGGAAAATACGGATTATCCAAAAATAACAGGGGATGCATTTTTCTTTTCGAACCTCCTTAAAGACTTTTTTTTTATATTCTCAATAATTACAGTAAGTACAATACCTGTAATGACTATTGAAAGGCCAAAGACCAGTCCGATCACACTCACGGGCACCTGGGTTATGACAAAATAAAGGACAAGACCCGTAACGGCTAACCGTATGTAATACCAAAACAAGAGATACTGTTTCAGTTTACCCGGCTCGCTTTTATCGGAAAGGTGCCGGAAGAGTTTTACCAGATTTCTTGAAAGCCAGTAAAAATTAATAATACTGATCAAACCACCCAGTAGAATCCCAAAGGCAAAATTGTATGACAAAAAAATAAGACTGAGAATAAAACACACACCCAGGATCCCCCAGTTTACCAGCTCAATTTTTTTTTGAAGGGTGGTCTTCACTATGCGATTCGTCCTCTGCTTCTTTGTCAGGTCCTTTGTCTTTACCGGACATATACTTTTTTATAAAGATATAAAAATTCCTGAAACCTGCGATAACCCCTATTATCAGAAACAGAGAAGTAAATATATTTCCCGTTCCAAACTTCCGGTCAATGAACACCCCTATATAGAGACCCCCAAAGATCGCGATAACCATGGCAATACCAAGACTGCTGGCATACGCCATCTCAAAAAGTTTCTCTTTTCTCTTTTTCTTTTCATTCATTAACGCAATGTCTCGCTAGCACAATGAACCGGGGAAGTCAAACAACTTTTCAGGCTGGAATGGTGTATCCCCTAATGCGGCAAAGCCGCAAGGGCTGAGCAACGAGCAATGAGGACTGAGTGCTAAAGGCCCGGAGAGGATTATCCCTTAATCCTAATCCTTTGGGGACTGGAAATAAATAACTCATCGTTTTCGCATCCCTGCTTCAGGCCATCTTTAGCCGNNCACAAAATCCTCAAATTAGCTCTGCTAGTTCTGTGGTTTTGTTCAATCGGATCGACTAACCCTAACCTAAATCAGAGCGCGAATTCCAATGACTTATTTATTTCCAGTCCCTTAGAATTGAGGTGTATATTCCGGTACGATTTCCTTCAGTTTTTTCTTTATCGCAGTGGCATCATAAGTACCTGCAACAGAAAGCAACTCATCAATTTGAGCATTAAGGGTATCCTGATCAAATGTGTTGCCCCGGAGGACAAGGATTTTCTCGTGATTTGTGGACGTAATCCCTTCACCTTCGGTAATTAACTCTTCATAGAGCTTTTCTCCGGGACGAAGGCCTATGAATTTAACGGGAATATCCCGCTCCGGCTCATAACCATTAAGACGGATCAGATCCCGGGCTAAGTCAGCAATACGTATAGATTTACCCATATCCAGAATGAATATCTCGCCTCCCTTCCCCATAGCGCCGGCCTGAAGGATCAGTTGCGCAGCTTCCGGAATGCTCATAAAATAACGCGTTATTTCCGGGTGTGTAACGGTCACAGGTATGCCCATGGAAATCTGTCTCTGGAAAAGTGGAATGGCTGACCCGGAACTCCAGAGGACATTTCCAAAACGCACCGCCATAAAACGTGTTGCAACATCTCCATTCATACATTCCAAAATCATCTCGGCCACCCGTTTTGTAGCCCCCATAACATTGGCAGGCCGCACAGCCTTATCCGTTGAAACAAGGACAAAGCGTTCCACCCGATTTTCTAAAGCAGCCTCAACCAGATTCCGTGTGCCTAGTATATTGTTAAATGTGGCCTCCCACGGTTGCATCTCCTGCATAGGAACATGTTTGTAAGCGGCGGCATGAAAAACTGCGTCAGGAGCAAATTCACGGAATACCCTGCCTGCGGATTCCTGGTTCTTCATATCAACCAGAAAACCCGATATCGGAATAAAACCGAACCGCTGCCGGCATTCACCCTCTATCTGAAAAAGTTTTTCCTCGCTGAAATCCAGAAGGGCCATTGCCTGAGGATGGAACCGTCCCACCTGCCTTGCCAGCTCGGAACCTATGGACCCGCCAGCCCCCGTAATCAGGATACGTCTATCCCTGACATATTGGCGAATCTCTCCTTTATCCAGATGAACCTCTTCACGATCCAGCAGATCTTCGAGGTGAACCTTGCGGATTGTCTTTACCGAAACCTTTCCCTCTATAAGCTCCCAGATTCCTGGCACGGTACGAAATTGCTTCCCTGTCTCTTCACATAAAGAAACAATCCGGCGCATTCCCTCACCCCTAACTGAGGGAATCGCAATCAAAATCTCATCAAATTCCCTTCCGATTCTGTTAATTTCGTCCACAGCCCCCAAAACCGGAACCCCATGAATCGCCCTTCCCCTTTTATTAGGGTCATCATCAAGGAATCCAACAGGGTTCATATTGATCGACGCGTGTTCCTGGATTTCCCTGACTACCTTTTCACCCGCATCTCCCGCTCCAACAATTATCAACCTCCTTACGGAAGATTTTTTGCCAGGCCCAAATGTCCATAAAGACGAAGACTGATTAACAAAAAGTAGTCGAACAGCAACCCGGACACCCCCCACGAGCAGAAGAGTTAACACATAATCGCCGATATACACAGAACGTGGGAAGCCCTGAAAACGATACAAAAAGATGATAGCCAATACAATGATTGTCGAGGAAAAAGTGGCTGCTTTGAAAATATTCCTCAAATCCACAAGGCTTGTGTATCTCCACATTCCCCTGTAGAGCCCGAATATGAAGAAGCAAGACAGCTTGAATGGAACAATGAAAGGCAGAGTGGTTTTAAATTGTGCCCAATGATCCAAAGGAATGTGACCGTCAAAACGCAGCAGGTAGGACAGAAAATAAGCCGCTGTTACAACGATTGTATCCAGAAGAAACATTATATAAAAGTTTTTATTGCGTATAATATTTTTCATTGCTGATTATGAATTTACCAGATTTTCTATATGGGAATACCTTCTTGAGAGGTTTGTATACTATGCTTTAACCGGCATTAAAAGAACAAAAATGCAAGCCGTTTTTTCTCTATACAATATAATTCGGGGAGACCTTTGCGTGATCCATCTTCTCCCTTCTCCCAATGCCCAGAATCCCAAACCCAATAACGACAATAAGCCAGGCCGGCCTGACCCCCAAATCTCCTATGCCTCATGACACCCGTCCCGCCAACCCCCCTTTTAATATCTTAAAATTTTCAGCAGAATAATATTTCCGCTGCTCTTTTCCCAATAATGAACCAAGCCGAACTGTATAATCTCTCCGGGGAAAAGCATTAATAAGCCTGAGAACCTCTCTTCGCGTATCATCAGATGCCTCCAGCGGCACACCTTTCTTAAACAAAAATTCCATGTCAAAGACATCCCGAATTTCCTGACGATCCAGAAATGCCTCCAGTTTTGACTCCATCATGTCGTTTAAAGATACAGCCTTCAAAAAAACCTGCGTAGTTGCATATTTGCTGTAAGCGATTACCTGTTCCACATGGATTTTTTTGACCTGCCTGCGGATCTCAAGTTTCAGGCTTCGTGTGTAATCAGGCGACCTCAGTTCAAAAAGGATTGTATGAAATTTCTCCACGCTGTCCTTTATATCATAATACCTCGCAAGATAACCCTTCATATTCTCAAAGAAACCCGGCTCCAGATCCTTGATAACCCAGAAATCAAGATCAACGGAAAATCGATCGAGCCCATGGCACAGACGCAACATACTACCGCCCCCAAAGATAATCTGCGTGAGAAATTTACCGCTGTTGAGCCTGTCCAGGACTTCAAGCTCAAATCGTTCCTGCATGATTAAATCCTGCATAGCCCCCTGATAGTCCTCTGCGTTTTTTCTGGAAAAATGACCATAATATCGGCAACCAGCCTCTTATCCAGCGTCTCCAAGTCACAGGCATGCCAATCCATGGAATATTTTCCGAACGCGCAGAGATGCGCTGTATCAACAAACGCCTTTTCTTTCGTGGCAATAAAAAGATCTCCGTGCCTTACAAATCCAAAGTAATAGTCTTTTTTCAACTTGTAGTAATTGAATGCAATGCCCTCTGCCTTGAATCTAATCGACCGTTTAACAGAAATACTATCATACCAGTCTCTTGGCACCTGGGTAGTAATTCCGTAAAATGAAAGCGCTGTCACGCAAGAAACATACGAGGGAACCTGCAGATAATTGGCTACTTTGAAGTAATCCTCACGATTATAACGTGGCCAGTTTCCGGCCAACACATAAAAATTTTTTTTTAACCTTAAGAAGGTTTCATTCTTAACATAACGACTGCATAATACCTGAGCAGATTCACTTTTAATATCAACAGCTTCCGCCAGGTCAGCCACGGAAAAAAACAACTTATCCGATAAATAATTCAGTGTCTTTGTTTTCATAGCATGTAAACACATATCCTTAACAATTGTGTCAAGGATATATACCCAGACAATATGTGTCAACTAAAAAACGTTTCCCTGCTTCCGATCGCCTTTGCGCGAAGCCTTCTTTTCTCCCGTCTCCTGTCCTCCCAATAACCCCAATAAGGAAAACCTGGCCACCTTTCTTTTTTTTACCGGAATCGGCATGAATTACGAAAAAGTCTTGACTAATTCGGAACAAAGGGTTAAAAAGTCTCCATGAAACGATATCTGACAAATTATATTCTGGATGATTTAAAGAAAAAGATTGTCCTGTTAACCGGCCCGCGACAGTCCGGCAAAACAACCTTGTCAAAAATGCTGAGCAATAATTTTGATTATCTCAATTTTGATAATCCTGAACACCGATTAGGACTTATCGAAAGATCGTGGGACAGATCAAAAGATCTTATTATATTCGACGAACTTCACAAACTTAAAAACTGGAAATCATGGCTCAAAGGCATTTATGATACTGAAGGCGTCCAGCCCCGGATAATTGTCACAGGCAGCGCCAAATTAGATACATACAGGAAGGTCGGCGATTCTCTTGCCGGACGTTTCTTTCAGTTCCGACTGCATCCTCTTGATCTGAAGGAAATCAACAAAATAAACAACCCTGATAATCTTCAAACTGTTCTGGAGCAGTTACTTGATACAGGTGGATTTCCCGAGCCTTATCTGGAAGGAAACAGAAGATTTTACAACAGATGGAAACGGTCACATCTGGATATCATCCTGAAACAGGACATGATCGATCTTGAAAATATCCGGGAGATCACATCTATTGAAACTCTTATCCAGTTATTGCGCAAAAGGGTCGGCAGCCCTGTTTCGTACACCTCCCTGGCGCAAGACCTCCAGTGTTCCGATAAAACAGTGAAAAGATGGCTGACAATACTTGAAAACATGTACGTCATCTTCAGGGTCGGACCATTTCACGGAAATATCGCCCGCTCCATTCTTAAAGCGCCCAAATATTATTTTTACGATACAGGACAGGTTATCGGAGATTCAGGCATAAAATTAGAAAACCTGACCGCCTGCGCCTTATTGAAAGAGATCCATTATATGGAGGATTGTTATGGAGAGCAGGCACAGATCTATTATCTCAAGACAAAAGACAACAGAGAGATTGATTTTTTTGTCATCAGGGATGAAGCGCCCTTTTTGATGATAGAAGTGAAATGGGCAGACAATACCCCAAGCCGGAATTTTTCGATTTTTAGCAAGTATTTTCCCGGGATAAAAAAAATACAGATTGTCAAGAACCTTAACCGTGAAAAAACATATCCTGACGGAACAGAAATACGAT
>DFBI01000204.1:6189-7756 GCA_002367335.1 Syntrophaceae bacterium UBA3084 | reverse complement strand
CCCCTTCCCGGTCCGAAGCCCAACCAGATCATTCTGATTAAACAGAGCCGGACGTGGCCCTACAAAACTTATGTCTCCCTTTAAAATACTGTACAACTGCGGCAATTCATCCAAGCTGAACCTGCGCAAAAAAGAACCGATCGGCGTAAGGTAAACATCAGGATTTTTCATAAGATGGGTTGCGACAACCCATTTTTAATTTGACATGGTGTATCACCACTGTTACACTTAAACTTAATTTTATCTGGAGGAAAAGATCATGCCGTCTCAAAATCCACGTATAAATGTAGTCCTGAATAATTTGCTTTACCAGAATGTCCGACTTCTGGCAGAAAAGGATAATGTCTCATTGTCTGCCAAGGTCAGGGATTTGCTCAAAGAAGCCCTGGAAATTCAAGAGGATATCGCCCTTTCTGCATTTGCTGAAAAAAGAGAACAATCATGGAATGACTCTAAGGCGCTAAGCCATGATGATGTATGGTCTTAAGATTCAAATACCATCCGGATGTTAAAAAATCTGACCTGCCTAAAATTGATGCGAAAAACAGGGACATGATCAAGAAAGCCATTGCAAAGAACCCTTAAAGGATACTGGAAGTTAAGAGTCGGAGATTACCGTGTTGTTTTCAAAGTTTCCAATAACAGTATTTTTATCTTCGGTATAATTCACAGAAAAGAAGTTTACAGGCTCATCAAGAAACGGATAGAAGCTTAAGACCCGCCTTCTATAAGAACTCTATCATCGAATATTTATTTTGAGCTCCTTCCGTATTTATCATCTTGTTCATCCAAGATTCCGCAGAAATCTATCCAACTCCCAGACTCTCGACTCTCAGACCCCCGGCCCCTGTTCACTGTTTTCAATAAACACAATAAGGCAAGCCTGGCGCCCTTCAGAGACCCTGTTCAGATTCCAACCCAGTTTTCCAGATGCAGGCCAACAACTCTCTCGAATTCCTTAGTATTGTTGGTCACCAATGTCATGCCCTGTGATCTGGCCAAACCTGCTATGAGAAGATCATAAGGGCCAATCGGCATTCCTTCCTCTTCAAGTTGCGCGCGAATAGTTGCGGCTTCCATAGCAGAGGAACGATCCAGGTCGATAAGGTTCAACGGCAGAAGAAATTTGGCAAGGGCATCCTTGGAACGTTGCCGGTATTGACTTTTTTCGACTCCATATTGAAGTTCGAACAGGGTGATTGTGGAGATTGCGACATTCTGTGGAGAATGTTGCCTGAATTGCTCAAGAACCTCCGATGAGCGTCTTTTAATGAGGTATATGCAAATATTGGTATCAAGCAGATAACGCATCAGAAAGAATCTCTCTTCTGCATGGCAGGCTGATTACGTCCGTCTTCCATAAAATCTTCCGGAAATTCACTGAGAGATTCGAACAACGAGTCCCACGTCGTTTCTATGGGCTCCAGTATAACCTGGTTGCCTTTTTTGAATATTTTCACCTCATTACCAGGGATTCTGAATGCCTTGGGCAGCCTTACTGCTTGAGAACTGCCATTCTGAAATAATTTTGCTGTTTCCATCTTGCTACCCTCCTTGTCATATATAT
>DFBI01000204.1:705-6141 GCA_002367335.1 Syntrophaceae bacterium UBA3084 | reverse complement strand
AAAAAGCGAGGGAGCTTGTTTCTGAGTATACAACAGACAAAGAATTAACCGGCTTTACTGATTTAGACGGTGAGGATTTCCTATGAGACAGGGAGAAATATGGGAAATAAACTTATAACACCATCTGCCATTGACACATTTCAGATCAGGTCCATATCTACAAAACGGTTTTTGAGGAAGACCGGCTCGGTGCCCTCAACCGTATTAAATGAAATAAAAACAGCCATTAAAGCAGTCATAGCTGCGGATTATGCTTAACCTGTTCCTCAAATTCCGTCCTCCCGTTCTCCGTCTCCGATATTCCCGTCTCCTGTCTTTATCCCTTTGCATCTTTGCGTGATCGTCTCCCGGTGTACCGCCTTTTCTCCCAATAACGACAATAAGGCAAGCCTGACCCCCATCCTTACTCATTTAAGATGTGACCCTGTTGGTTTCCCAGAGACGTTTGATTCCCATTCTTTTTCCCAAACGCTTAAAAACGCTTTCACTTTAAGAATCTCAATTCCCTCATAAGTTTCTATATTTAACAAATGGTGGTCACCGGAAACAATATAATCTGCTTCACCTTCAGAGGCGCATGCCAAATATTTATTATCTGAAGGATCGTTTTTGATTATATCAACCATCTCTTCTCCTTCAACAATCCAGGCAAACATTAAGATATCTTCAAAGTATGCGTCAATTTCCTGTGCGGTTTTGCGGTGATATTTTTGAAGCTTTGGGTAGAGCAAGATACGTTTTATCTCTTTTATAATAGCTGGTGACAGAATCAATTCTACTTCATTCTGCTTGCTTAAATTAAGAATTTTGCCAGGATTTGAATTTGGTTTAATCAGCCCCCTGGCAAAAAGATTGGCATCGACAACGATTTTCAAAGTTTATCCTCGACGACATTCGACTTGTTTAGCTGCCTGCGTTGCTTCTGCCAGAATATCATCAAGCTTTCCCAAGTCTTCTCCGGCAAAAGAATTGCTGATTTTCGACATATTACTAAAGAAACGCTGCCTGGCCTTATCCATTTGCTTGAATTTCTTGATCGGAATAATTGCCACCATAGGCATCCCCTTACGCTCAACAATATACTGATCGTTTTTAAATGACACAGCATTCATTATTGTACCAAACTTCTGCCGGGCATTAAGTGCCGTAACTACCTTTAATGACATATTTTGTCCTCCTTTTAAACTATATCAATTGATATAGCTTAAATTTTATTTAATAACAGATGCATTGTCAAGAAAACAACGAGAGCTTTGCAGAACCTTATAAAACATGCCTTTTTGTCATTCCGTGCACGCGAAGCACGACCCGGAATCCAGTATTATCAAACAGTTCCTGGATTCCGGGTCAAGCCCGGAATGATGATTAGAGGGGTTGCGCAAAGGTCTCACAACAGGTACATTTATCTCTGCTACTTTACGTGAGTCCGTTTTTTTGTTCTTCTTTTAATCTGCATAAATCTGCGCCCTGTAGCTTCGGAAAATGGTACTGGAGCCTGCCCACTATTCAAGATTTGTCCCCACAGATACCCTGGGGTAATCTGCGGATTAAACCGAAAAAATGCTTGACATTTGCGTACAGAATCAAGTACACTTTTCTAACCATACAGGGGGAATATATATGCAATCAATAAACTACACAACGTTTCGAAAGAATTTGGCAAAAACCATTGATCAAGTCAACGATGACCATTATCCTATCCTTATTACACGCCAGAACGGACGAACAGCCGTGCTTCTATCACTTGATGATTTTAAATCATATGAAGAAACAGCATATCTTATGAAAAGCCCCAAAAATGCTGAACGTCTCAATGCTGCCATTGCCGACCTCGAAGCAGGCAAAGGCATTGATAGGGAACTTATTAAGGGATGAAACTGTCATGGGCTGAACAAGCATGGGGAGATTACCTTTACTGGCAGAAGACAGATCAGAAAATCCTCAGGCGAATTAACCGCATTGTCTTAGAAACCAAACGAAATCCATTTGAAGGAATAGGTGACCCTGAACCACTACGCTACAACTGGAAAGGATATTGGTCACGCCGTATCAATAAAGAGCATCGGTTTGTTTACAAGGCGAAAAAGGATGAATTGCTAATTGCCCAGTGCCGGTACCACTATTAAAGAATCTGCGTCTGCCTTACCTGCATAATGGAATCAATTTCCTATTTTATTCCATCGGGGTTAAATTTGTCCTTGCTTTTTTCAGCCGAAGGCTGATTGTATTTTTGTTAGTTTCTTCAGGAAACTGACAAAACAAAAGAATAAACATCCTGTAAAATCCTGTGAATCCTGTCCACTATTCACTATTCAAGATGAGACACCAGAGATTCCCTTAACAGAAAATCTCAATAAAACACACCGCCATTCATCTCTTTCCTTTTTCCTCTATCCTATTTTCTTAGCAAGCGTCTTAAGCGAAGCGGGTGGTTAATTTTTTTCAAAAGTCTGCGGATTGCCTTTGCGTGACCTCTCCTGCCTTCTGTTTCCTGTCCCCGGTCTCCTGCCTTTTCTCCCAATAACGACAATAAGGCAAGCCTGACCCCAAGTCTTTCTTGACTTCCTTTCACTAATATGTATAATACACTACAGTGAAATAATCAAAGAGAGGTGCCTGATGAATCCCTTCAAATACGGAACCATCGTTTCAGGCGAGGATTTCTGTGGAAGAAAAGTCCTGATTAAACAACTTATTGGATCTATTGAAGCATCTCAACGCATCGTGCTCCTCGGTGAAAGGCGGATCGGAAAATCATCCGCAGTCCATGAGGCTGTTCTTCGTTGTAATGGAGGGCGGCTCTTGTATGTAGACCTCCTGGGCATCAAGTCAATCGATGCCTTGTGCAGAAGGATTCTTCGTGCCATCGTTATTTCAGAGCAAAAAACAGGCTGGCTCGAAAAAATAGTCAAATCTCTCGCATACCTGAGACCATCCATTTCCGTCGACCCTTTCACATCCCTGCCAACGGTTTCTTTCGATGCTTCTGTTAAGTTGCAGGCCAATTCCATTCCCGAGGTCCTTACCTTGATTGAATCCTTAGGCAAAAAAAGAAAACCGGTCGTGGTCTTTGATGAATTCCAGGACATTCTAAACTTTGAAGATTCCTATGAAGCGCTCGCCCTTTTACGAAGCAAAATACAGTTTCAAAGCACTATTCCCTACATATTTGTCGGCAGCATCCGGCGCAAAATGGATGCCATATTTACCCATCACGAATCACCCTTCTTCAAATCAGCCATCCCCATGACGGTGGCCCCCTTGCCTTACGAAGAGTTTTCTCAGTTCCTGAGCAAGAAATTCACAAAAGGACAGCGTAAAATTGACGATGAGACACTGGAACAGGTATTTGAAATGGCCAACAACATTTCCGGAGACATACAACAGCTGTGTGAGGCCCTCTGGGAAGTAACCTCTGAAAAGGAGGCCATTGGTATGGACAAACTGAAAAGCGCACTTGAATTGATCTTTTCCAGGGAACAAAAATCGTACGAAAATTACATCAGCCTTTTAACGGACATTCAGCACAAGTGCCTCATGGCCATAGCAATGGAGGGCGGGAAAAAGGTTTTTTCCGTTGCATTCATGAAATCCGCCGGCTTCAATAACCCATCAACCGTGAAAAAATCGATCACAAGGCTTATCAAGCTCAACATCCTTTTTCAGAGAGAAGATGAATACAGATTTACGAATCCTTTCTTCAGGGCCTGGCTTCCCCACAAAGGATGATTCTTTTCCCGACATCTGACCACTGTCTCTCAGCGCGCCTTTGCGTCAGCCCAAAGCCTGCGGGGATATGACCCGATTTATCATGGGGACATGACCCGATTTAGTTTTATCAAATCGGGATCGTGTACCCGGAAGCGCCATCTGTGTTGCCACCAAAAAGGGAAATTAATAAGGGCTCTGTCCCTGGTTTAACCCCAAGTCTTTAACTCAAAACTAAAAACTGCTTTCCCCTGGCCCCTGTTCCCAATAACGACAATAATGCAAGCCTGGCCCCAAGTCTTTACTAATTCTTGACAATATATGATAACTTATGATAGATATAACTTATGAAAGTTCTTCAGATGCCGCACTTCAAAAAGTATGTAAAAAAGCTTCCACGACACCTTCAGCAAGTTATCTTAGATGCGGTGGAAAATGTTCTGTCCGATATCGAGATTGGTGAATTTAAGAAAGGCGATTTGAATGGTTTCAGGGTACACAAGTTTACAATGAGCCATCAATTGATACTGATGGCTTATAAGGTTGAAAGCGATTCCCTTATATTTTGTCAGGCTGGTCCACATGAAAGCTTTTATAAGAGCCTGAAAAAGTATTTAAAAGAAATTGGAGGTTAAAATGCCAACAGCAGAGAAAGTCATAAAAGATATATACCTTCTCCCGATGAAGGAAAGAGAAAAAGTAGCGCGTCACATTATAGAATTTGGGATAAAGATCACTCATCACGATCTCCCTGAGATTCTGAACATAAAGGAATGGCAGGATGAAATTGCAAGAAAACCGTTTAATCTGAAACAGGCATCGGAATATATAGGGGTATCATCTGTAACTCTCAGAAGATGGATCAAAACAGGTCGAGTATCGGCCTATAAGGTAGGCAGAGCATATACATTCGATGTGATGGATCTTAAAAGATTCAAAAAGAACCATTTAACAAAAAAATCAACACTGACATCTGATTTCTGATCTCTGTCTTTTCGTCCTCCACCCCCATTCCTTTATCTCAACAAGCCAATACTTAATATTTAAGATGTGACCCTGTTGAAGGCTGTTGAAGGAAAGTCTGATCCCCGTTAAAAAATATTGATATACACCGAGCCTGACTGTCAGTATATATATCTTTGTCCTTGACTTTTCATGCATTCATGCTATCTTAAATCATAACATTAATTTTAGGAGAGCTTATGAACACTATAAAAACAGTCGGCAGCAGCGGGCAGATCTCCCTCGGTAAAAAATTCGCAGGCCAAACCGTAATGTTGGATGAAATCGACACAGGGGTTTGGATTGTCAAGCTGGGTCGCTTTATTCCCGATAATGAAAGGTGGCTTCACAGACCGGATGTCCAAGCCGAACTCAATGAAGCAATTACCTGGGCAGAAAAAAATCTGCCCGAGGATACAAACCTTGAGGAATTAGAAGCCCGGATTAAATGATGAGCCAGAAAACACATCAACGTATACGTTTAGATTTGAACAATCCTGTCTTTCAACGCCTGCTTTTCAATCTGCCCAAAAGCGATCAGCACAACGCCCTCAATACTTTGCGGAAATTGGCAAACATGACATGGCAACAGGTATATTCAGATCATGGTCTAAAATGGGAAGTTATTCTATCGCAAAAAGGCCCGGGCGGTAACAAGCTTTACAGTTTTCGAATCGGCAAGGGATTTCGGGGAATAGCATATCGTGACGGCTCATGGCTGCGCCT
>DFBI01000204.1:0-640 GCA_002367335.1 Syntrophaceae bacterium UBA3084 | reverse complement strand
GAAATACATCCCCTGCCTCCCGCCTCCGTCCTCCAGTCTCCTGTCTCCTGTTTGTTACCTTAGCGCCTTTGCGTAAGCCATCAAAATCGTTTCAACCACCCTATTCAAATCACCATCAGTCATCGCCGTGCCCGACGGCAGACACAGGCCCCTATTAAATAAATCCTCCGCCACACTTCCCCCAACGACTCTGCAAGGATATGTCTTTTTTTCTATATTATTTTGCGCCTTTGCGTCTTTGCGCCTTTGCGTGAGATATTTCACACGTTTTACTACACCCCTTCAAGTAGCTGCGCTATTTGTTCCGGCGAAGGGAGAATTCCCCGCAGCTCTTGCGGCAGGGTGTTCAGAATCCGGTATGATGCCACCCCGATTGGTTTGTTTGATTCCCGCAAAGCATACTCGACAATAGTTTTCTTCTTATCTTTGCAGAGGATAATGCCGATGGCAGGGTTCTCATCTTCCAGACGCAGCTTGTCATCCAACAAAGCGCGGATGTAAAACTCACGCTCCAGATCATCCTTGCACTTTTCAAAAATGAGGATGTTTTTGGTCCAGCTAATTTCTCGCACCATTGGTGCGAGTTTTTCAGGGCAATCAGTTCCTTGTTGACAGCCTTGAGCGCCTCATACTGTGCAGC
>DFBI01000051.1 GCA_002367335.1 Syntrophaceae bacterium UBA3084 | reverse complement strand
AATCTTTCCGTTCTTCTTTTGTTAATGTCACTCGATATCGTGGTGCCATGTCGTCCTCCTTTTCTGTTGAAGACGACTATAGCAAATACTGCACAAAATGCGAAGCTTTAAATTTTACGTTGTACTAGGGTGCTACGTAAAACAGCTCCAATTTTTATCAGGATTTCTCCCAGAAGCTCTTTTGTCTCTTTTTGTATCAGTAGTGCTTTATTAAGCTGTTCTTGGGTGATGGTCTTGGTGTGCAGTAAAATGCTGCCTAACTTTAGTTTTTCTTCACCAAATTTAGATACTATTTTAGCTCTTAGGCTAGTTTGGAGATTAAGGACTTCTGCAAGTTCCTCTTGCTTTAAAAGGCCCATCTGAGTCAACATTTTACCAAGTAACCTGCACTCTTTTCTCTGTTTGTTAAGGGCATTTCTGAATTCGCTCTGACTGATTACCTTATCTTTTAAAAGGAGTCTCCCAACCCTAGTAGCGTCTGTTTGGGCTTTGAGGCGATTGAAATAAAATCTAGAAGCCTGGCTCAATAGATTTTCTTCGCCCAAAGGCAGGCTTTTAAAAGGCCCTTTGGTATTTTCCATATTATTCTTTTTAGGCATATATATATTATCGACATAAATAGTTCAGTGGTTAAGCCCAAAGTCCAAATTTCCAAATTTTCCTATAAAAACAGAGGTGGCAGATACATTAGCAAATCTCTTTTAATCCTTGATTCCGCTGAAAAAAGTCTATTTTGAGCCGCCATCCTGAAATAGCTATATAAGTTTCGTATGCGTAACTTATATATTACGAATATGTTTATGTTATAGCTTTAGATCGACTCCGACTTTTTGCAGTGTAATCAGGAATGGGATTTTATTTTTGTGATATTTGTTTTCCACAACTCAATTTATTGAGCAGTTTCGCTATTTCTATCTAGCAGAATTTGAGATGTAAGGATTTGGATGAGTTTTCTGGGTCATTAAAGAAGGTAAGCCCTGCAGGAGTTCGTATCTAACGGGGTCCTGATTAGTTTTTCTTCCTCCACATGCCCATCTTGTGCTTTCTTGCCCATTTGTAGGCAGAAATTAGGCCAGATGCACGCTTTGTGTTTGGCGGGATTATTACAAGCTTGGCTTTGCCATAGAGAAGTAAAAACTTGTTGAGGAAGTATCTTCTAATTTTCCCCCTTTTTCTAAACTCTCTATAGACATAATGGCATCCTTCATTCACCAGTTTACACTTATTCCCCAAAAGGGTGCATTATAGAATTGAGTGCTGATGCCGAAACTGGAAATTCAAAATTTGAAATTAGGTAACGCATCTACATCTTTGTGTTTTTCCCAATTTCAAGTTTCTAATTTCAAATTTCACTGCCAAAATATAGGATGAACAAAGTGTAAACTACTTTTGGCTTGCCATGAAGGATGCCGACATAATGTACCCCAAATTCTGGACAGGTGATTAAGGTGTATCGGCTTACACTTTTTTGCAAGTTCAGGAGGAGGGCAGATGAGATCGATGCGAAAGAAATACGATGCGGCCTTCAAGGCCAAGATGGCTGTCGAGGCAATCAAGGAAGAATCCACGGTTGCATATATTTTTTATTTATTTGACTAAAAAGTCAATATAATATAATTAATGATAGAGAGACAGGGCGCTCAAGAATTCCCAATAAAAATTGTTTTAAATTTTTTATGAGGTACTCCCGAAGCAACCTTACACAAACGCAAAGATTGCTTGCATTTGGCGGTTTTCGTTCAGAGACTAATTAGTAAATATAAGACAGGGGGATGAAATGAATAAAATTGAAAAAAGACCCGAAGTGTGCTCAGTCTCACCTTCTCCCCACCCCGAAGGTGTTAGGACAAAGCTTCTTAAAATTATTGCCTGCTCAGTCTTTCTTGTATTTTCAGTATTCCAGTCTTATCCGGCTTTTGCGACCGAAGGAGTTCCCGCCGTAACGATCAGCGTCAATGATCAGGGAGAAACCATCATCCTGGCCGATGGGGAGATATTAGACATATCCGCCGGGGATGGCTGGAAAACTTTTAAATTGTCTGACGATGTAACGATCAAAGCTTTTATTGATCCTGACACAGGTAAAGCAACTGTGCAGGTTGTTAAAGGCACGGTTGAGGTGACTTCCGGAGGACAGACAGTAACAGTCCCGGAAGGGGAGTTAACCACAGCTTCTCCGGGAGAAGCTCCCACACCGCCGGCCCCTGCACCGCCTGCGCCAGTACCAGCACCACCAGCGCCAGCTCCACCAACTCCGCCTGAAGCACCCGATGCACCAACCGATACACCTCACAGTCCTTCTTTATAATGATTAGTCCTGGTTGCTAACAAACTGATCTAATCTAAATGGGTGGAGATATGATTGCATTTCATGTAAAAAAAAGATGTCGGAAGGTATTTTTTTCGTCTTTGGTGTTTCTTGTTTTTCTCTCGGTTCCTCTTCTCAGTCTGGCCATAGAACCGGCAGATATACCGGGTAACATTCACGTTGGTCAACTCGATATTCATCCTTCACTGAGTGTTAAGGAGGAATATAACGATAATATATACGATGAGGCAAGTCATGAGGCAGGGTCTGCCATAACAACTTATTCTCCTGGGATCGCTTTTCAGCTTCCTTTTCAAAGACATCTCTTAAGTATGGATTGCCGGGCTGATTTTATCGAACCTTCACGCCATCAGAATTATCAAACAGAAAATTATTTTGCCAATATTATGCTCGATTTGGACTTTAATATATTAGACATCCAGATTGGTGACAACTGGAAACGTGATTCCGTCGCACCTGATTATGAAAAGGATATCAGGAATGACTACTACCAGAACCGTTTCTTCTTTAATACATCATACAAGCTTGCAGACCGCTATAAGATAAAAGGTTTTTTCAGGAATGAAAACAGGGATTTCAACAGCTTTCATAAACCCTGGCAGTGGGACCCAGAACTGGATAATTACATGCAGAATGAGGTCGGATTTAACCTTTTCTACCGTTTTTTACCTCTGACCTCAGCCCTTGTTGAGTACGTCTATGCCCATAAAAACAATTTGGATAAAGGACTTCAATCAACTGACTCTGATACCAACTGGGTATGGTTGGGCCTGACCTGGGAAACAGCCTCAAAGATCACCGGGACAATCAAGGGCGGTTATACGTACAGAAACTACGAAGCCGGTATAGATGATTTTGACGGCTTCGGGATGAAAGCGGATCTGAGATATAAATTAACCTCTTACACTACTATTGGTTTAAATGGATTCAGAAAGCCGGTTGATACCGCAGTTACTGAAGAGGAGGGAGTTTACGGGCCATACTATATCTCTTCCGGGGGTACACTTTCTGTAGACCATAAGCTCACCCATAAGATATCGGCCAATGCTCACGTGTCTTACAGGAATGACAACTATGAGGAAGAAGGCATATACGACAAGAAAAGGGATGATGATTGCTATGGCATCGGTGTTGGTGTTAATTACCAGGTCCAGGACTGGCTCGGATGTGAGGTAAGTTATAATTATGTGGACAATGATTCCAACTTTGAACAAGAGGACTACAGGAACAATATCGTAGCAGGCAAGATATCCCTATCTTTTTAATTAATCCCTTAAACCTTCGGCTATGCTGATTGGTCTTAGCTTTGCTATGCAGGTAAGTGGAGTATCTTTTCACCGCCCGCTTCGCTCAAGACGCAAAGTTCGCAAAGATAACCCTGAACCTTTGAACCCCTATAATATGTTTAGATTCAAGCGCATAAAACATAGTCCTGTCTTCAGTGCTTTCGTTTTGACCTTTTTTTGTTCCGTTTTTCTCCTCTCCTGTGCGCGTTATCCCACCATACCTGAAATAGAAAATGTTGAAAAAATAATAGAGGAAGAGGAACCGCCTGAGAGCGAAAATATCGGCAAAATTTTCCAAAAGAAGGCCCTGGCTTTCATCCCTCATACGGATACCGACAAAGAGGATTATGAAATCGGTCCGCAGGATGTCTTAGAGATAGTGATATGGGATCACGATGATCTGGAAAGAGAAGTCCACGTCTCCCGAAAAGGAGAATTTTCTTTCCCATTAATAGGCAAGGTCCATGCAGATGGTATTACCGTAGCCCAACTGGAAAAAAAGGTAGGGGACGAGCTGTCCGGAAGGTATATCATTGATCCCCAGGTATCGATCACAGTAAAAGAATATAGAAGCAAAAGTGTCTTTATCCTGGGAGAGGTGGAAACCCCCGGCGAATATCCCCTCACCGGAGAGACAATCCTGGTGGAGGTCCTCTCCCTGGCAGGCGGTCCCACTGAGGACGCCGGCAGCGAAGTGATAGTAATCAGGCCAAAAAATCATAGGGAAAATCCGGTATCCCTGGAAGAGGCAAGAGAGGATGAGATTATCGATCTGAACCTAAGAAAGCTCCTGGAAGGAGACACAAGCCAAAACGTCTTTCTCGAGCCGAACGATACTATCTATATTCCCCATGCGGAATACTTCTATGTATTCGGGGAGGTGAAAAAGCCCGGAAGATACAGTATGGAGAAAGGGACCACAGTGCTTAAAGCGATCACTACTGCCGGTGGGGTCAGTGAAAAAGCAGCCATAAACAAGACCAGGATAGTCAGGGAACAGGAAGGGGCAAAAATACAGATTCCGGTGAAAATGACAGATCCCCTGGAGCCTGAAGATATCGTTATGGTCCCGGAGAGTTTTTTTTGAGATAAAAGATGAAGGATTCGCAGAATACAGAAACCAGGATACCTGATGAATATTTAGAGGAAGAGGTCCATTTAAGGGATTACCTCAGGGTAATTCTTAAGAGAAGGTGGATGATTGCCACGGTCTTTCTTGTCCTTGTGACGACCGTGACCATCAGTAACCTCAACATGTATCCTGTTTACCGGGCCACCACCCAGATCCTGATTGATAAAGAAAACCCGAATGTGGTTAATATCGAGGAAGTCGTAGGAATAAATGCCGCCAGTCAAGACTATTATCAGACACAATATGAGATCCTGAAGAGCAAGTCACTTGCCTTGAAAGTGATAAAAGACCTCGACCTTAAGAACAGTCCGGAGTTTGCCCCTGAAAACGGGGGGTTCAGCCTGATGGGGGTCTTAGGTTCTGTTTTAGGGTGGATAAAGGAGATGACCTCATCGGCGGAAAACCCGGCGGACAAAAATTTTAACCCGGACAGTGAATACAATGAAATAATAAAAGCATATTTAGGAAGGCTGAATGTCTCGCCAATAAGGAACAGCCGCCTGGTAGATGTGAGTTTTGAAGGGGGTGATCCCGGGATTATAGCCAGGATTGCCAATGCTCATGCAAAACTCTATACGGAAAGCGGCCTGGAGAGAAAATACTCTGCCTCTGAAGATGCGATTGCCTGGCTTAACTTGAGGATAAAGGAAGAGGCCAAGGTCCTAAAGGAGAAAGAGACCGCTATCCAGAAATTCCGCGAAAAGGAAGGATTGGCAGCCATAGACTTTGAGGATCGGCAGGGCATTATCATCCAGAGTCTCAATGATTTGAATACTGCCCTGACCCAGGCAACGACCGAAAGACTGAAAAAGGAAAATCTCTTTGCCGAACTCACCAGGCTTTCCCAACAACCTGAGATGGTTGAATCCATGCCGGCAATTGTATCTAACCAGGTCATTCAGGAACTGAAGAGTCAATATGTAGAGCTTACGGGAGAATACTATAATCTATCCAATAAATACGGCAAAGAACATCCGAAGATGGTCAGGCTCTCCGCAGCCATGAAAGGTATAAAAGAGAAAATTGCACAGGAGGTAAGGAAGACTCTGCAAAGTATTGAAACTGAATACCGGGTGGCACTGGCTGAAGAGGAATCCATCCGGCAGGCCATGGAGGAAAAGAAAAGAGAGGCCCTGGCCCTTAATGATAAACAGATAGGATACAATTCCTTGAAAAGAGATATGGATACCAGCCGTTCCCTGTATGAATCACTGCTTACAAGGGTAAAAGAGGCCGGCCTTACCGAAGGGTTGGAGTCAACCAACATCATGGTGGTTGATCCGGCCAGGGTCCCTGATTACCCGGTGAAACCAAAAAAAGCCAGGAATGTCCTTTTGGCAATAATAGTAGGTCTCACCATGGGTGTGGGAATGGCCTTTTTCTTTGAATACCTGGATAATACCATAAATACACCTGACGAGCTTGAACGATACTTTAAGGTCCCCTTTTTGGGCGTGGTAAGCAAGTTCAAGATTGATGTGCCCAGTGAAGAGATTATAGTTCATTCCAACCCCAAGTCTAATGTGGCTGAGGGCTTCAGGACCATCAGGACAAACCTCCTGTTTTCTTCTCCTGATGTGGGAAAAAAGTACATCCTGATAACATCACCACTTCCCAGGGATGGAAAGACATTGCAGGCTGCCAATATTGCCGTCTCCTTTGCCCAGATGGGGAAAAAGGTCCTTTTAATCGACGCGGACATGAGGAAGGCAAGGATTCACGAAATTTTTAATCTTGATCGTTCTCCCGGACTGTCTGAATACCTGGCAGGCAAGGAGTCAAGTCCCCAACTGACCGGAATTACCGGCCTTGAAGTTTTCACCGCCGGCAGGACCTCTCCAAACCCGGCAGAGCTTCTGGGATCAAAAAGGATGAAAGAACTGCTTGAGTCCGAGAGAGCCAAGGATGATTTTGACATGATCATTATTGATTCTCCTCCTGTACTCTCAGTAGCCGATGCCGCTATTCTGTCTGCTGTTACAGACGGAGTGGTCCTGGTAGTCAATGCGGGCTCCACACCCAGGCCCGCCATTCAGCGGGCAATCCAGCAACTCTCCGATGTGGAAGCCAAAATTATCGGATGCGTCTTAAATGATATGGATTTTGAAAAAGAGAGCTACTACTATTCATACTACTATAGATATAAAAAATATTATGACCATTATTACGGGGAAGAGGAAGAGGGAAAGGAAAAGAGAAGGAAAAGGGAAGTGGTTAAGCCTGTCAAAGGCATAAGTTTAGATTGTGCAACTGCCAAGTTCGCTGAAGCCGCCGAAGCCGTGAAGCGGAGGTTGCGCAGACACACATAGGTATTTCAAGTGATCGACCTTCACTGCCACATACTTCCTGATGTGGATGATGGGCCGCGGGAATGGCAAGAATCCCTCGAGATGTGTGAGATGGCCTTCAGAGATGGGATTCATACCATTGTGGCAACCCCGCATATAAAACCCGGGGTATACGAACCTGAGAAAAAACTTATTTTATCCAGGATCAAAGAGCTCAACAGGCGTATAGAAAAAACCGAATGGGTAACCAGGCCGACCGGTTCCGTTCCGCTCACCATCCTCCCCGGTGCTGAAGTCCATTTGCAGCCGGACATTATTTCCAAAATTGATGATGTAACCATCAATCCGTCAACCGGACCCATACGCTATTTCTGTCTGGAGTTACCTGATTATTTTCTTTTTCCCAGGGTTAAAGATTTAATACGGGAACTCAGATCAAAAGATATTATCCCTATCCTGACCCACCCGGAAAGGAATTTGACTATCATGAGGAATAAGAGGCTCCTTTTTGAATTTATCAAGGCAGGTGTTTTATCACAGGTGACTGCCATGAGCATAACCGGGGAATTCAACCGGGAGATACAGAAAATCACCAAAAAGATGATTACCTCCAATCTGGTCCATATCATTGCCTCTGATGCGCACTCCAGAGACGGGAGGCCGCCCATTCTCTCGCGTGCAGTAGAAGAAACGGCAAAAATAATTGGAATAGACAAAGCGGAAAAGATGGTGCGGGATACCCCGCAGGCTGTGATTGAGGGAAGAGAAGTTGTAGCCGTTCACGGCTCGAAACTTGAAATTGGAAATTAGAACTTTAGGTAAGTGGAACAAAAAGGTTCAGAATACCGTGGGCTATCAGATAATACGATCATCTGAAACAGTACAAAAGCATGAAAGCCAAATTTCCAATTTCTATTTTCTAATTTCAACGTTCCGTGAACGCCTATGATTTTTCAATCAACAATCAACAATCAACGATGTTTCTATCAATCTGTAGCATAATTATCGAATGCGGCATCATCTTCCTCATCGTGTTCACCCCCCTTGCCTTTGGCACGGTGCATGTCTGGGCCTATACGGTGATGGAGCTTACTGTCCTTTTTCTTCTGTTCGTATGGTTGCTGAAGCTCATATATATAAACCGCTCTTTCCCCGATTTTCGGCTTTCGTTAGTTAAAACGCCCCTAAATCCTCCCCTCTGCCTTTTTTTCCTGCTTTGCCTTTTCCAGATGGTCCCGTTATCCCCGTCAGTGATCGAACACATCTCGCCCAATACCTACGATCTCTATATTCAAACCGTACCCGGATATGGGGTGCAGAAGGCAGATCTTAACGCATCAGATAAAATTAGCGCCGACAGACCGCTCTCCATCTACTCTCATGCTACCAGGGATGAGCTTCTCAAAATTTTTGCCTATGTTGCTGTTTTCTTTCTAATAATCAATAACATAAAGACCAGAGACCAGATGCGACGGCTTGTTTTTGCCATTATAATAATAGGGACCATTGTAGCCTTTCTGGGAATCCTGCAGATGTTAAGCGGAACCAACAAAATCTATTGGTTCTGGCTGTCAAAATACAAGATCGGCAACTATTTCGGCCCTTATGTAAACCCCAATCACTTTGCCGGCTATATGGGGATGGTAATATCATTAGGCATCGGCCTTTTAATGGCTTACTTACTTAATCGTTCATTTATTCCTGCCGGCAGTTGGCGTCACCGCCTCTCTGTTATTGAGTCTCACCTTTCAAAAAACAGCCTGCTCATCTTTTTGATCGTGATAATGGGACTGTCCCTGATTTTTTCTCTCTCCAGGGGAGGCATCCTATGTCTTCTGTTTTCCATGGTCTTCTTTTTTACCATCCTTGGAATAAAAAGGTCTCAAAGAAAAAAAAGGAAGATAGGCGCGGTCATCCTGGGACTGATCTTTGCTACGCTCATCTGGATAGGAATAGATCCGGTCTTGAAAGAACTTTCAACCCTTGCGGACATCCGTTTCACTTCTAATTCAAGGACCATTATTTCAAAGGATACTCTTAATATTTCAAAGGATTTCCCCTTTTTTGGTGTCGGGCTGGGGAATTTCCAGTACATTTATCCAAAATATACCACCCTTAAATACACGGGCGTTTATACTCATGCGCATAATGAT
>DFBI01000163.1 GCA_002367335.1 Syntrophaceae bacterium UBA3084 | reverse complement strand
CAGTCCGAGTTCACCGGCCAGTTCTAACTGTTCCCCAAATCTTTGTATTTGAACATTTCTCGGAGAGAGATTCCGAAAGAAATCGAGACCTATTTCCCCATAGGCAACCACTTTTTCGTGTTTCGCCATTTCCCGGAGAGAATCGTAAGTTTTTTCATCGATTTCTTTCGCGTGATGAGGATGTATACCAACGGTAGCATAAACCTCATCATATTTACCAGCAATGGAAACGGCCCTTTCACAATCTGCCAGATCTATGCCTACGGCTATTATAAGATCAACCCCTGCATCCTTTGCCCTTTTTAAAACCTCATCCCTGTCTCTATCAAAGGCCTTCATCTCTATATGTGAATGCGAATCCATGAGCATACTATCTTTACCTGTTTTTATTTTTCATTTTCCAATTCAATGACAAATTCTTCCGCGTTATCAGATACATCAGGGAGTTTGTCGAGATATTCGTTCAATTGTTCTTCTGTAATGTCTCCTGTACGTAATTTCTTTTCGATAACCCTTTTATCAATGATTTTATCATCTAACGGTTCCTTTTTCTTCACAGATCAACCTCCTGTTTTCTGTTTGCTTATTGTTTACTTTGTGCTTTCGTTATTTCGAACATATAATATATTTAGTTTCTCAACCTCGGATCGAGAGAATCCCTTATACCCTCACCCAGAAGATTAAAGCCCAGGACGGTTATGAGGATCGCCAGTCCCGGGTAGAGGGAAAGCCACCAGGCAATATCTATGTTGTCTTTCCCGGCAGTAAGAATATTTCCCCAGCTTGGTGTAGGCGGTTGTACCCCGATACCTAAAAAACTCAGCGCTGACTCGGTAAGTATCGCCCCCGCCACTCCAAGAGTGGCGGCAACAAGCACGGAAGCCATGGCATTTGGAAGTACATGAATAAATATGATCCGGAAATCACTCGCGCCGATAGCCCTGGCAGCCTGAACAAATTCCCTTTCCCGCAAGGTGATAAAATCTGCTCTCACCAGCCGGGTAATCCCCATCCAGCTCGTTAATCCTATTACAATCATAATATTCCATATAGAGGGTTCCAGAAAGGCAATGACAGCAAGAATAAGGAAGAATGAGGGGAAACAAAGCATGATATCGACAAATCTCATGACAATCGTATCAACCCATTTTCCGTAATAACCCGCCAGGGCACCCAGAACAGCTCCTATCAGTATTGCGATTCCCGTCGCTACAAAACCAACCTTCAAAGATATCCTTGAACCCCAGATCATTCGGCTTAACACATCACGTCCTAATTGATCCGTTCCCAGAAGGTGGCCTCCAGAAGGCGGGGAGAGTACCATCCGCAAATTGATCTCCCCCGGATCATAAGGAGATATCCACGGCGCAAGAAAAGAAACAACAAATAACAGAATAACTAAAATAGTTCCTGCTACCGTCAGACGATTTCTCGAAAACCTGTACCAGAACTCACTTTTCAATATAGCCTTCATTTTGTTACGCCACTCTTATCCTCGGATCTGCCAGGGCGTAGGAAACATCCGCTATTAAATTACCGATCAGGGTCAAAACGGCGCCGATAAATAATATTCCCATTATGACGGGGTAGTCCCTCGACATGGCCGACATGTAAAAAAGCTGACCCATGCCCGGTATGGCGAATATGGTCTCGAAAATAACGCTGCCGCCTATAAGCCCCGGTACGGAAAGACCCAGTATGGTTATTACGGGAAGGAGCGCATTCCTGAGGGCGTGTTTATAAATAACTACCCTCTCGCTCAAACCCTTGGCACGTGCCGTTGTGATATAGTCCTGTCTGATAACCTCCAGCATATTGGCCCTCATATATCTGGAAAGGCCCGCGAGACCGCCAAACGCGGAAAGCAGCACAGGCAATACCAGATGCTTGACAAGATCAATAAAAGCGGCTCCTGGAGCAAGATATTCATAATTAAGCGATCTTATGCCTGAAATGGGAAGCCACCCCAGATGTATCCCGAACAGAATCATCAAAAGGAGCGCAAGCCAGAATGTCGGCATGGCAAACCCGACAAATACGAAAACCCCGGTAATCTTATCGAAAAGAGAATCCTGATGAACTGCCGAAAGAACCCCCATGGGAATGGCCACAATGATAATAAGGATCATGGAAAGGATGTTAATTATGATAGTAACAGGAATCCTTTCCAATATCTTATCAAAAACCGGTCTGTGATCGGTGGCAAAGGAATTGCCCAGATCCAGAGTAACAAGCTTCCCAAGCCAGGACAGATATTGCTGATAAAGGGGTTTATCAAGATCGTACATGGCCCTGATACGCTCCTTCATTTCCGCAGACACCCGGGGGTTCATCTCGGTCTGGAGATCCGTAGGAGAGCCTGGGGCAAGGTGAATTACAATAAAGGAGATAATGGTAATCCCGATAAGCAGGGGGATCATAAAAATCAGTCTTTTCGTAATATACCTGAGCAAAAAGGAACACCTCCCGGGAGATTAGCCTAAATAATCAAGGAGTTTCATGTTTTTTATATTTTTCAAAGTGTGCCAGAGGTTTTCTTCCGTATGTGGCTCTATGGTGATGATGGGGCGTATATCGTTTTCGCTTAAAAATTCAAAGAAACGCCGGAATGGAAAATTCCCCTCTCCCACGGGGGCATGCTCATCAGTACGGCCGTCGTTGTCGTGAAGATGAATTTCGCCTATGCAGGTCCCCAGGCTTTCCATCCACTCTTCCAAAGGAACGTTGGAAAACGCGTTAAAATGTCCCGTATCGAAACAAAAACGAATATTATCAAATTTATTTAAGGAATTAATGAGACGATTTAAAATTTCCGGGTTATTTTCGTATACATTTTCCAGAACAATAACTGTATCCATCCCGTCAGCCATTGCCAAAAAACGCATCCATGTATCTCTGCTATTTTCCAGCCAGAGATCATCATTGGAAACATAATACCTGCTGTCGAAAGAAGGGTGACAGACAATTGACTCTGGCTTGAAATAGGGGACCAGCTCGAAGACCTGATTCAGGCGTTCTACAGTAACCTCTCTTATCCTTCTGTCAACAGCGCCGGGCCTAAGGTCATAAAATGGCGCATGAAACGTAATCGTCAATCCCTCATCGCGAAGCATCCCGGCAACCTTCAGAAAATCCTCTTTTCTGAAGCTGTCAAGGGCAAAACAATCAAAACCGATTTCCGGATTTATTCTTTTCTCTAAAACCATGGGAAGATACCGATCTACAAGCATTCGGAAGGGCATATTCACCTGAATCTTTTTTAATATGTCATGCATGCTCAATGCTCCAATCCATAACCCCCAAAATGTGAAATCTATGCCCACTTACCACAATGAACAAATTTTAACAACTACCCCCGCTTCAATTCAATATTTTCTGCTTGACAATACAAGGCGCTTCTTGTTAGACATGTCGTCTTCCATGTTAGGCAGGGGGGCCGTTAGCTCAGCTGGTAGAGCAGCGGATTTTTAATCCGTTGGTCGCGAGTTCGATTCTCGCACGGCCCACCAATAAAACCGTAACTCTCCTCACTTTACGAAAAATGTCATTCCCGGGATCCCGGTAAATTAAGGCTTTTTAGATACAAATGAAATGTTCCTTCTCTTCAATGTCAACATAACGAGGGC
>DFBI01000006.1 GCA_002367335.1 Syntrophaceae bacterium UBA3084 | reverse complement strand
TAAAGCATCAACGTAGGTGGATTTTAGTTTTGCCAGGCTCCTGTACGCCAGGATTTCCGCCGGAAGTTCATAAGACTGGGCCAGATATGTAAGCACATCAACATCTGTCGAATAACCAGATTTGGTCTTCCTCCCCCTCGGAAGTCCCTGTTTATCGAACAGGATAACCTGCAACTGTTTCGGAGAATTAATATTGAACTTCTCTCCGGCAAAGTGATAGATCTTTTCCTCGGAAAGATTCAAAAGCTCTGCAAGTTGCTGTGACAATTCATTGAGAAGCGTGCTGTCAAGCAAAACCCCCTTCTTTTCCATGGAGGCTAATACCTCGACAAGAGGCATCTCAACGTCGTAAAAAAGATCAGTGAATTCCTCTTTTTTGATTTTTTCGCAGAGTATTGAAGAAAGTCTGGAAATAAAGTCCGCCCTCTGACATGAATAATTCATTGCCTTGTCCGGAGGAACAGCGCTGAAGGGTATCGCCTTGGAACCACCGCCCGTCAGTTCTTTCAGGGGAATAAGTTCGCGGTAAAGATAATCTCTCGCAAGATCATCCAGCCCGGAACTTCGCTTTGAAGGATTCAGGATATACGAGGCCACCATGCAATCACAGGAAATACCCTTCAGATTAATCCCTTTGCCGGAAAGAGCAAGAAGGGAATTTTTAATGTCATATCCATGTTTCTTAATTCTCTCATCTTCAAGAAAAGGTGTGATTTCTTTCAAGACGATACCTGGCTGTAACTGAGCAGGTACGCCTTCATAGTCGTGTAAAAGTGGTATATAATAAGCTCCTCGAGGGTCGGGACAGATGGAAAGCCCGGCAATTTCAGCCCTCATCGGTTCATCAGAAGTCAGAATAAGATCAAAGGCAAATTCCTTTAGCCCCTGAAGTCTTTTTATAAGATCGTCTAACTCTGATTCCGCAAGTATCAATTGATACGTCACTTCTTTATCCTCCTCCCGCTGCTTGAGTGTCTGGAGAAGTGATGAAAACTCAAATTCCCTGAACAGATTTTTCAGGATTTCCGTATCCGGATCTCTACGGCGAAAATCTTCCAGATCAAGCCCCAGGTCGATATCCGTTTTAATGGTTGCCAGATCCCGGCTAAGTCGGGCCTGGTCTGCAAATTCCTTTAGATTTTTCCCAAGCTTTGCGTTTCTGACACGATCGGCATTTTCCAGGACGTTTTCTAAGGTATCATACTCATTTATAAGTTTAAGCGCCGTTTTTTCCCCTACACCCGGGACGCCTGGGATATTATCCGATGTATCACCGGCAAGACCCAAAATATCTATTACCTTTTCCGGTCCCACGCCAAAACGCTCCCTGACTCCATCTACGCCATACTTTTTCCCCTTCATCGTATCGATCAGCAACACATCGTCCGACACGAGCTGCATCATATCTTTATCACCCGATGCTATGATCGTTTCCACTTCATCCAGCGCACAGGTCTTTACAAGGGTTCCAATAATATCATCGGCTTCCATCCCCTGCTTTTCAATAACGGGCATGGAAAACCCCCGAACAATATCTTTGATAAAAGGAATCTGAGGAATCAGATCGTCCGGCATAGCCTTGCGATTAGCTTTATATTGATCATAGATTTCATGCCGGAATGTTGGACCTTTCGAATCAAAGACAACGGCAATATAATCAGGCTCCCAATCACGGCAGAGTTTTATCAGCATATTAGTAAAACCATAGATTGCATTGGTGGGAAATCCCTTTGAATTGGAAAGTTCACGAATCGCATAATAGGCCCTGTAAACATAATTACTACCGTCGATCAGAAACAGTTTTGGCTTTTTTCTTTCTTCCTTCATTTTTTCTCTCATGAGAATAGCTCTACGTACAATTCTTAAATAGTTTTCATCCAGAAATGGCCCTTTCCCGCAATCTCTGCGTCAATCTGCGGAATTGTTTGTGCAGCGTACATTAGTACGCCTCCGCACAATCCCTTGATTTCCTTGATCTTACGAAAAATTGTTCATTTCTGAATGGGAAACTTATTAGTGTCCATTTTTTTGAAGAATTCATTTCTGGATGGACACTAAATAACGGACATTGAAGGCTGATTTCATGTACTCGCCGATATATTGCGGGCCTTGGCAAGATACTTGAGATATAACTTAATCGCCGGTGCACCCAATTACCTGGGTGGTTTCAGTTTGAAACTAATATCTGAATCAACTATCTTATTTCTGTAAGCCACGCAAAGGGCTTGACATCTTTTTCTTTATGGCTCATAATATATTTAGATTCAGCAAGTGTTAAGGTAGTTCTCATAATAACATTATGCAGAACATCTTGTTATTGTCAATTGTTGATTCTGTATAATAGTGTAAGCTTTGGAACGAAGCTTAGCTCAATATATGCTGACAGGCGTCAAATTTCTATTGTAACCTAACGTTTAAACACATGACAGGAGGGAAGACAATGGCAGAGAGTGTTTACAAAATAATAGAACTAGTCGGCACCAGCACTGAATCCTGGGAAAAGGCTGCAAAGGCCGCTGTAAACAAAGCCGCATCAAGTCTGCGTGATATGAGAATCGCTGAGATATCTGAACTCGATATGCAGCTCGATGATGGAAAGGTTCAAGCATACCGTGCAAAAGTGAAGGTTTCATTTAAATATGAGGGTGATTGATAAACTTGCCTGTCTCCTGACAATCGCATTAATAAGGAGGCAAAAATGTGCAACATGAGTTCTAACCTGGAAGCATCAGAGAACATCTTTGCGCCTGTTAAAAGCATAACTTATTGAGCTAAGCTTCGTTCTAACGCTTGGTCGGTCCGCGTTATCAGTGACCCAACAATTGCTGTTCAGCTGCGTACAGTTATAGTCTTTGTATATCTATCCTGATTTTTGGAATTGACAATCACAACCTCAGCATGAAGCAAATTGTATATATATCTGTCCTGAAAAGCAGCAAAAAAAGTTCTTTTCCGCCATCTCAAAAGACCCATGAGTTATACTGGTTCAACATACTTGCAGATTATGTTACCGCATGTGCCACAATAACAGTTAACTGCACTCCTCTCATGTATGATTGTATATGGTCCCTTTTCTCTAGGAGGCTGTCCGAGAATGCCCTTTTCCCCGAACTCTGCGTTATACTCAAAAAATTATCCTCGGAATATCAATTATATACCTGCGGTAATTTTTTTTCGTATGCCTTGATTTTGAAAAAAATTGCTATTCTCGGACAACCTCCTAGTGAGTAGAACCGCACCAGGGCTTTTTCAGGTTCTGGTATTCTTGCCTCTAGAAAATCAAATTACCCTTTTTCTATACCTATTTGTCTGGCAATAAATTCTCCGGCTTTTTCACTATGCGTTTCCTTGTTGCTCGCCATAATCTTCAGCCGTGCAAACGGCATCAAGGCAACCATTTTCTTCATTTCCTTAACTCCATGCAACAGGTCGCTTTTCGCACCAACGATTAGCACCGGGGTTTTAACCTTGGATAATTTGTGCCATAAGCTGTAATCCTTTAATGCCCATGCGCTGGCTTTGAGTCTCTTTGGCTCTGCCGCATCGAGAGTCCTCTCGTATTTTCTTACCTGTTCCGGTTCTTTGTTTTTATCTAAACGAATTTCACGCAAATACCATTTTACGGCTGGTTTAATTACCGTATAGAAAGCGGCCGGCAAAAATCGCAGGGCCAGCAAAAACCAGAGAGGAAAACTAAATTCGCAATTTGGCGCTATAAGAAATGCATTAAATGACTGTCTCGAGTTTTGACTTAAATAATCAAGAATGGTGGTAGAACCCAGAGAACTGCCTACAAAACAAAATGGGCGCTCCAGAGGAACTTTTTGTTGTAACAACTCTTTGATATCCTTGCTCATACGCCCAACAGAAAAGTCTACAGTCGTGTCCGCCGGCAATCTAGCACTCTTCTTTTCTCTTGTTTCTAAGTACAGGATTCGGTAACGGGGGGTTAGTTGTTTGAGCACATTTTCCCATCCGCTGATTAATGAAATCCATCCGGCGACAAAAACAACTATTGGTTTTTCAGGTGAGTCAGCTTCCGGTATAAAGTCGATTAACTTTAAAGAAACGGCATCAGAAACTTCTACATACTCCTCGTTTACTGCGCCGTCTTGATTAGTATATTGACTATATGGCATAAAAAACCTGTTACTCGATTTGTTCAGACATTGTTTCTCAGCCTTAGCCCCCGGCATTGGTTTCCTCAAGCAAAATAATTAAATTCTTGTCGCCTGCGAACTCCCTCTCCAATCCAACAGGAAAACAGCGTGTGCTCAGTCCGTTTATTTTCTCAGCAACTCAGTTAGGGCATCCACGTTGCCTTCAATAATCAAGCCTTTTAATTTGTACAGGTTTTTTTCATAAAGGTCGAGAATCTTGCGGATGTGCGGGTTCATGAAAATGATTTCCGCATAAAGCCTGGGATTGCCGGAAAATATTTTTTCTATGATGGCAAGTTTTGTATTGAAAATGGGAGTAGAGAATTTCTTTAGTTCAGTAAGATCAACCCCCGTTTCTTTCAAAGTCAGTCCCATAGTGATTGTGTTCAGGTGTGTCAAACCCTGGATGATAGACACCATTTCATCATGGTCTTCAGGCGTTGTTTCAAACACATGGGCTTCCTTTTTCTGAAAGATCTCTTTTGGCCAGTTTGACCAGTTTTCTATCCTGGCGGGGCAAAGAATAATATTTTGTCCCTTGATTGAGTCAACGTCGGGACCGAAAAGAGGATGGCAACCCATAACTTCTGAACCGGAGTACTTGAGCATGGCTCTGACAGATTCTTCTTTCAGAGAGGTAAAATCCATCAGAAGGGATTCCTTTTTCATCTCAGGGCCTATTTGTTCAATAATTTGAGTGGTTGCACCAATCGGTACGCTGACAATGACGACCTGACATTTTTGTGCCATCTCATTCATGTTCATGCCGGTTTTTCTTCCAGACACATAAACAGTGTAACCTTCTTTTTTAAAAAAATCGGCGAACCACCTGCCGATTCCCCCTGTGCCGCCGATAATGCCAATTGTAAAATCGTTCATCGATCAGAATGCCTCAAATTAAGGTTTTCGGACTTGCTTGTCGAGAGTTGCCGTATTCAGCACTACAGATATCAATCGATTACCTACACCCATATCAATTATATCTATACGTGTTAAGGCGGTGTCATCTGTTAAACGAAGTAGCCTGGTAGTTGTCCTGAAAGGACCTGTTTTGCCGGGGGCAAGATAGTGGATGGTCAGATCGCTCGTCGTTAATAATTTTCCAGTTGCAGCCCGGGCAACCTGCTGTCCGGCGATATCAGCCAAGATGGCAATCATACCACCCTGGAGTGACCGAAAGCTGTTACGTATATAGTTCGTCAGCCGGAGCTCCAATATGCCTGTTGAAGCATCTAAAACCTTAAGGCCAATCTTGTCAAGGAAATGCTCAGTAAGCCCGGAATCACTGAGAGCAAACCGAAATACATCATTTGCATTTTCGTCAATTTCTAATTCGAGTGTATCTTCCCGCCGAGGAAGCTTTGAAAAGGTCATAATAGCAGAACCAACCGGCGTCGCATGTTGGGTCAACAAATTTCTTTCCTCACGGATGTTGACCTCAACAACAAAGGCGGTCCGTCCCGCGCGTGTTACAGAACCGACTGCAGTTAAAATTCCAGAAGTCGCGCGATGGACTGTGTGCATGGAAAGATCGGCTGTTGCAACCCAATCCGGATACGCTGCCCTGGCTGAAAGATATCCACCAAGGATATCTACAAGCATAGCTATTACACCAACATGCATCGTATGTGAATCGGTACATACTTGTGGCACTACAGGCACCTGAATGACAGATTGCACCTTTCCTTTAAACTCAAGCGAAATCATAAGATCCCGCATTACATGGTCATCCGAAGGATATCCTTCAGCTAATATCGTGCGATATTTGTTGTTAATCACTTTTAATATCCTCAAAAAGGGGCCGTCCCGTTCCTGACTTGCTCAAAATTGTTTTTCAGCTTCTTCCCTGGACATTGCTCACTGGCCCTATGGATAAATTTGCCATGGAAAGAAATCACATATTTCAGTTCCTTCTATCAACCCTTGAAGTGTGAGTCAAGAGCAGACTGGACTCATATCCTTTTTGTGCCATATCTTGCGACTATCGTGTCATTGATATATCCGATGCAATGTAACTGTTTCGTGAAACATATTACCGCAAAATCCAGTTTTTTCTCCAAAGAGTGCTTTCCTTTGTATTTTTTTCCATTTAAAACAACGTGCCACTTGCAATTCCATCCGGAATGACTTAAACTATCATTAAGTTTTTTTCACCTTTGTTCTTGAACAATCAAGATCAGAGGATAATTTTTTCAAACATGCTTTGATTATCAAACGAAATATGTTTTCAAGAAAAAATCGTAAAGAAAGACTTCATAACAGGAGGTAAGTTATGTCCAACGGAGTTTATAAGTTTATTGAATTGGTAGGAACGAGCAAGGTTTCCTGGGAAGACGCTGCTAAAAGTGCTGTTGAGCTTGCAGGTAAAAGTCTCGATGAATTGAGAATTGCTGAAATTGGCAAACTGGACATGCAAGTTGAAAACGGTAAAGTGATCGCTTATCGCGCCAGGGTAAATGTTTCCTTTAAATATGAACAAAAAGAGGCGTGGGATTATCCCCCCAAAGCCACAAACAATGATAGTTAATTAAAGGAAACCAGTCATTTTCTAAAAATGATCATCCCTCATTGTACTTTTACCTCTTTGATTTCTTAAAGTTATAGGAACAAGGTTATCCTGGCTCTATCTTTTTTTACGACCAACCTCTTTAATCCGGGATTTGCAATAATTGGTTACCTGCAAATCCCGGATTCAAACCTTTCATGTTAAGATAATCTAAAAAGATCTGGAAATTCACTGGGAAAAAAGCTATTAGTCAAAACTGGTTTTTATTTCTAGTGATGGAGGTTTTAATGAAAAGAATTTTTTTAAGAAAAAGAAATCTATTATTTCTTCTCCTGGCAGTTTTCATTCTATGGTTCCTGTCAGGCTTAAACGGCACAAATTCTGCTTTAGCGGTAAACCAGAACATTTATAAAAATCTAAAATTATTTAATGAAGCCCTTAACCTGATTGAAAAGAACTATGTGGAAGAAATAGATCCTAAAACTGTCATTGGAGGAGCCATAAAGGGTATGACAATGACATTAGATCCCCACAGCGCTTACATGGCCGCTGATATATACAAGGAAATGCAAGTCGATACAAAGGGCGTTTTTGGAGGTCTGGGCATAGTAATAACAATACAAGACCATATTCTCACAGTTGTATCACCTATCGAAGACACTCCTGCTTATCTCGCCGGGATTAAGGCACAGGATCGGATAATTGCAATAGAAGGCAAGTCCACAAAGGGCTTCACCATTCTCGACGCGGTTCATAAACTTCGCGGCCCAAAGGGAACAAAGGTAACGATAACAATCATGCGCAAAGGATTGGCAAAGCCGAAAGATTTCACAATTACACGAAATACTATTAAAATAAAAAGTGTCAAATACAATATTGTTGAGGATCATATTGGATACATCAGAATAACCCAATTTCAGGAGAGTACGGCGGATGAAGTAAAAAAAGCTCTTAAAGAAATTAACACAAAAGAAAATTCTTTAAATGGTCTTATACTGGACTTGAGAAACAACCCCGGCGGCTTAATGAACCAGGCCGTTAAAGTATCCGATATATTTCTTAAAACCGGCACTATTGTTTCAACAAAAGGAAGGATAAAAACCGCCGCTCACACATACAGTGCCCATAATAACGGTGATGAACCAACTTGTCCTATAATCACAATGATTAACATGGGCAGCGCCAGTGCATCAGAGATTGTGGCAGGAGCGCTCCGTGACAACGGGAGGGCCATACTACTCGGCACCAGGACCTTTGGAAAGGGTTCTGTGCAGGTTGTCATTCCTCTCAATGATGGTTCGGCATTAAAATTAACAACAGCGAAATATTACACGCCAAGTGGTCATTCTATCCAGGCAAAAGGAATCGATCCTGATATCTTCGTTGAACGTGTTAAACAAAACAACAACTCAAAACTTAATCAATTTACCATAAGCGAGAAGGATTTGAAGAGACACTTAAAAGAGGAGAAGGTGAAAACTAAAGAAGAAAAAAAACTTCCTTTAGTTGAAGATGATAATCAGTTGAAACGCGCCATAGACCTTTTAAAAAGCTGGAATATGTTCAAACAGATGAAGAATGGCTGAGGTTTTTTATTAGGTGAAAAAGAAAAAATCGATTTTAATCCGGGTTGGCATTGTTTTTGTTTTTGTCGTTACAATTTCTTTAGCTTATTTGTTTTATCAAGATATTGGGAGTAAAATTGAAAAGAAAATACCGTCCAGTGATAAAAGGGTAAAAAGACATGGAACCATTACGAGCGCCGGCAAGAAGTTCCATCCTTCCATCAGAGAGCACAAAATTGCTATAATCATAGACGATATTGGATATGAATTATCACCGGTAAATGAAATTCTCAAGATTAATGCCCCCATAACAGTTTCTATCCTTCCACATTGTCCGTATTCAAAAGAAGCGGCGGAAAGGGCATATCGTGCGGGAAAAGAAATCCTCCTGCATCTCCCCATGGAACCCCGCGAATATCCCGACAAGAATCCAGGTGACAAAGCCCTCTTCCTTTGTATGAGTGATAAAGAGATAAGGCACCGGCTCGAAGAAAATTTAAAAGGTGTCCCTCATGCATCAGGTGTTAATAATCACATGGGTTCAAGATTTATGGCCGATGAAAAAAAGTTGGAAGTAGTTTTAAAGGTATTACGGGACAAGAATCTATTCTTTATAGATAGCTATACTTCAAGAGATACAAAAGGAAAAAAGGTTGCAAGAAAAATTGGATTAAAATTCGCGGGAAGGGATATATTCATAGACAACAAATGTAACTACACTGATACATTAAAAATCATAAAAAAAGCGATCGGCAAACGAGATAAATGGCATACGTTGATAATCATTGGACATCCTTATGAAAGCACAATAATGGCAATAAAAAAAGCAATTCCCATGCTGAAAGCAAAGGGAATAAAAATAGTACCCCCATCTGACTTAACCGGGTAATTAAGAATTTCAATAAAAAATCAGCATTGTAAACTAAACAGAGCAGATAAACTAAATGAAGAAAACCCGTTTAACAAAATATACTATTCTCTTACTTTTTTTCCTTTCTTTCATCGGATGTATGAATCTTACCGGCAGTAAAATAAAACCGGCATCAGATGAAAGAATTGGAGGATCTTCATCTGATGCTTATTACCATTATTCTCTCGGAGTCATCTATGCACTTGAGAGAAATCTTGACAGGGCGATAAATGAGTATGAAAGAACTCTCAGCATAGAACACAATTCTCCCTACCTGATGGCCGAACTCGCTACCCTTTATATCAGAAAAGGAAAAGTTACAACAGCGGTAGAACTATTAGAAAAATCTCTCATCTATAATCCCGGCTATGTTGATACACATCTCATATTGGGTAGTTTGTACCTTAATTTAAAAGAACACAATAATGCCATTAAAGAATTTGAAAAGGTTATAGCTCTCGCGCCCAAAAAATTAGAACCATACCTTTATTTGAGCGTTCTCTACCGTGAGAGAAAAAACTACGAGAAAGCGATAAAGGTATTGGAGGATCTTTTGAAGATCGAACCTGAGAGTCTGATGGGCCACTATTACCTTGCAAAAATATACGCTGAGATAAAATTGTATGCAAAAGCGGAAAAGCTGCTAAAAGAAACCCTGGAAATAAAACCATCCTTCAGATCGGCGCTGCTTGACCTGGCGGTTTTGTATAAAATTCAAAAAAAGAATATTGAAGCGATAGAAATATATAAGAAATGCATCAAATCCAATCCATTGGATATTAGAACGAGATTTCAGCTCGGGAAAACCTGTCTGGAATTGGGCCATTATACCGAAGCAGCAAGAGAATTCAAAGAAATTCTGAGGCTTGATAAGTCGAATCCAGAAGCGGAGTTTTCCCTCGGGCTTGTTTACTTTTTTGAAGGAAAAGATTATGACAGCGCCATCAAGAGATTTCTCCTTATTTTAAAAAAAGATCCCTCTGATTACAAGGCCAGATATTTTTTAGCCTCTGCATATGAGAAAAAAGCCTTATACAAAAGCGCCTTTAAAGAATTTAAGATGATTCCCCCACAGTCAAACCTCTATGGGACTGCGCGGATTCACATGGGAATTATCCTGAAAAAGGACAGGCATACCACCAAGGCCATAGATCTAATCAAAAAGGCAATCAATGACGTAAAGAGAAAAGACGAACTCTATAGTTTTCTTGCATCACTCTACGAAGAAACAGACAATTTGAAGACCGCGGAAGAAACATTGAAAGAGGGACTTCTCTTTTCGCCTCGAAGCACAAACCTTCATTATAAACTTGGCGCCCTATACGAAAAGACCAATCGAACCGAGGAAGGTATTAAGGAGATGGAAGAAGTGCTGAAAATCGATCCTGATAATGCGGAAGCACTCAACTTTATTGGGTACAGCTATGCCGACAAAGAAATAAAACTGGATGAAGCCGAAAAGATGATCAGAAGAGCTTTTAATTTAAAACCGGATAATGGATACATTACCGACAGTCTTGGATGGTTGTATTTTAAACAACGCAAGATGACCCTGGCTATAAAATATTTGGAAAAAGCAGCAAATATACTTCCTGATGACCCAACAATTGCCGAACATCTTGGAGATGCTTATGCAAAAGCCGGATTTTTTAAAAAAGCTCTCAAAATATACAGACATGCACTAAAATTTAATCACACAAATAATACCCTTAAAAAGAAACTAAAAAAACTATTGAGAAACTAAAGCGTTAACAAAATGAAAAGATTCGTTCTTATACTTTTATTCCTACACGTAATTATCGGTCTTTTTAATTGCGCGCCCAAAAAACCAATAGAACCATTTAAAGGATATGTTCCCTCTCCCGCTTCTGTATTAAAAAAAATTTCCAGGACAAGCAATTCCAATGATATTTTAAAAGCTACAGCCCGAATTATAGTCGACACATCAAAGGGAACATATTCCAGAAACATAGCCGTTGTCGCAAAGAAACCGTCGTTTCTCCGAATTGAAACAATACCTTTCTTCGGAACACCAGACTTTTTCCTTTCTGTTAATAAAAAAAGACTGAAAGTATTCCTGCCAAAAGAGGAAAATTTTTATATTGGCCATGCTACCAAAAAAAATCTTTTCTCACTTTTCCAGATATATCTTGATGCGGATGAAATTGTATCTTTACTCACAGGAACCCCCCCCGTGATAAGAAAAGATAACCATACACTGAGAGGTTATTTTGAAGGGAACCTGTATCGCATAGACATTATCTGCGAAGGTAAAAAGATTCAATCCCTGTGGGTGGAACCGAAACACAATCGGATGTTGCGAATTGAAGTTTTCCACGAAGATGGTGGAATCTATTATTCGGCAAGATTTAAAGACTACTACTCCATCAAAGAGACATCATATCCGAAAACGATTAAGATAACTATTGAGAAACCGGAAAGGATACATGCAAGTATTCTATATTCAAATATTCAAACTTCATCCGGAGAAGAAAAGAACCTTTTTGATCTTTTAATACCGAACGGTATAATACCTGCTTATATTGGAGAATACCCCGAACCTGTCATGAAATAAGCGCCACACTTATTCCATGACAAACTTGAAATTTTGAAGTATGGAATTCTCAATTAATGAAAAAACTAAACGTTTGAGTGCTCACAACCGGTTGCTTTCGTCATTTAACAGATAAAAGATTTACCCGTGCTATCTTTGCCGGGCTTGTGTTCGGATAATCCTTTATTACCCTTTGTAAGAGAAGCTTCGCACTCGATTTGTCGCCTAATTGTATAAATGAAAGAGCTTGTTTAAGAAGAGCATTGGGAACTTTATTACCCTTTGGATAATTTTTGATCACACTTTCATATTCCAAGATTGCTTTTTCATAATTCTTTTTGAAATAGTAGCACTCCCCAATCCAGAACTGGGCGTTGTCAGAATATTCTGTGCCCGGAAACACTTTAATAAATTCCCTGAACTTTCTTCTCGCCTCATCATATTTCCCTTCCCTGAAAGTTTTATATGCTTCCGAATAACTTTTTTCTTTATCAATCTTTTCTTTCAGAGAAGTAATCTTCTTTTTTCCGGTTTTCTCAAGTACTTGCCCGGAATCTTTCTTTTTTTCAATACCAAGAAAGCTTTCCATATATTTTACTCTAAAGGAAATATCATCGAATTTTTGACGGATATTAACCAAATCTTTGCCCTTTAAGCCGGACTTGAAGGTTTTTAACTCCATCTTTACTTCTTCAATATCTCCCCTAAGTTTTTGAACATCTACCCCGAGATTAATGAAGTCTGCCCCCGTATCGGCCTGACTTTTACGTAAGGTTTGAGTAATCTCTTCAACCCCCACAGAATTCTTCTTCAACCTTGAACTTTCTTTTTTTAATAAAGAAAGTTCTTTTTCCAACGAGAGGATCTTTGAATCGAGACTATATTTAACCACTCTCAGATCCCTGCTCGTCGCACATCCTATAAGGGGCATAATCAATATAATGCAAAGTAAAGGGGCATACTTTTTCACTGTTCGGGCGAACCTCATTTACTACTTTTTTTCAGTTACAACTACAAAGTGAGCTCTTCTGTTCTTGGCCCAGGCCTTTTTAGTATGACCCTGATCGAACGGAAGTTCTTCACCGTAACTTATTGTTGTCAATTTTCCCTTAGCAACGCCAAGAGTTACAAGATAATTTCCGGCAGCTTCCGCTCGTCTTTCTCCTAACGCCAGGTTATACTCTCTTGTTCCTCTTTCATCGCAGTGTCCTTCCACGATCACTTTAAACTCAGGGTGTTGAATGAGCCAACCCGCATGTTCTTCCAGAATTTCCCGCATTTGAGGTTTAAGATCATACCTGTCAAAATCAAAGTAAATATTTTTAAACGCAGCGGCTTCCTTTAATAAAAGATCCCTTTCTTCTAGAGCCTTTTCCTTCATAGCCCTTTCTTCTAGAGCCTTTTCTTTTAGCATAGATTCTTCTTTTGCCCTGGCGACCGCTTCAGCAGATTCAGTTGCTTTTTCCTGCTTTGTTAATACCTCCTCCTTTACAACCTGTTTCTTTGCACATCCAGAAACAAAAATGAAAGAAAGACTTACAATAAGTACCAATACCCCTATAACCCTCAGATTTCTTTTCATCACTCTTCCTCCTTTTTTAAAATTTGCTAATTGACTTTTTTATATTTCAACCCATAACACAAAAACAAGTTTTAATACAATTTTAAACGAGGGGACCAGGAAGGATAAATTGCTTCCAGATCTGATCTTTTATATAACACCCTTAAGTTTAAGCCATTTGAATTAATAATGCAAATCTTTGTTTTACCATTTCCTTTGGCGCTGAAGGCAAGATATCTTCCGTCGGGAGACCAGGAAGGATATTCACATCCCCCATTTTCGAATGTAAGCTGGAGGAGGTTACTGCCATC
>DFBI01000166.1:5500-5933 GCA_002367335.1 Syntrophaceae bacterium UBA3084 | reverse complement strand
TTTCCAAATGATGTTGTGCCGAACAGAATCAATAGCCCGACACCGGCAACTAATGGCGGTAAAGCTAACGGTACGTCAAGCATGGTATTAATTAGACTTTTACCAAAGAAATCGTATCTGGCGAGTGCATATGCCGTTGGTATCGAGATGATAATACACAAGATAGTGGATATAACGGATGTTATCAAACTTAGCGCTATCGCAAACTGCATTTCTTTAGAGCAGATGCTTATGATTAGTGCCGGCAGAGTGGTATGGGTAACGATACATATAATCTGAACCAAAATAAAAAGGGCGAGCAATAGACTGAAGAATATAGAAATAATCTTGATTTTTGATTCCTTAAATCTTTTTAACATCACTCGCTCCTGTGCTCACCTGCTTTGCCCTTAACCATGTCCAACTCCGGGTTGCTCAGCCACCCGCTTTTTGC
>DFBI01000166.1:2394-5308 GCA_002367335.1 Syntrophaceae bacterium UBA3084 | reverse complement strand
CTCTAAAAAAGGCATTGAAATCAAAGAATAGCCGTTGGACAGATGGAAGTGGTAGATAAGAATAAGATGAGAGAACCCTTCGATATCCTTGAGTCCGTCTGCGTATTCCGGGAATATCTCTACTGTACCCTTCGCATTTTTGGCAAATGTGCCTTGAATAGGGGCATTTGCCTTATCAGTAAATTCTGAATGTATAATTCCTATTGCCTTGTATTTTATTTCATTTATATTGCCCAAATTCACACCATCACTTTAAGTCATGTGGTTCCACAACACACACCCAATTAATACCTACTCCGTTCCTACCATAATTTCCGTAGCTTTGATTAAGGCAACCGCCTTGTCACCAACTTTTAACCCTAATCCTTCAGCCGATTTTTTTGTAACAATGGCAACTACTTCATTTTCCCCTATCTTGAGGGTAATCTCTGCCATGACCTGCCCCATATTTATCTCTTTGACTGTTCCAGCCAATTTGTTTCTTGCACTTACTTTCATCGTAGATGCCTCCTATTCTTCATGTCCTGGATCTGGATATGTTGTGAAACCACATTTTTCAAATATAGCTTTTCCTTCGGGAGATGCAACAAAGTCCACGAACTTTTTTGCCATTTTTTTGTTTTCAGAAAATGTCAATTTGCCTACCGGAATTACCTTTATGCAATTCTGTTTTGTTGGTATCTCCACAACATCTGTCTTGTCTTTTGTTTCCAGCAGTGAGGCCTTCCAGATTATGGATGCAGCTGTCTGTTTTATACACAGATAGACTACAAGCTCATTTACCGTTGCTGTGTGGGCAATTACATTCTTTTGCACCTCACCGTAGATTTTATTTTTCTCCAGTATCTTTTTTGCAATCTTGCCGCATGCTGCCGCCTTTGGATCTCCTAAAATTACCCGTACTCCGGGCTTTGTGAGATCTTTCAAACTTGTTATCTCCGCCGGATTTCCCTCAGGAACTGCTATTACCGGTATATGGTATGCCACAGGCCTCTCGTAATCGACAAACCCCTTCTCTTTGGCTTTGTCAATGTACATTGTTGCCCCCGGCATATAGACATCCCCTTTCTTTGTCAGCTCTATTTGACTTAAAAGGGTATTGGAGCCGGCATAATTGTAATTTACTGCTACGCCATATTTTTTCTCAAATGCTGCTCCAATCTTATCCATCGGTTTCCTCATTCCTGCACCAGAATAGACAAGAAGTATGTCTTTTGTACATCCAACTCGGGGGTATGTCAGCATACCTGTGATAAACAGTGTCAGAACCAGTGTAATTACCCAAAAACATCTTCTTCGCTTCATTTGTATCCCCCTCTTGTTGTATAAAATTGATTTTACATCATCGCAATTGTTCCGTATGCCAGATAGCCTGCAACCCTTACTATGCTGAGCATCACGCTCCCTTTTAACGTCTGGAATAGAAAATGTCAAGACTATATACTTATAGATTGTAACTATAAAGAATCAATAATGATATATACTAACTTATAATGATATAGAGTATTTAAAAATAACCAAAACGCATATTATCCCTTAATTAAGCTTCACATGGCACTGTTTATCTTTTTGTTGATAAATCACACATTGCATGATAAAAATTGAAAATATGGAAGAACTTCTTACTACAAAGGAACTTGCCGATTTTCTGAGGCTTAACGAGAAGAAAATATACCAACTCGTAAAAGAGAGCGGCATCCCGCATGTGAGGATCGCTGGTAAGTGGCTTTTCCCAAAAAATCATATCATACGCTGGATTGATGAAAATGTGGAAAGGGAGAAAGACATCCGGGTTATAGGGAGTGATGACATGCTTCTGGCGAGGCTTTTGTCACTTTATTCTCGTGAGAATTTCCCCGAATCCATTGCTTTTTATTCATCAGTGGGTAGCCTGAGAGGCATTCAATCTCTGTCCGGGAAGAAAGGGCAGGCATGCTGCACGCATCTCCTTGATATGGAAACGGGAGAATATAATCTTCCCATCCTGAACAGGATACTTTCACCTGCACCATACGTAGTCGTCAATTTGTGGTACAGAAAACAGGGCCTCATTGTTAAAAAAGGTAATCCTCTGTCCATTAAGGCCATAGGTGATGTTATAGAAAAAAAGGCGAGGTTTGTTAACCGAAACGAGGGATCCGGCACAAGGGTTCTGCTCGAATATTTCTTAAGGGCAAAAGACCTGGATGAAAAAGATATCATTGGTTTTACCGATGTGGTCAATACCCATCTGGAAGTAGGGCTCAAAGTGTTCTTTGGTGAAGCGGATGTGGGTATGGGTATCGAGTATGTTACCCATCTCCTTCCCGTCGATTTCGTTCCTCTTCAGGAAGAGCGTTTTGATCTTGTTGTTCCAAAAGAACTCTGGGCAACAAGCGTTATGAAAGGATTTATCTCTTACATCGAGCCTATGAAAATAAATAAACTATCTCATAATCTGCCCGGCTACAATTTAAAAGATACAGGAAAAATCGTTTTTGAAGGGAACTAACGTGTCTCCCTCCTAAATTTCCCTGAATTTCCACAATGTTTTTTTCAGACATCGATCTTGACTTTTCACATCTTACGTATATAATATACGTAAAATGGTGGAGGTATTGTTATGAAGACAGCAACAGTAGGAGAAGTTCAAAAGAATTTCTCCGGGGTTCTCAGGAGCATAAAAGCCGGCGAAGAGATTACCGTTACAAAAAGGGGCAAACCCGTGGCAAAGATAATGGCGCTTGGCCCCAGAAGCAAAATCGAATGGCCTGATTTTTTCAATGAAGCTGTTGAGCTTAAAGGCAAATCTCTAAGCGACATAGTTATTGAAGAAAGGGAGGAAAGGTTTTAAATGCTTTACGTTGATACGAGCATAATCGTAAAGCTCTATGTCAAAGAAGAGCATTCACTGGATGCCTCAAACAGGATAATA
>DFBI01000166.1:2222-2363 GCA_002367335.1 Syntrophaceae bacterium UBA3084 | reverse complement strand
CTGAAACTTTTCAGGAAAGAAATAACAGAGGACGAAGCCGGGTATATAATATCAAAATTTCATGAACACGAAAGCAGGGGCGTTTACTATCGCCCGCAATTAAGCTGGGCCGAAACATTCAGATATGCCGTCGATCTGTCA
>DFBI01000166.1:0-2126 GCA_002367335.1 Syntrophaceae bacterium UBA3084 | reverse complement strand
GGTCAAAGCTGGCTTATCTTACCGGGTTAAAAACAGTAAAAGTGGATGGATCTGATGCTTGAACTGAACAGCGAGCGCATTCCCCGCCCGGAGAGTTTATCCGGGAAGTATATTTGATGCACTCGTAAAAAGTCAGAGTTTTTACCGTTTTGTCATTCCCGACCTGATCGGGAATCTATAACTGCGTGTAATTACTGGATTCCCGCTTTCGCGGGAATGACAGATTAGTGAGTTTTTGACTTTTTACGAGTGCATCATATTTGGAGCCACTAAACATAAGCTATCGCAGCGTTGCCCTTAAACTCAAGGTATCACCCTCCACCTTTTTACGTTTGATTAAAGGTCAGAGTAACGTGAGTCCTGAAATGGCCTTGCGGCTTTCTAAGGGGCTGGGGCGCAGTCCTGAAAGTTGGTTGGCGATGCAGGATAGTTACAACCTGTGGCATGCCAAAAAAATCATAAATCTGGATGAAATAGAGCCATTGGCAGTTTCAGTATAAAAGGCATCCAACGCTCTAACCACATGCAAAAGAGGCAAAAAATAGTGGCAGCGACTATTTTGCTGGTGCAAAAAAGCCTGTTCGAGAAAACAGGTACACGAGGTAGAGGGACATTTTATGAAATTAAAAAGGGCAATAATTGGGCAAATGGGGCGACAAAAGGGCAATGAAAGTAATGCAATAGTAATGAATAGTAAATTCATTACTATTATCCGAAGGTCATTGGTTATCAAATCTTTATCATTGAATTTATAGGGATTTGGCGTTCATGGTAAGATTTGCCCCCCAGGCTTTTTGCAATAACGACTCGACTCTTGGAACAAAGTTATTTAACTATTTAAGGACGTCCCCCTTGCCGTCCCGTCCCCCTTGCCGTCCAAATGAAGATATTGAGTTTGGAAGATTTACAAGAATTGATAAAGAAAATAAAAAATTGAACCAATCAATCCAGCCGATCGCTTACGCTCCGGCTGATTTATGCGTTAGGCAGGAACATAAAAAATGAAAACATCTGACCTCATATATATTGAAACAGATGATTCCTGCGCTATATGCGGCGCAAAGGGAATCGGTATCCTCTCCGAACATCATATGGATAGCAACAGATCAAACAACGAATATGATAACCTTATTGTTCTTTGTCATAACTGTCACCACAAAATCACAAATAGTAAAGGCCTATCTGAAGAAGAAATAATAGATAGAAAACGGCATCTTATAAATAAGACTATAACCACATATGGCTTAAATGCCATGAAGATTGCAAAAAGGAATAATTTTGGAGTTATAGCTATGCCATTCCTTCTTTATCATTTGGTGGACTTAGGCTACATGAGCAAGGAGGAAGACCAGATGGGTTATGGGGATCAGAATGATGCCACAGCCAGGTTTGCGATTACTGAAAAAGGCAAAGCAATTCTTGATAAATGGTTTGCCTAACCATGCGCTTGCAGACGGACGCGGATAAACCGCGCCGCTGAAGCGCTCGTTATGCGCTGAAAGGCCTAATGAAAATGAATAACTCAATTGAAAAACTAACTTCAAAAGATATTTGGAAACTTATCAAATATGGTATTACGGCTGTGATAGCAAGTGCTATTGTGTTTGTGTTGCCTTACCTACTTCTTTCGGGAGCTGAATTGACCCTTACTAAATTCTCAGGAAGCGAAAAAGCATCTTACTGGATAGGATATCTTATGGAAGCAGTAATCCTTTATCTGGTTGTTTCGAATTTGACAAACCTCTTGAACAGCCTAAGCCGTTTGTCTGCCGACTTAGCAAAAATGACTGGAGGCATGTCATTCATCAAAAAAGCCATATTGGTTATTTTTTTTCTTAGCTACATAGGAGGCTGGCATCATTTTCCGAAGATCACTTTTTTTGTCTCTGTTCTATTAATAATCCCATGCGGTTTTACATATGACAGATATAAAATGCTCCTAAGAAAGAAGTCATCAACTGAATGCGCGGAATGATAAGGATCAGAAAGTCATTAATATTGATCTGTGCATAACATGTCACTGGAGAGGGACGTGAAAATGCTTGCGCATTTCACGCCTCTCAGTTCCGCGTTATAAGGATATATTATGGGAGGAATAATAGGTGTAATCATAGCAATTTTGGCAT
>DFBI01000206.1:5940-11022 GCA_002367335.1 Syntrophaceae bacterium UBA3084 | reverse complement strand
TAAAGGTTATTTATTTTTAATTCCATAGCTTCTAAAGCCTTCTTCAGATTTTCCGTAAAGCTGAGGTTTTGCAAAAACAATCTATTGAACAAGATTTAACGTGATAATAGCTGCATGCTGCAAAAAAGCCCGGATCATTTTATAATTGGTCCGGGCTTTTCTCTGTAATCAGGGAATATTTACTAATCCTGCTTGTCATGATGCTTGCAATCCTGTCTTGTATGGATTAGATTTGGATTACAGGCAGGTGAATGTAATTATGTATCAGTATATCGATGAATATCTCAATTTCCTTGCCATCGAGAAGGGCCTTTCCCTCAATACACTGGAGGCATACAGCCGGGATTTAAACCGGTATTGGGAATTTATGGACGGGCGCGGTATTAAAAGTATAAAAGATATTACATCGGATAATGTTATATCCTATCTGGGTTATGTGAGGAATTGTGGATTAACGGCAAATTCCAGTAACAGAGCGCTTGCGGCAATCAGGGGGTTTTATAAGTATCTTCTCCGTGAAGATATCCTTGATGAAAGTCCTGTGGCAAACATTGAGCTTGCCAAGGTATGGATGCGTCTTCCCGATACGTTGAGTAAGGATGAGATGAATCTTCTTCTGGAACAACCTGATGCAAAAACGCCGCTTGGGATGAGGGACAGGGCCATGCTGGAGCTTATGTATGCGACGGGAATTCGCGTATCAGAGTTGATTTCATTGACCATCAACAGTATCAATTGGCATGTGGGATATCTTATCGTTATCGGAAAGGGCAGCAAGGAAAGGATTGTCCCCATTGGGAAATTTGCTATCGACTACATGACCAGGTATATTAACGAGGGAAGATTAAAACTTTTGAAAGGCAAAAGAACCAACTTTTTTTTCGTGAACAGATCAGGAAACGGTCTGACACGTCAGGGATTCTGGAAGATTGTGAAAAAATATGCTACTAAATCCGGATTGCATAAAAAAATTCATCCCCACACTTTCAGGCATTCATTTGCCACGCATCTTTTGGAAGGAGGGGCGGATCTTCGTTCTGTTCAGGTTATGCTTGGTCATTCCGATATATCAACTACACAGATTTATACACATGTTACGAGAGAAAGATTAAAGGATATTCATAAGAAATGTCATCCAAGGGGATAGGGGACTAAACCACAAAGGTTCAAGGTTCAAGGGACAAGGGACAAGGTTCAAGGAGCAAGGGACAAGGAATAAGGTCCAAGGTTCAAGGGACAAGGTTCGAGGTTTAAGGGACAGGGGTCAAGGTTGATGCACCCGTAAAAAGTCAAAATTAGATGGCAAAGTAAAAAACTTCAAATTCAAGGCGCGTATGGTTCGACAAGCTCACCATGAGCAAAATATAGCCTGCCCTGAGCTTGTCGAAGGGAAGGATGCAGCGCAACGCAGAAGTTGGACTTTTTACAAAGCCATCAAGGTTAGAGAATCTGATATGGTGGATTATTACAGAATTAAGAGAGAAGAAAAACAAGGTGGCAATAATGTGCCTGTCTGGGTGATCATTATTCTTCTTGTTTTGTTTTTTGCCGGCGGTGTGGTGTTTGATCATTATCTGGGGGCAAAATATAGTAAGTGGTTTTCTACACTATCAAGGACAAAAAGCATTTTTCTTTCCACTGTGCTGGGTCACACGCCGCATTTTTATTACCTTGATGTTGAAAAAAATGGAAAGGATTATCGATTAGCTAAAGGAGATGTTTTCGAGATTTCGTACCGTGATGAATTTGTCTTAAAAGAGGTATCATCCGACTCACTTTTCGAGAGAGGAATCAGCGCTGATATAGAGGGTATGGGAAGTGAAAATGATTTCAGGACATTGCTTAATGGTATGGAATTAAGTGATAAAGTTATAAGGCGAAAACAAACAAAGAAAAATAAAGGTTACAATATTCATGTGAAATATCATGACGAAATCATTGCATCCATTCCCGTAAAGGTAATAATTACACCTCAAGACTGGCTCAGGTATGCGAGAAGTACAAAGAGCAAAAAATCTCAGATTAAGTTTCTTCAACGTGCCTTGAGTATGAAAAAAGATGATGTGAATACACGCAAGGCGCTGGCAGGGATATATATAAATTCAGGTAAGATCACCAGGGGGATTGCAGAGTATAAAAAGGTGCTTAAACAAAAACCCGGTGATATGACGGCCCTCGTTGAATTATCAAAGGCATATATGAGATTAAAGAAATATGACAAAGCCATTCCGGTTTACAGAAAAATAATACGGAATAGCCCTGAAGATGATTTTCCTTATGCCGGTATAGCGTTAGCTTATTCCAGGCTGGGAAAATGGGACAGGGCAATTGCCAATTACAAGGTTTCTCTCAAATTAAACCCTGATAATATTCAAGCCCGCTATCGGCTGGCGGAAGCATACGAGAAAACAGGTAAATCATCCGATGCTATCAAATATTATAAATATGTTTATAAAAAAATGCCGCGCGATATCAATGTGATGAATGCTCTGGCTGATGTCTGTCTCAAAGCCGGCAGATATGATGAATCCATAGATCTGTATAAAAAGATTATTAGAAAACAACCGAAGAATGCGACGGCTTATGCGAACATCGGTCTTGCCAGTGGAGGCAAGGGAGAGTGGAAGAGAGAAATTGCTAATTATAAGAAGGCTATCTCCCTTAATCCGAAAGACCCTGTAATCCATTTTAATCTTGCCGTGGCCTACGAGAAGAGAAAGCTTTATAAGAATGCGGCTAAAGAATACGAAAAGGTAATATCATTACAACCTGATGATACGGATGCCCTGTCCCGGTTAGCCGATTATTATGTAAGAAAGAGAAACTATAAAAAGGCCATCGGTTTGTACAGGAAGGTTGTGAAGAATTCTCCCAAATATGCGCCTGCGTACGCACAGCTCGGTTTTGCATACGGGAGATTAAAAGATTATAAGAGAATGGCAGAAAACTATGAGAAAGCAATAAAATATGGCCTGAAAAGTAAGGAGATACACCATGACCTTGCTTTTGCCTATGGCAAGATGGGAAAGCGTAACAAATCAATTTCTGAATATGAAAAATATGCCTCATCCAATCCAACAGTCGAGGTTCTGACAATCCTGGCAGAGTATTATCTGAAAAAGAAAAATTATAACAAATCTATAGATGCTTATAAGAAAATGATAAAGCTTCATCCCGGGAAGGCGGAACTTTATTCAAGTCTGGCTTATGCCTATGGTCGTAAAGGTGATGTCAATCAGGAGATTAAAAATTACAAGGCCTCGCTTCGATATGATAGTGAAGACGATATGGTTTTCCTGAATCTTGCAATGGCTTATGAAAAAAAGAAGATGTACAAAGATGCTTTAAGGGAATATACGAATGCGTATCAGCTTAATCCCGGTTCCGCAAAGGCGGCACAGAAAATACCCGAAATGAGAATCAAAATGTTGCGGGAGAAGTATAAGTAGGGATTAGAAAGGACCAAGGACCAAGGACCAAGGAGCAAGGTGCAAGGTGCAAGGTGCAAGGTGCAAGGTTCAAGGAAAAACCTTTTGCCATTAATCCTCATTGCTCGTTGCTCAGTCCTTGCGGCTTGGCCGCTTTAGATGATTAACGGGAGTTTACAGATGAAACAGATCGTTTTAAATAATTTTACAATCGGAGGAGGCGCTCCCTTTGTATTAATTGCCGGTCCCTGTGTTATTGAGGACGAGGAAAAAACAAGAGAGATAGCCGGAACCCTGAAGGATATTACTGAGGAATTAGATATTCCTTTCATCTTTAAGGCTTCGTATGACAAGGCGAATCGAACTTCAAAAGATTCCTACAGGGGGCCCGGCATAAAAAAGGGACTTCAAATTTTACAGAGGATCAAAGAGGAACTGTCTATTCCTGTTCTTTCAGATGTTCACCGTTTTGAAGAAATTGAAGAAGCGTCAAAAGTACTGGATATCATGCAAGTCCCGGCATTTCTCTCACGACAAACGGATTTTGTTATGGAAATGGCAAAATGTGGAAAGATCGTTAATATAAAGAAGGGGCAGTTCCTTGCGCCATGGGATGCCAGACATATATTGGATAAGGTGCTATCTACAGGTAATGAAAATATACTGATGACTGAAAGGGGCGTAAGTTTTGGCTACAATAATCTTGTTGTTGACATGTGTTCTCTTCCTGTGTTGAGAGCAATGGGATATCCGGTGATTTTTGATGCCACCCACAGTGTACAGCTTCCCGGAGGCGCTGGAAATGCGTCGGGTGGCAACAGGGACATGGCAGTCTATTTGGCTCGCGCGGCAGTCGCTGTCGGTATCGATGGGTTGTTTATGGAAGTTCATCCTGATCCTGAGTGTGCTCTCTGTGACGGTCCCAATTCTCTTTATTTGGAATCGCTTCCAGATCTTTTACGTACATTGAAAAAGATCGATGGAGTCGTTAAATGTGAAAGGTAAAGTATGAATAAATTATTTGATGAAGAACTGGTAAAAAAAATTAAATCTATCACTTTTTTAATACTGGATGTTGATGGGGTATTAACGGATGGTAAAATAATTATTGATGATCTGGGAAATGAAACAAAGCATTTTAATGTAAGGGATGGTCACGGTCTGAAGATGCTTATGAGGACAGGCATTCAAGTTGTTCTGATTACCGGAAGGACATCAAAAGTAGTGGAACACCGTGCCCGGGAGCTTGGAATAAAAGAAATTTATCAGGGTTCGAAAAATAAAGTTGAGAATCTGGAAGAAATATTACGTAAGAAAAAAGTCTCGGGTGAACAGGTTGCTTATGTCGGAGATGACATCGTAGATATTCCTGTATTTCGAAGAGTCGGATTTTCGGTGGCTGTTGAAGATGCGTCTGAATATGCAAAAGAATCAGCTGATTATATTACGGAAAGAAAAGGAGGGCAGGGGGCGGTAAGAGAACTTTGCGAGATCATTCTCAAGATTCAGGGAAAATGGGATGATATTGTTTCAAGATATGAAATCAATTAACGCAGTTTACCTATTGACAGACTTTTTACGACAGCATCAATTTTGATGCTTTCGTAAAAGGTCAGATTTCCCCTCCCCTCGTGGGAGGGGATTAAGGGGAGGG
>DFBI01000206.1:2322-5891 GCA_002367335.1 Syntrophaceae bacterium UBA3084 | reverse complement strand
GAGCAATTTGAACTTTTTACGAGTGCATCAACCTTCAACTTTGAACGGTTCGACTGAGCGATTCGACGGTTCGACTGAGCTCGCCGAAGGCTGAGCTCATCGAAGTCTCGCCGAAGACCGTGAACCTGAGCAGTTACGTTTTATCTTTACATGTCTTTTGGGTGATGGTATATTTTTTGCTAGCCGAGCGCGTGAAACAGAATGAAAAAGAGAACAATCATTATTGCCATATTAATATTTGTAATGATTATATCTGCTTTGTTTGTCTTTGGGGTAAAAAAGAACAAAAAAGAAGTTGTATTGAAAATACTTTCGGAAAAAGCTGATCTTTATGTCAGAGATTTTCATTATACGGAAGTAGGAGATCCGGAGTCTACTTGGGAAATAAATGCAGATTCGGCAAAATATGTAAAGAAAGAGAACCTAGTTTTTTTAGAGAATGTTCGGGTAAAGCTTAGTACATCCGACGGAAGAACGTTTTTAATGACTGGTGAGGAAGGGCGTTTAAATACTGAGATTAAAGATATAAGTGTTAAGGGAAATGTTGTGATCCTTTCTGATAATGGGGATCGAATTACAACGGATTATTTGAATTATTCCGATTCCGATAAGAAAGTTTATACGGATAGCCGTGTAAGAATGAAAAATTCCAGTATGACGCTGAAAGGAGTTGGTTTGACCATTTCACTCAAAACGAAAAAGTTAACACTTTTATCTGAAGTGAATGCCCTTATCAGCGATTTCAATATAACTCAGTAAATTTAAATATTATATCATGAAGAAAATTTCCTTTTTAATACTGCTGACAGCACTGGTGATTCTGATTTATGTTCCTGTTGCCGCTCAAGTTATGTCCGGCAATGGGGGGGAGCCGATAAAAATCGTATCAGATCGTTTTGACATCTATTCTGATAAAAGAATTGCCGTGTTCTCCGGCAATGTTATGGTTACCCAGGAAGATACTATCATTAAATCAGATGAGTTTTATCTTCAATACAAGAAAAAAGATACAGCGCCCCAACCAAAAGAGAGAAATATTAACCCGGGGTTGGTGAATGCAGGAGAAATAGAAAAGATAGAGGCAAAGGGAAATGTAATAATAAGACAGAAAGACAAAGTTGTAACGGGAAACGATGCCATTTTTTTCTATGATGAGCAAAAAGTAATCATTACCGGTGACCCCATAATGCAAGAAGGGAATAATATAATCAAGGGAGAGAGGATTATATTCTTTCTGAAAGAAAACAGGGGGATTGTTGAAAGTTCTTCAACCGGAAGGGTTACTGCTACGATTTATCCCGAAGAAAAAAAATGAAATAATTTTGAATTAATAATTGATAATGGAAAATCTGTTAGCTGAGAAATTAGTAAAAACATACAACGGGAGACGGGTTGTAAATAAAGTTGATCTGGTTATCAATAGAGGAGAGGTGGTAGGCCTTCTGGGTCCCAATGGCGCCGGTAAAACAACAACATTTTATATCATTGTAGGCTTGATCAAACCGGATGAGGGAAGTGTTTTGATTAACGGTGAGGATATTAGTTTGTATCCTATGTACTTAAGGGCCAGGAGGGGTATAAATTACCTTCCTCAAGAACCGTCCATATTCAGAAAGCTAACAGTGGAAGAAAATATCATGGCCATTTTAGAAACCCTGAATATAAACAAAGAGGAAAGAAAAAGGAAACTCCATGAACTTCTGGGAGAGCTGGACCTTTCAGATCTTGCCAAAAATAAGGCTTACTCGCTTTCAGGAGGTGAGAGAAGAAGGGTCGAGATTACGAGGGCTCTCGTCACATCTCCTAAATATATACTTCTTGATGAACCATTTGCGGGCATTGATCCACTTGCGGTTGCGGATATTCAAAACATCATCCTTAAACTTAAATCGAAAGGTATCGGTGTTGTAATCTCTGATCATAACGTGAGAGAAACTTTGACAGTTTGTGACAGGGCATATATTCTTAATGAAGGCGCTGTCCTTGTGGAAGGTAATTCAGATTATATTGCCAACAGCGAAGTTGCAAAAAAGTTTTATCTTGGAGAAAATTTCGATTTCTAGAAGGAAAAGAAATGGCATTAGAGCTTAAACAAAGTTTGAAGCTGACACAGCAGTTGATCATGACTCCTCAACTGCAACAGGCTATTAAGCTGTTACAACTGTCAAGAATCGAACTGGTTAATGCTATCACTGAAGAATTACAAGAAAATCCTCTCCTTGAAGAAAAATCTTACGAAGAAGAGCCGGAAAGTGAAACCGTTACCGAGATTGATGATATGAAAGTCAAGGTCGGGACGCAGGAGGTGACGGGTGAAAAAGATGGCAGAGAAGATTTTGATTGGGACAGCTATCTCGAAGATTATGGACCTATGGGTGCCACATATTCCCGAGAATATGTGGAAAGACCTTCTATGGAAAATATGTTGACCCGGGGAAGTTCTTTGTCCGGTCATCTTTTATGGCAGCTGAATTTATCACGTTTTACGGAAACTGAAAAACGAGTTGGTAGGCAGATTATTGGTAATCTTGACAGTAATGGTTATCTGGCGGCTACTTTGGAAGAGGTTGCATCTATTGAGAAGGTAGACGTTAATTTTGTTGAAAATGTTTTAAAAAAAATACACGAATTTGATCCCCCAGGTATTGCGGCAAGAGATCTTAAGGAATGTCTTTTGAGTCAGGTTAAGGTTATTGCCGGATCTAATTCCTTGATAGAAAAAATAATACAGGAAAATCTGAAGGAGCTCGAAACAAAAAACTACAATAACATTGCAAAGAGACAAAAAGTTACCATAGGCGATGTTCTGGAGGCTGTCCAGGTAATCAACAAGCTGGATCCAAAACCGGGGCGCCTTTATAGTGATGAAAAACCACAGTATATTACTCCTGATGTTTTTGTTTTTAAGGTTGGAGATGAATATAGAATTGTTCTTAATGAAGATGGTTTACCAAGGCTGAAGGTGAGTAATCTTTATAAGGAAGTTCTTGGTAATGTGGCTAACAATTCGGAAGGGAAAAACTGCAAGGAATATATCAAGGAAAGATTGCAGTCAGCGACGTGGTTAATAAAAAGTATTCAACAACGTCAGAAGACAATTTATCGGGTAACGGAAAGTCTCGTAAAATATCAGAGGGAATTTTTTGACAAAGGGATCAACTACCTGAAACCCATGGTGTTGAGAGATATAGCTGATGATGTAGAGATGCACGAATCGACTATAAGCAGGGTGACTACAAACAAGTATATGCATACACCGAGGGGAATATTCGAGCTGAAGTATTTCTTCAACAGTGGAATAAATAGAACAAATGGTGATTCCATAGCGTCTGAAAGTGTTAAAGAAGCGATAAGGAAGATTATTGATAATGAAGACACCCTCAAACCATATAACGATAGCCAACTTGTTGGCATTCTTGAAAAGTCCGGCATATCTATTGCGCGGAGAACCGTGGCAAAGTATAGGGAAATGATGGGCATTCTTTCTTCTTCAAAAAGAAAGAAGTACTTTTGACAAGTTCGTAAAAAGTCGGATTTCCCCTCCCCTGGTGGGAGGGGATTAAGGGGAG
>DFBI01000206.1:0-2315 GCA_002367335.1 Syntrophaceae bacterium UBA3084 | reverse complement strand
TTATGACTTTTTACGAGTCCATCACTTTTAATCCACAGAAAGGACTGAGTAACGAGCAGTGAGGACTGAGGACTGAGCAATGAGTGCTAAATGCCGTGTTTGATTCCCGCGGTTTGCGGAGATAGAAAAGAAAAATTTATTGACTTTTGTGTTTGACTTACATATAAGTTCGCACTTTATTGCCTTTGAAGGTCTTTTTGAAGAATAGATTGTTTAAAAACCTTTACTATAAGGATTCAATTAACGGGTTAGGAGGATAGGTTATGCAAATTTCTTTGACCTTCCGAAATACAGAAGCGGAAGATTGGTTGAAAGAACATGTAAATAAAAGACTACTCAGATTAAAAAAATATTTTGATAAACCAATAGAAGGCAAGGTAATATTATCCGTAGAGAAATTTAGAAATGTGGCTGAAATAAATTTATTGGCTAAAGGGTTAAATCTCAATGGCAAAGAAGAAGCCAAGGATATGATCGTTGCGATTGATAATGTTATAGACAAAATTGAGCGACAATTAAAAAAGCACAAAGAAAAAATAAGAAATCGCAAGGAAAATGCAATAAAAAGTGAAACTGTGACCATGAATGAACTGTCATCCGAAAGTTATCAAGAAGATGAAGACCAGCCGAAAATAGTAGAAGCAAGGGAGGTTGTATTGAAACCCATGTCTATTGATGATGCGATTATGCAACTTGAAGAATCAAGAAACAGGTTTGTGGTATACAGGGATTCGTCTTCTGAAAAAATGAATGTAATTTATAGATCTGATGATGGCAATTATGGCCTGATCGAGGTAAAAAGCTGAAACTCGAGGGGGGGAATGATAATTGTGAATATCGCAGATATGTTAAAAAAAGAATTCATTATCGAAGAATTAAAATCAAAGACAAAGAGAGAAGTTCTCTTTGAATTATCAGAAGTTTTTTTGCAGGGGAATTGTAATATAGACAGTGATTCCATGGTTAAGGTATTGTTAGAAAGGGAAAAGCTTGGGAGTACAGGCATAGGTGATGGGATAGCTATACCGCATGGTAAGCTGCCAGGCCTTGAAAATCTTGTTGTTTCTTTTGGGAGATCAAAGAAAGGTATCGAATTTGATTCCCTGGATGGAAAGCCTGTTCACATTTTTTTCTTGCTGATGGCTCCCGAAAACTCAGCGGGGCAACATTTGAAAGCCCTCGCAAAAATTTCCCGGATGCTGAAAGAAGAAACTTTTAGAAACGATCTCATGAAAATGCAAACATCGGATGAAATATATTCTTTAATAGATCAAAAGAACAAAACATGTATCTAGTTTCCATCCAGAAAGGGCCCTTTTCTGCAATCTCTGCGCCTGCCTGTGCGTGTCCGCACGCAGACAGGTAAAGCCTTCAGAAAACAAATCCTTAAACCCTCTTCTCCAACTAAACTGGAGAAGGACCAATATGAAAAACATCCGCATAACTATTATCACCGGACTTTCAGGCTCAGGGAAAAGCACAGCACTTCGAGCCCTTGAAGATATAGGGTTCTTTTGTGTTGACAACTTGCCCGTTGTCCTTTTACCAAAGTTTTTAGAAATACAGTCTGGAACGGCAAGCGAAATTTCGAAGATAGCTCTCGTTATGGATATTAGAGGAAAGTATTTTCTCGAGAAACATACGGAGATTATTTTAGGTTTAAAGTCAGAGGGATATCATATTGAAATATTATTTCTTGAAGCGAGTGACGATTCTCTTTTGCACAGGTTCAGTGAAACAAGGAGGACTCATCCTCTTTCGCAGAAACGGACAGTCTTTGAGAGCATTCAACTCGAACGAGAGAAATTAACCGATTTGAAGCAGATGGCTGACAATGTTATTGATACAACACTCTTTAATGTTCATGAATTAAAGGAACTTATCCAGAGATACTATCTTTTTCCATCTTCCGGTAAAAGGCTTGTTGTCAATTTAACGTCGTTTGGATATCGCTATGGATTACCTCATGATGCAGATATTGTACTGGATGTGAGATTTCTTCCGAATCCATACTTTGTAAAGGATCTAAGTGATCTCAATGGCAATGATAGAAAAGTTGAAGATTATGTGCTGGGATGTGATGAGAGCAAGCAATTCCTCGATGTGTTATTCAATCTGGTCTCTTTTTTAACCCCCCTTTTTGAAAAAGAGGGAAAAACATATCTCAATATCGCTATCGGATGTACCGGGGGGAGACATAGGTCTGTAGTCATTATCAATCAATTAGGCCAACATTTTGAAGAGAGAAGTTATCAGGTAAACTTACAACACAGGGATATAAACAAGGACAAAGGATAAAGGGACAAGGTTCAAGG
>DFBI01000222.1:3529-7129 GCA_002367335.1 Syntrophaceae bacterium UBA3084 | reverse complement strand
TATGGAACAGAATATCTGGAATACATGGAAAGAAATTTCAGGATGAGGTTTAGATAATTGTTATGGATAACATTCCTCTCTATAGCAGCAAAATAATAAATTCATATATTGAATACTTCAATGTGAATTATCCCGAAATGGATATCGATGATATCCTCAACTATGCAGGCATTGCCGAATATGAGTTGGAAGATGCAGGACACTGGCTCACGCAACGACAGATCGACCGTTTCTACGCCATATCGATGGAAAAAACTGGCAACCCTGCAACTGCTCGGGAAGCTGGACGCTATATTGCCATCTCTCAGTCATACGGGATTTTACGTCAATATGTTGCGGGTTTTCTCACGCCAGCAGTAACCTATTGGATGCTGGAGAAGATTGTAGCAAACATAAGTCGCCACGTAATCCTGAAAACAAAAAAACTTTCTTCTAACAAAGTTGAAATTGTATTCACACCAGACAAAAATGTAAGGGAACAACCCTTTCAATGTGAAAACCGAATTGGAATGCTGGAAGCCGTGGGAAAAGTTTTTACCGGAGAATATGCACATATCGAGCATAACGAGTGTATACACAATGGTGATGAATTTTGCCGTTACATTGTTTCATGGAAGAAATCATTCCTCATAAAATGGGCCCGAATTGGCAATTACTTCTCACTTTTTAGCGTTATTGCCTGCTCGGCGCTGTTTTTCTTTATCCCCACCATTCATTGGATCATCCTTATTTTATCTGCTCTCTTATTTTCCATGGGTATTTTCCTTTATTCCGAGTACTTGGGAAGAAAGGAATTAACGGAAAACATTACGGCTCAATCTGACTCAGCAGATCAGCTTTTGGATCAAATCAATATACGTTACAACGAATCCCTGTTAATCCAGGAAATAGGTCAGGCTGCCTCCAGCATTCTGGATATAGACAAACTCCTCAGATTCGTGATGGATACTCTGGGAAAACGCCTCGATTTTGACAGGGGAATGATTATGCTTGCAAACAAACAAAGAGACAGACTCGTTTACACCGTGGGCTATGGTTACAACACTAAACTTGAAGCATATTTGAAAGAAGCTGAGTTTCACCTTGACAAGCCCCATTCGAAAGGAGAGTTTGCTATAGCCTTCAAAGAACAAAAGCCTTTTCTGGTCAATAATGTCAGAGAAATTGAAAATCACCTTTCAGAAAGGAGTATCGAATTCGCAACACGAATGGGAACTCAATCGTTTATCTGTGTTCCCATCATCTATGAGGGGAATTCAGAAGGTATTTTAGCTGTTGACAATGTCCAGACTAAAAAACCATTCAGCCAGAGCGATTTGAGTCTTTTGATGGGAATCGCTCCCCAGATTGGAATCAGCATTAACAATGCAAGGTCTTACCAGTTGATTCAGGAAAGAGAAGAACGGTTCAGGGCTCTGAGTGAAAATGCTCCCGATATTATCTATACTCTGGAAATTGATGGGACTTTCACCTATGTTAATCCTTCATGGGAAAACATATTGGGACACAAGGCGGAAGACGTTATCGGCAAATCTTTTACAGACTTTGCCAGGAAAGAAGATATCAAAACCTATGTTAATTTTGTTAAAAGTGTTAAAAAGAATAAGGAAACGTTCAGGGATTACATTGGAACTTTATTAAATAAAGATGGATCTGAACGGATTTTCAATATAAACGGCGCTCTGAATTTGGACCAGGAAGGCAATGTTATCGGGATTATTGGTATCCTTAAAGATATCACGGAACAGCGAAGTCTTGAAGCTCAGATCCGTCATGCATCAAAAATGGAAGCCGTTGGCACTCTGACCGGCGGCATTGCTCATGATTTCAATAACATTATGCAGGCTATCAGCAGTTATAACCAGCTTCTTTTGATGAGGAAGAATGAAGCTGATCCGGACTGGCAGTATTTATCCAATATCGATAAATTAACCCAGAGATCCACGGATCTCATTAAAGAACTTATGGTTTTCAGCCGTAAGGTGGAAACGAAGTTAATACACGTTAACCTGAACGATGAAATTGAGAAATTATTTGATCTGCTGACAAATACTATGCCCAAGATGATCACTATCAACCTCAAATTAACTGATCATGTAAACATTGTCAATGGAGATCCCTCTCAGATTGGGCAGGTTATTATGAATCTGGCTGTAAATGCCAGGGATGTAATGCCGGATGGCGGCAGCCTAACTATAAAGACAAAAAATATCAACATTGCAAATAATACCCGCCATCAAAATAATTTTTCTGTGGAAGCAGGTGATTATGTGCTCATGAGTATTTCAGACACTGGTCCCGGCATGGATAAAGAGGTATTGGAACATATTTTTGAACCTTTTTTTACAACAAAAGCGGTAGGAAAAGGGACGGGGCTTGGTCTATCGGTTGTTTACGGTATCGTGAAGAACCATGGAGGTTATATTATATGCGAAAGTGAAACCAACAAAGGAACAACTTTTAATATATATTTGCCGGCATTGAAATTGGATTCTAAAAAAACGATGCCGGAAAAGGCTTCAAAAGATGAATTGCCAACAGGTAATGAAACGATTTTATTGGTGGATGATGAAAAATCCATCCGCGAAACCAATCAAGACATACTGAAACAATTTGGTTATAACACAATAACCGCTGAAAACGGTGAAGATGCTATAGAAATCTTTACAAACAGGCAGGAGGATATTGATCTCGTCCTGCTTGATTTAATTATGCCCGGTATGGGAGGAAATAAATGTTTGTTGGAGCTAACCAATATCAAACCGGGAATAAAAGTGATTATTACAAGTGGCTATACGGCAAGCGTGACAATACAAGACACATTAAACTGTGGCGCCGCGGGGTTTATCAGTAAACCGATGCAACTACCCACTTTAGTAAAAGAGGTAAGAAGAGTCTTGGATCAAAAGCTCAATTAGACGCCGGCTTTCTTCCTTTACAGAGAATTAAAGGTGTATAGGTAAAACGTCTTGGATCAAGGAAGAATTTTTTAAAATCGGTAAAAAAGGCTTCGTAACCACCGGGATAACTTTCAAACATATCGCCAAGCCTCTTGGCAGCTATCTCCACTTTTTTAATCCAGTTGAAGCTATCTACAGCACTTATTTTTCCATAGATTAAATGGTGCGTCACTATGTCAACTTCAATTTTTTCAAACTCATGATCATACAAATGGGAATACAGCTTTCGACCAGCATAGGTGTCGAAGTTATACTCCTCATCTAATCTGGTCATTAGCTTATGGAGAAGATCACTGATCTTGGAGGGCAATTCATAATGGCTGAGACAATTATAATCCAGGTCGAGAAGACAAAGAAACCCGCCCGGTTTCAGGCAATCTTTCAAGTTCTTCACAATATCGGAACTTTCTACACGGAAATATTCCAGTATGAAGCGTACCCATATTATATCAAACTGGCCGAGTCCATTCACAGGTTTCATTAAATCATGAACATAAAAATCGATTCCTTTCTCCTGCCCATAATGATCTCTGGCATATGACACCCGTTCTTCCGAATAATCCACTCCAACTATACTTCCCCCTGGTTGGATCATTTCACGAAGAACTGAGGTCGTCTTGCCCGGTCCACACCCTACATC
>DFBI01000222.1:0-3402 GCA_002367335.1 Syntrophaceae bacterium UBA3084 | reverse complement strand
TATATACTGAACAAATTTAATAAAAGCGCAAAATTTTCAGTTTTACTATAATGTTTTTTCTTATACACAATATATCGTAATTTGTAAAGATGATAACACCATATCTAGCTAAGGAATTTACAGATAACGCCGTAAAGTGTATTTCAATACCGAAATTTATTTCACTTTTTCTCCTAATACATTTTTAAATAACTCTTGATATATTTTCCCACACTATCTTTCGATCGATAAATGCCGAAATGTCCCTCGCAAAGTATATCGGCCTCAAGATCAAGCAGCTTTTTCATAGATTTTTTCCATTCTTCAACGTCAGACCCAAAGCTGAGCAGGAATGGGCCGTGGATATCCTGCCCGAAGAGTATTCGCTTTTCTCCCCTGTCAATATATACGGATATTGGAACTGGGTGTATGTCCCGGTGTATGCAGGCAGTGCAATTTTTCCTGCTCTTTTCACGCCCAACACATCTATTCAGCAATTATTGTTCCTATTAAATCGTTTATATCAGAAATGCCGTTTTCCCTCATATATTGCTCTATTCCTTCCAGTATGTCGATAGTGGCACGGGGATTAACAAAATTCGCCGTTCCGATCTGAACCGCCTTTGCACCAACAATAAGAAATTCAAGGGCATCTTGAGCATTCATAATGCCGCCGACTCCTATAACAGGAATGGATACTTCCCGCGTCACTTCCCATACCATCCTCAGGGCCACCGGTTTTATCCCCGGTCCGGACAACCCCCCTGTAATATTTTCCAAATGAGGCACCCTCTTCTCAATATCTACGGACATCCCTTTTAAGGTGTTGATCAAGGATATTGCATCGGCTCCAGCCTCCTCAACACTTTTTGCGATTTCGGTTATATCCGTAACGTTCGGGGTTAACTTGACAATTACAGGAAGATGGGTAACACTTTTTACACTGCGAGTAACCTCACCTGCTAAATCCGGATTCGCACCGAATTCAATGCCCCCTTTCACTACGTTCGGACATGAAATATTTATCTCAAGGCCTGCGATTCCCTCCACATCGCTCAGAATCCCGGCAACTTTCACGTATTCTTCAACAGTCTCACCAAACACGTTAACAATAACGGGAACATCAAATTGCCTCAAGAAAGGAAGTTTTTCTTTGATAAACGACTTTACACCGACATTTTCAAGTCCCACGGCATTCAGCATGCCTGCTGTTGTTTCAATAATCCTGGGCGGCGGGTTGCCTTCCTTCGGTTCGAGAGATAAACCCTTTACGATTAAAGCGCCTAACCTGTTAAGATCTACATAGGGGGAATATTCCTCACCGTAACCAAATGTACCGGAAGCTGTCATAATGGGATTCTTGAGTTCAATATCCCCTATACGAACTTTCATGGTGGGTAAGTTGTTATTTTTCACATTAATCCCAGATTATTTCCTCTATATTAAAAACAGGACCATCCGTGCATACCCTCATATATCGAGAATGTCCCTCTTGTGATTTTACCCTCACGGCACAGCCGAGGCATGCGCCGACACCACAGGCCATTCTCTCTTCTATTGAAACCTGACATGGAATGGGACAATCCTCTAATATTCCCGCCATCCTTTTCATCATGGCATAGGGGCCACAAGAATACACCATCGAACCGTCACGCCTGTAAGAATTGATGTCTTTTATAAAAAGATCCGTCACGTAGCCATGATGCCCTTCACTGCCATCATCAGTACTTATTATTACCCTGGAACACACTTCTTCCAATTTTTCTATACCAACAAGCCATTCTGATGTGCGAGCTCCTATATAACATATTACCTTCCGATCCTCCACAGAATCAGTTGATCTTTTCCTGTAATATTCAGCAAGGAAAGAAAGAGGCGCCACACCTATTCCTCCCGCAACGAGTGCTATTTTTTTACAACCCGGCGGCACATCAAATCCGTTACCTAACGGCCCTAAAATGTCCAGTTTGTCATCCCTTTTCAAATGGGAAAATTTCAAGGTTCCCTTCCCCACAACTCGATAAAGGATCTCCAGAATTGTATTGTTTTCAAAGGAATATGTTGAATAAATGCTGAACGGCCTGGCCAGAAACGGGCTTCCCATATCTTTCATTCTGACCATTATGAATTGACCCGGCAAAGCCACCTGAAAATTATCCGGCACTGTCAAAGACATCAAAAAATGATTTTTTGTAACTTCGCGATTCGCAACAACTTCACCGGAAATAACCGATTTTTTATGTTCCATAAAAGCGTCCTTGCAGGTCAAGGCCTGACCAACAATTTTGATGCTATCCCACATTTCCTAAGGCGGCAAAGCCGCAAAGGTTCAAGGTNNAGTAAAAGGTCAAAGGTTCAAGGTCAAAGGTTCAAGGTTTTTCCTTGCTCCTTGAGCCTTGTTTTTCACCGTCTGACACCAACATCTGCGCGAAAAACACAGTTGCTGAGAATAAAGATTCTATAGTCCTGATGGACAGAAATATTTCTCATTGGTGTTTGATACCTGAGTAGCTGCGCTGCAAGTTACTTACTGCTATAATGCCTGTCTGCGTGCCTGCCTGTGCGTGTCCGCACGCAGACAGGCTACGCACAGGCAGGCCGCAAAGTGATATGGTGGAAGTTTCATAGTATCAGATCATTTTAACGAATAGGGCAACCAGCAAAAAGATCCCTGAGAAAATGGGAATTGTCCCGCGCAATTTTATCGTGTTAAGCGCAACCGCAACACCTATAACGGGAACAAAGAAATATATGAAGGATAAAGCTTTCAATGTGTTCCCAGGAATCAAGGGAAATATCAATTGAAGGGCTGCTATGCCCAATATTAAGGAAATAAAAATCAAGGCAACAGCGCTGAATAAAGATTTCAGCAATGCGAGAATATGCTTGTGAGCAACCCCTCTTATGTTACCTGCCCTTGCGTTTTCTATGGCCTGGCATGACAGTACATCATTCGATTTCATTATCCACATATCTATTTTCTGGCCCACAATGCCGAAAGGAATAAATAATAACATGGACAATGCAATTAATTCCCGTGATACATGTCCAAGCTCCCTGCCGACCAATATAGAGCCGGCCGTAACAAGAATTGCAACCACAGAATCATTTGGTGGAATATAAACACCTATGGGAAATCTATCAATCCACAACAACTCAATAAATGCCCCGACAATCAACCCGGTGTATGGGTCACCAAGAATAATTCCAATAAACGGACCGGCAACGATAGGCCTTGATATCATGGCCTGGAAAAGGATCCTGTCAAGACATATAATTCCTCCCACGAGAGCCACTATAACTGATTTAATCAACATGGCCTTTTTATATTGTATTCATTTAGGTTCTTTATCCTCAACAACTGCGTTTTTACGCAAATGTTGATACCAGTAGTGAAAAGGTACAAGGCACAAGGATAAAGGA
>DFBI01000042.1 GCA_002367335.1 Syntrophaceae bacterium UBA3084 | reverse complement strand
GAGGATGAGCTTCCTAACCCTTTCTTCATTTTTGCATGTAAATACGGCAGCCATTAAGCCACCGAAACTGGATCCAACTAAAATCAGGTCACTTTTATCGGCAAGAACTTTATTTAACTTCACCATTCTTTCTTCAAAAGTGCCTGTATAATCTTCAATAATCATATCGGGGTAAGTTTCTTTGAAATATACTCCTTTGGCACCCTGGCTGCTGCTTTCCAAGCCGTGGATAAATACTCTGGTGATATTCATAAGTCCAACAATCCTTTCAATAATAAGGGGTCAGGGGTCGGGGGCCAGGGGGCAGAATAAAAAGGTCATCGACGGTTGTATTTCTTCTCCTGACCCCCGATCCCTGAATGAATACATACTACTCAATAAATGATTTTGCAACATTGATTCACTCATCTGTTGCAAAGATTGTTGATTTAAATATGTCTGCCATGTTAGAAGCCTCTCAAGAAAGGTATTTATTATTATGAGTCTCGTATTCCCCTTTAAGGCCGTGAGGCCCGTCAAAGAGTTTGTGAAGGATGTGGCATCGTATCCCTATGATATCATTGATTCAGATGAAGCGCGTAAGATAGCTGAAGGTAATCCAAAGAGTTTTCTCCATGTCGTAAAAGCAGAAATAGATTTATCCGGTGATATAGATATTCATGATGACATAGTATATGAAAAGGCCAGGCAGAATTTCTATAATTCTCTGGATGAAGGGATTTTATTTCAAGATCCCGGGCCGTGTTTTTATGTTTATCGTCAGCAAATGGGGGATCACGAACAATATGGAATAGTTGCCTGTGCCAGCGTTGATGAGTACGAATCGTCGATTCATATTAAAAAACATGAATTGACACGAGCTGATAAGGAGAAAGAACGAACGAGTCATATCTCGGATGTGAACGCGCAAACGGGACTGGTGTTATTAACATACAGGGGGAGGGAGTCGATAGACCGGATCATAGCAAAAATCGCGGAGGGTGCGCCGGAATACGATTTTTTTGCGGATGATGGTATTTCACATACCGCCTGGGTTGTGGATGATGAAAATACAATTGACACAATAAAAGAGGAATTTTTGACAGTAGATTCATTCTATATTGCCGACGGACATCACAGGGCGGCAGCGGGCGCAAATGTTGCAAAAATACGCCGTTTAGAAAATCCGGTTTATAATGGAAGCGAAGAGTACAATTTTATCATGGTTGCCATCTTTCCTGATAATCAGCTTAAGGTAATGGATTATAATCGGGTTGTTAAAGACCTGAATGGCTTGAGTGAAACAGAATTTTTGGATAAAGTTCGTACTAATTTTTTCATCGTGGATAATTTCAAGGAAAAATCACCTGAACGATTGCATGAATTTGGAATGTATTTAAATGGCAGGTGGTACAAACTCAAGGCCAAAGAAGATATCTATAGTGAAAGCGATGTTGTGGAGGTTTTAGATGTTTCCATACTCCAGAATCATTTGTTGAAACCCGTGCTGGGTATCGGTGATTTACGGATTGATGACAGGATTCTCTTCGTGGGAGGTGTAAGAGGGACGGAAGAATTGGAAAGGTTGGTAGATTCCGGCCAATACGCGGTGGCTTTCTCCATAAATCCTGTAACATTAGCCCAACTGATGAATGTAGCGGATGCTGATGAACTAATGCCACCCAAATCCACCTGGTTTGAACCGAAGCTTCGCAGTGGAATGTTTGTACATCTCCTTGAATAAGTATAGTCTCGAGTTTCGAGTCTCGAGTTTCGAGTTTCGAGTTTCGAGTCTCGAGTTTCGAGTTGAAAGTTAAATAAAATTTAGCTCTCTTTTTGCCCGGGACCGGATAATAAAAATGCCGGCACATTCGCAATCGGTTGAGCCATTCACACGCCGTTTAAATCAAAAAAAATCCGTAGCCGTGAACGGTTACAAAAATCCTAACCCGAACAAGCCGCAACCAAAGAAGATATATTTTTATCACGAAAACACGAAATAATCCGAGAATTTGTGAGCTAATGATGGGGAAAGACTATAATCTGATTGTTATACTGGGAGCCACTGCAACCGGTAAAACACAGTTGGCGGCAAGGCTTGCCGGAGAATTAAACTCAGAGATTATCTCTGCTGACTCACGCCAGATTTACAGAGGCATGGATCTGGGCACAGGGAAAGATCTTACCGAATTTGTCGTTGATGGCAGGCGGGTGCCGTATCATCTGATCGATATCGTTGACCCTGACGATGAATTTAACGTTTTTGAATACCAGAAACGTTTTTTTGAATGTTTTTCGGAAATTGCACAAAGGGAAATCGTTCCCGTTATGGTCGGGGGGACAGGACTCTATATAGAAGCAGTCATAAAGGGTTACATGATGCTCGAAGCTCCTGAAAACCCCGGGTTGCGAGAAGAACTGTCATACCTGGATATGGAAACCCTCGCGATGCGATTACTTGCCGTTAATCCTGCCCCCCACAATACAACGGATCTCCTGGATAGAAGCCGCCTTATCCGTGCTATCGAGATAGCGAAATACACAAAGGAGCATCAATCTTCTGATAAAGCCGGTCTGCCCGATATAAGACCGTTTATTATCGGTATCCGCTTTGAGCGGGAAATCATTCGCCGCAGAATTACAGCCCGGCTGAAAAAGAGGATTGAAATGGGTATGATAGATGAGGTGAAAAAACTTCGTGAAGCAGGAACAAGCTGGGAGAAATTATCATTTTTCGGACTCGAATACCGGTACATAGGCCTGTATCTCCAGGGTAAAATGACCTNNAGACGAATGGAAAAAAGGGGAACAGTTATACACTGGGTTGACGGGGCAGATTTTGATGCGGTCAAAAGACTGGTTGATAACATAAGATGACAATTCCAGAGAACATTTTAAACTATCTTGACAAATATTCAGTCGGAGATAATTGGCATATTAATGCGGCCGAATACAACGAAATAGATAACGTAGTAGTTATTCCTGCATTGGCGGAGACCGGTCAACTTTTCAAAACGCTTGCAAGTCTTTCCGGGAATGCACGGGAAGAACTTGCCCACACACTGGTTCTCTGTGTCATCAATAATAAAAGTATTCATCATGCCATTCCCGGAGAGGTTGAAGACAATCAAATTACATTGAGAATTTTGAGAGATCTCATTGACGGTAAAATGCCGGATGACGGTTTATTGAATAATTCACTTTTGTTATCCATGAATAAAATCTTTCAAAATAATCTTAAAATGGCCTGTGTTGATGCCTCTTCTCCCGGATGTGAGATGCCCGATAAGATAGGGGGTGTGGGACTTGCCCGTAAAATAGGCCTCGATTTGGCGCTGAAGGTATTTAATTATAATAGAGAAGGGATAAATCTCCTGTTTTCTCTGGATGCCGATACACTTGTAGCAACAAATTATTTGGAAGCCGTCCGCGCTTTTTTCCGGAAAGAACGGGCCCATGCCGCTGTTGTAGAATTTATGCATCAGGACGCCGGGAATACGGATGAACAGGCCGCAATTTGCTGTTATGAAATATTTCTTCGCTACTATGTTCTCGGTCTGACCTACGCGGGTTCATGCTATGCCTTTCACTCTATCGGTTCAACGATGGTATGCACCCCGGATGCTTACACAGCAGTGAGGGGAATGAACAAAAGAAAAGCGGCGGAAGATTTCTATTTCCTGGATAAGCTTGCTAAAATGAAGGGCGTTGGCACTATCAATACCACACGGGTTTACCCTTCTTCAAGACAATCGAAACGTGTTCCCTTCGGTACGGGAAAGCGCATTGTCGGATTCCTTGAGGGAGGTCACTCCGAATCCGAATATGTATTATATGATCCGGAGGTCTTTCTTGTATTAAAAAAGTGGTTGGAATACATGTCTTCCTGTCCGGACATTGATGAAAGGGTAATATTAACCAGGGCAGGGGAGATATATCCGCTACTCGAAGAGTATCTCAGAGAACAACGCTTCCAGGATATATGGCGACGGCTGAGAAAAAACAGCAAGAGCAAGCCGGTTCTTCTGAAGCACTTTCTTGTATGGTTCGACGGATTGAAGACATTGAGGCTCATTAACTATCTGACGAGAAATGGAATGCCGCCTGTAGATATGTTTGATGCTGTACGGGCACTGATGAATATGATGGGCAAGGGATTTCCTGTGGTGACCGAACCGGGCAAAATCCCGTCCCTTCATGTCCAATTCGAAATACTTAAATGTCTAAGGGACTCATATTAGAGTCTTTATCCTCAGCAACTGCGTTTTTTGCGCAGATGTTCGTGCCAGGCGGTGAAAAACAAGGCTCAAGGAGCAAGGAAAAACCTTGGACCTTTGACCTTGAGCCTTGAACCTTGAACCTTTGCGGCTTTGCCGCATTAGGTATTGATTGCCATTTGCTCTTCGTGCTATATTAAAAAACGTGGAAGTAACTAAAAGGAAAGCAGATTATCATTGGAATCTGAAATAATCAGAAGGAAAAAAACCAGGCCCATATATGTAGGCCCCGTCAAAATAGGAGGAGACGCACCGGTTGTTGTTCAGTCTATGACCTGTACAGATACAAGAGATGTGGTCGCAACGGTCGAACAAATCAAAAGACTCGAGAATGCAGGGTGCGAGATTGTCAGGGTTGCCGTTCCTGATAGAGAAGCTGCAATGGCCCTTGTGGATATCAAAAAACAAATTGGAATTCCATTAATTGCCGATATACATTTTAATCATCTTCTTGCCATTGAAGCCATTCAAAACGGCGCTGACGGTATCAGAATAAACCCGGGCAATACGGGTAAGGATAAAATTAAAGAGATAATTTCAGTTGCAAAGGAAAGAGATATAGCCGTTCGAATAGGGATTAACGCGGGCTCCCTGGAAAAAGATATATTATCCGGTTATGGTGGTCCAACTGCTCCTGCACTTGTAGAAAGCGCCTTGAGGAGTATAGAATTATTTAAGGATATGGGTTTTCATTCCATTAAATTGTCCTTGAAATCATCAGACGTTGCAACAATGATTGAAGCCCACCGCACGATTTCAGAAAAGACAGATTATCCCCTTCACATCGGTGTTACTGAAGCCGGCAGTCTTGTTAATTCTGCCATTAAGTCATCCATTGGTATCGGGATTCTTCTCTATGATGGAATCGGTGATACGATCAGGGTTTCCATAACCGGTGATCCTGTGAGCGAAGTGGGTGTCGCTTACGGGATACTGAGAGCCTTGAATATCAGAAGGGTAGGGCCGGATATAATATCCTGTCCCACCTGCGGCCGTTGCGAAATCGATCTTTTTAAGCTTTCTGAAGAGGTTGAGAAAAGGCTTGCCGGCATGAAGGAATATCTGAAAATAGCCCTTATGGGGTGTGTTGTGAACGGACCAGGAGAAGCTGCGGAGGCTGATATCGGCATTGCCGGTGGGCGCAACATGGGCCTGCTTTTTAAAAAGGGTGAGGTTGTAAGAAAAATAAAAGAAGAAGAATTTGTTGATGTATTGGTGGATGAAGTGAAAAATATGGTATCGAACAGACCAAATAACCCGGGCATGGAGGAATGATGCGCTATTCAGAAATGTTCTTGCCGACAAGCAGAGAGACCCCTTCGGACGCGGAGGTGATCAGTCACCGGCTGATGTTGCGAGCCGGCATGATAAGAAAGTTAACCAGTGGTATTTATTCATATCTTCCGTTGGGTTACAGAGTAATAAAAAAGGTGGAACAGATCATTCGTGAAGAAATGGACAGGGCAGGCGCGCAGGAGGTATTCCTTCCCGCAGTACAGCCGGCTGAACTCTGGATAGAGTCGGGGAGATGGCAATTTTATGGCAAAGAACTTCTGAGACTGAAAGATCGTCATAATCGGGAATATTGCATAGGACCAACCCATGAGGAGGTCATAACAGATCTCGTTCGTAATGAAATCCAGACTTACAGGCAACTCCCGATAAACCTTTATCAGATCCAGACAAAATTTCGAGATGAAATCAGACCTCGTTTCGGGATCATGCGAAGCAGAGAATTTGGCATGAAGGATGCTTACAGTTTTGACGCTGATGACTCCGGCGCCGAGTTAAGCTACAAAAAAATGTTTGAGGCTTATAACCGGATTTTCAGCCGCTGCGGCCTCAGTTTCAGACCCGTGGAAGCGGACAGTGGCAGTATTGGTGGGAGTTTTTCTCATGAATTTCTCGTTACCGCTGATTCGGGGGAGGATGGAATGGTTTATTGTACTTCCTGTGATTATGCTGCCAATCTTGAAAAAGCTGAGATTGCAAGGCCCGAGGAACGGCATATTGATGAATCTGAATTCTTACCTCTTGAAGAAATTTATACTCCCGATGTGAGAACTATTGAAGAGGTGTCCGCTTTTCTAAATGTCACGACTCAAGACATTGTAAAGACTCTCATATTTTCTGCAGACGATTCTCCAATCGCCGTTTTGATCAGGGGTGACGAAGAGATTAATGAAATTAAACTGAAAAACTATCTGGGATGTGATTCCCTTGAACTGGCAACAGACGATATTGTTCACGAAGTTACGGGGGCTCCCAAAGGATTTGCGGGAGGAATAGGAATAAAGTCTGAGATCATCGCTGATTATTCCCTGATAAATATGCGGAATTTCGTTATGGGGGCCAATAAACAGGATTATCACATAAAAAATTGCAACATTGGTAGAGATTTTAAGATAAAAGATTTTGCCGATCTTAGAATTGTAGAAGTAACAGATCTTTGTCCCCGCTGTAAAAGTCCCATAGAATTCGCCAGAGGAATAGAGGTGGGACACGTATTTAAACTCGGTACGAAATATAGTAAAGCCATGAAGGCGACCTTCCTTGATAAAGACGGTAAGGAAAAATATATGGTCATGGGATGTTATGGAATAGGAGTGGGGAGAACGATGGCGGCATGCATAGAACAAAACAATGATGAAGACGGGATTATATGGCCTTTTTCGATTGCTCCGTATCATGTATTGATAACGCCGGTGAATATCAAGAATAAAGAGCTCTTATCCATGGCAGAGAAGTTGTATGACAATCTTGAGGGAAGGGGTATCGAAGTTCTTCTTGATGATAGAGATGAGAGAGCAGGCGTAAAGTTCAAGGATGCAGATCTCATCGGGATTCCGCTCAGGATTACTATGGGTCCTAAAAAACTCGCCGAAGGAAAAGTAGAAGTCAGATTCAGGAAATCGGGGGAAGTGCGCGAAATTCTCTTCGATGATGTTGAAGATTTTGTTGTTCAGGTGGTGAAACGCGAGCAATGAGTGATGAGTAACGAGTAAAGAGCCTATGATTAGAATTACTGACATATTGGATAAGACACATGAATATCTTTCCCCGGAAGACCTGGAGATGATAGAAAAGGCTTATATCTTCTCTGCTGCTGTTCACAAGGACCAAAAGCGTTTATCTGGAGAGCCATATTTAATTCATCCCCTTGAGGTTGCCGGAATACTGGTTGAGATGAAACTCGACAAATCTGCCATTATTACCGGTTTGCTTCATGATACTGTTGAAGATACACTTACCACAATAGAACAGATAAAAGAGGATTTTGGTGAGGAGGTTGCTTTTCTTGTAGAAGGACTTACAAAGATAAGCAAGATTAGATTCGGAAGCCAGATAGAAAGGCAGGCAGAAAACTTCAGAAAGATGATGCTGGCAATGTCTTCCGATATCAGGATCCTTATCGTAAAACTGGCAGACAGAGTTCACAATATGAGAACTCTGGAATATCAACCAAAGGATAAGCAGAGGTTTATTGCAAGGGAAACTCTTGAAGTTTATGCACCCCTGGCGAGCCGTCTGGGTATTAACTGGATGAAAATGGAGTTGGAAGACCTTTCATTCAGGCACCTTTCGCCGGAAGAATATTTCGGTCTTCTTAATAAGGTAGCCAAGAAAAAAGAGGAAAGAGAAGAATATACGGAAAAGGTAAAAAGAATCATTCAGGAAAAGATAGAGGGATATGAGCTTAAGGGCAGGGTTGATGGAAGGCCGAAACATTTGTACAGTATTTATGAAAAAATGAATGAGCAGCACATAAACTTTGATGAAGTTTATGATCTTACAGCATTTCGGATTATTCTTGATTCGAACGAAGTAAAAGAATGTTATGAAGTTTTGAGTGTCATTCACGCCAACTGGAAACCAGTGCCCGGGCGTTTTAAAGATTATATAGCTATGCCGAAGGCAAATAACTATCGTTCGTTACATACAACGGTCATTGGTCCTTACGGTGAGAGGGTAGAAGTGCAAATACGGACACGGGAGATGCATGAGTGGGCGGAAAAGGGGATCGCTGCCCACTGGAGATACAAAGAAGGCAAGATATCATCTGATGAAGATGAAGGTCAAATCGAAAAGTTAAGAGAGCTTTTTGAGGTTCAGCATGAGCATAAAGATGCCAGGGAATTCATGAGGAATTTAAAGATCGCTCTCTTTCCTGATGAAGTGTACATTTTTACGCCTCACGGTGATGTGAAGTCCTTTCCAAAGGGCGCCACACCCGTTGATTTTGCTTACAGCGTTCATACGGATGTGGGAAGTCATTGTATTGGCGCCAAGGTAAACAGGAATATCGTTTCCCTTAAATATAAGCTTCAAAATGGCGATACAGTCGAGATTCTAACGCAACCAGGCCATCATCCCAGCAAGGATTGGCTGAAATATGTTGTAACATCACGAGCACAATCGAAAATAAAACAGTGGATAAAGACCGAAGAAAGAGGGAAAAGTATCGCCATCGGGAGAGATGTTTTGGAGAGGGAGTTTAAAAAAAATCATCTCACTTTCAAAAAGATTGTCAAATCAAATGAATTTAAAGAAATTCTTAGTGACCAATCGCTTGGCACAGTTGACGACCTCATGGCGCTCATTGGATATGGAAAGATATCAGCTAAATATATTATCAATCACTTCATTAATGAGGAAGAAAAAAAAGAAGAAGACATCAGTGCGAAGCCTAAGAAAAAACCAGGTGTTACATCAGATACGGGGATAAAAATAACAGGTGTCGACGATGTTATGGTTCGATTCGCCAAATGCTGTAGCCCCCTTCCAGGTGACGATATAATAGGTTACATAACAAGAGGAAGAGGGATAAGCGTTCATGTTTCCAACTGCCCCATAGTTCAGGAAATGGATCCTGAAAGGCTTGTTGAAGTTCGTTGGAACATAAAGCAAAAGCAAACCTTTAGGGCCAATATCCGGTTAGTTTGCATTGATAAAAAAGGACTCCTTTCTGATCTAAGCTCTGTCATATCTTCTCTGGGGATAAATATTAATTCCGCCAATATAGATACGATACGGGGCGAAAATGCAACATGCGAGTTTGAGCTGGATATCAATGACCTTGATCAATTCAATAAACTGTCTTCAGCTTTCAGAAAAATAACAGGTGTTTTGTCGGTTGAGAGGGTAAGGGGAACTTTTTCAGACAGCAGGAAGAAAGATTATCTTAGAAATGCCTTCAAATCTTGACAGTTGTTATAAACTTGCTGTATTAGAGGCTTGCGTGCTTACGTAAGTTTCGAGTTTCGAGTTTCAGGTTTAACAAGTCTGTGTAATCTGCGAATGAATTGTGAGCCCGGGTACTTACCATGTTGCTTGCAGGGAGAAAAGAGTCTTTATTCTTAATTTAGAATTCAACATTTAAAATTTAAAATTTTGCGGCTTTGCCGCCTTAGGTTATTATGCGATTAACTAAACCGGTTTTACTCATCTTATTATCTGTATTGTTTATATTTCCGTTTACATCGGCAATGGCAGGAACCAGCCATGTTGTCATAATTGATCCGGCTCATGGAGGCACTGACAGAGGGGGCAAATTATCAAGAAATCTTTACGAGAAAGACATTACACTTATCGTTGCGAAAGCTTTAAAGAAAAATCTCAGCAAGACAAAAAATGTGAAAATCTATCTTACAAGATCAACAGATAAAAAACTTTCCATATCCGAGAGGATAAAAATAGCCCGTAGATCAAAGGCGGATCTTTTTGTCAGCCTTCACATTAATGCGGGATTCGGAAAAAGTTCATCCGGGTATGAAGTATATTTCCCGGGTTTTGGAAAGACGCTGGCCAGGAAGGGTGATTCGAATGAAATATTGAATGATATGGTAAGAAACAAGTACCTTAACGATAGTGTTCGATTTGCCCAGATTGTTATGAAAAACATCGAAAAAGTGTTTCCCCGGCAGGGCAGGGGACTCAGGAATGCACCCGTTCCCGTCCTTGAAGGGTTAACAATTCCTGCAGTTGTCATAGAGCTGGGATTTGCCACAAATATCAAGGACAGAAAAAAATTGCTGAGCCGGAAAATTCAACAATCAATTGCAACAGCGTTAAGCAAAAGCATTAAAGAATATTTTTCCACCGAGGGGTAGTTGTGAGAGCAAATGATCGTAAATGGGATGAAATAAGAGAAGTAAAAATAACAAGGAATTTCCTTCGGCATCCCGGCGGGGCTGTCCTTATTGAGTTAGGCAACACAAAAGTTATCTGTACAGCCTCGCTTGAAGCAGGTGTGCCTCCTTTTTTGAGAAATTCGGGCAGAGGCTGGTTGACTGCTGAGTATTCCATGCTGCCCATGTCAACACCTACAAGAAACATGAGGGAGTCTGCAAGGGGCAGAATAGGGGGAAGAACACACGAAATTCAGAGACTTATCGGGCGATCACTTCGCTCCGTAACCGATCTGAATATATTTGGCGAAAGGACGATGTATATCGATTGTGATGTGATTCAGGCCGATGGGGGAACGAGGACGGCATCCATTACAGGTAGTTTTATCGCCATGATAGATGCATTTCGCAGGCTCCAAGAGGAAGGCATTGTAAAGAGAGTTCCTGTTACAGATTTTGTTTCTGCTATTAGTACAGGTGTAGTGAGAGGAAATGTTCTCCTTGATCTCGATTATAAAGAAGATTCTACTGCTGACGTGGATATGAACTTTGTAATGACCGGCAGTGGACGCTTTATTGAAGTCCAGGGCACTGCCGAACAGACCCCGTTTGACCGTGATCAATTCAATGAAATGGCGAATGTCGCAACAAAAGGCATATCATGCCTTACAAAAAAGCAGGTAGAAATTTTCGGAGAAATAAACTGAGAAAAATCGTATTTGCCACAGAAAACAAGGGAAAACTGAGGGAGCTTAAGGCATTGCTTGCGGAATCTGAAATGGCAGTATTGTCATTAAGTGATTATCCACACGCACCTGAAATTATAGAAGACGGTAAAACCTTTTTCGAAAATGCTTTGAAAAAGGCCAGGATTGTATCGGAATATACGGGTGAGATGGTCATTGCCGATGATTCGGGATTGGAGGTTGATTTCCTGGAGGGGAGACCGGGGATTCATTCAGCGAGGTATTCAGGGCCCGATGCGGATGACGAAAAAAACATTCAGAGGCTTTTGCAAGAATTAAAGGATGTTCCCATTGAAAAGAGAGGAGCCGCCTTTAAATGTGTCCTCGTTCTTTACAATCCGGACGGAATATTTGAGTCGTTTGAGGGAACATTACGGGGAGAAATAGCAGTAAGCCCTGCCGGTAGCGAAGGTTTTGGTTATGATCCCGTATTTATTGTTCCGGAATACGGCAGAACCGTTGCCGAAATCAGCCCAGACATCAAAAACAAAATCAGTCACCGGGCGGAAGCCTTCAAGAAACTGAAAAAAAGCTTGCAGCAACATGTCAAATAATTTAGATGCTTATGAAACGGGGCGTAGCGCAGCCTGGTAGCGCGCTTGCTTTGGGAGCAAGATGTCGCAGGTTCAAATCCTGCCGCCCCGACCAGTAAATGGGAGTCAGCCCTTTACATACCTTTCAGCCTTTAGCCCACCCACCTGAACAGTTACATCTGTTTGATATTTCTATTTAAATCTGCGTTGAAATATATCTATATTGACAAATCTGGTTTGTTTATTGCATAAGTTCAACGAATAAATGATTCTATGGATTTTTTCGGATCTTCGTTCAAGATCACGGCACACGAAAAGAATAACGGCTCGAAGGCTCGCCGAAGACCGCAGGCATGTACTTGATATTCCGAGGATTATTT
>DFBI01000175.1:1144-4076 GCA_002367335.1 Syntrophaceae bacterium UBA3084 | reverse complement strand
CTTCACTTTTCCAAGGTTAAGGGTGAGGCAAGGCAGAAAGGTATGTTCTTAAACGCTGCAAGAGAAATTCTTGAACGAGGAGGTAAAAGACTGTCACCGGGAGCAATTAACGTACTGGGAAAAAAGACAGGTTTCAACCTGAGAGAGTCAATGGGAGAGCTGGACAAACTGATTACCTATGCGGGGGATGATGACATCATTGGCGAAGGAGACATAGATGTCATTACCGGGAAAACGAAAGAAGATTCTGTCTTTGATTTAACATCTGCTCTCGTTAGCAGAAACCTTAAAAAAGCCCTTTCAACATTTCGGGATCTTATCGATCATCGTGTTCATTATCTTATGATAGTTACCATGATAGGGAGGGAAATTCGCCTTCTCCTTCAGGGGAGAATCCTTCTAAAATCAGGGAACCTTCCATCTTTCCAGAGCGAAATGGATTTTAATAAATTTCAGCGTGTTGTTTATCCTGAAATTAAAAGATTAAGTGATAAACAAGGGAAAAAGAGTCGGGGGCTTACAGGTCAGCATCCCTATGTGATCTATAACGCATTAAAAAATGCTGAATCGTTTTCATACAATGAGCTGGTGGGGTATCTGGAGCAGATCAGCAACACTGATATCGCTTTAAAAACAACGGGAAAAGATCCGGAGCTTACTATTGAGCGACTTCTCATTGAAATATGCAAACAAAAGGCGAACAGCTAAAAGGTCCAAATTGCTTCCCCTCCCTCGAAGGGAGAGGGTAAATACGACGCCACTTCGCACACTTACATTCTCCTCCCCTTAATCCAATCCAGTCAGGGGAGGTGAAATCTGACTTTTTACGAGACCATCACATTTAGCTTTTTTCTACAGTTTTCTCAGTCTTGTTGATGCCTTTCTTTTTTTCCGGGATAACCGTTTTGACGGGCCCTTTTTCTTGCTTGACGTTCGTTCGTTGTCATCATCTACACCTTTTCCCTCATAAGAGTCAGGAACGCCCGCTTCAATTGTTTGTATTCTAACTTCGAATTCGGGAGAAGAAATAGCAACGCCACCGCTTCTGCTTATAGAGTCTGCTATATCCCTGTCCGATGTAACGACAATAATCTCCCTATCGCTTTTTCTTGCCATTCGTTTGATAACTTCGTCGGCCTTTTCACCTCTTTTAGAGTAGATAATTGTGATACCAGCCTCGTTATGGCGTTCCTCTTTCGGGGAACCGCTTATCCACCCGTCGAAGACAACAGTTATTTTGTGTCCCTTCAATTTTTTAAAATGGGAAAGCCTTCGGATTAATTCTTTACGTCCCTCCTCAAGACTGAATCTTTCAAAACGCCTAAGGGAATCCGATTGTCTGATAAGATTATATCCATCAATGATGATATTCATTTTATAATCAATCGTCATTAAGGATTTTTTTCATAGATTGTATTGTTTGTTTATAGTCTTTGTTTTTGAAGACAGCTGAACCCGCTACGAAGATATCAATACCTGCTTCTTTGAGGGACCTTATATTTTCTAAATTCACACCGCCATCTACTTCAAGGAGAACGTCGGGCGCTTTTTCATCAATAAGATTTCGTGCCTTTTTTATTTTCTCAAGGATATTCTGGATAAATATTTGGCCGCCAAAACCTGGATTAACGGACATTATCATAAGAAGATCAATATCTCTGATGATCTCCTCAATCAGGCATAAAGGTGTCGCAGGATTAATAGAAACACCGGCCTTTAATCCCTTTTCTTTAATGAAAGCAATTGTCCGGTTAAGGTGAATTTCTGCTTCTGCGTGGACAGTAATGAAATCACTTCCGGCATCGACGAAAGCCTGGATGGATCGCTCAGGCTTTTCTATCATCAGATGAACGTCAAACGGCAGACGGGTTACTTTTCTAATTGACGCAATGACAGGTGGGCCAAAGGTCAGATTCGGTACAAAATGACCATCCATAACGTCTAAGTGGATCAGATCTGCACCCGCTTCTTCTACCTTTTGAATCTCTTCTGTGAGTTGGCTGAAATCGGCGGAAAGTATAGAGGGAGCAATTTGTTTCATTTTTCATTACCTCAGATCAATTGGGAATGAGTTCACATCTATGTTACGGGGACACGAAATTTCCCTGTTTGACAAAGATTTCTAATTCTCGATCAAAATTTCATGATGATGGAATGCAAATTACCTGTGTCCACCTCTTTAATGGAGAGTCTCAACTCTTGTGCTTTTTTTGATTCCCCCGGAAAAAATATGAATCCATAGGCTATTTCTTTCGGTTGTATAGATCGCCTTTCAAGAGATCTTGTCTGGATATCTTCCCTGATCTGGCTTTGTACCTCTGTATCGGACAGTCCTTTTGAACCCCCCATGATTAAGCCGGCTGCGCCGCCGACAGCAGCCCCCTTCATGGCAGCATCACCAACACTTTGTCCCGTGACGATTCCAATAGCAGCGCCTATAATAGCGCCGGCAGTACCGGCGAGAAGTCCTGATTTTGTTCCTTCCGGAGCAATCTTGCCGAGTTCTGTTTTCTTTGATATCCGGTCATAGGCCAGACGCGCGTCCAGTATTGGCCAAAGATTGTTGTCAATGTCCACAAGAAATGTTTTCTGGGGAATAATTTCTATTTCATGAGATCCTTTATTGTCAAAGATCACCTGAACTGGCAGTACCCCTGAATCAATGATATCAAAACCAAATGATTCTTTGGCCTCCTTAGGATCATCGTATGACTTGGAGGCAATAGTTGCTCCCGCTACATCCGTTGCGTTTGCATAGGTCGCAGGCATTTTGAAAGGCACAACCTTTCTTTCGTATCTCGCGCACGCAATAAGAGAGATAACAACAAATAATATCACACCGAAAATTGCAAATTTTCTTCTCATTTTCCTTTTTTCCCTTTCATGTGTTGAATCTCTAGAAGCTCCGCTATGCCACTTTGCGGCATTATAA
>DFBI01000175.1:0-1104 GCA_002367335.1 Syntrophaceae bacterium UBA3084 | reverse complement strand
TCCTCGAAATGACAGACGTAAAAACCGATTCTCTGCCTTTTGACATTTAAGTTACTTGAAAGTTTATACTAAGAATGTATGCATGTCAATAGTACAAAATGAACAAGGTTCAAGGATAAGTGAGTGAAGACTTGATGGACTTCCCTTTATTTTTTACTTTGTTCCTTTTACCTTTTACCTTTTACCTTTTACCTTGAACCTTGAACCTCGCCCCCTAATCCTTCCTTATAAATGAAATCACCGGTTGGTAATCAAGGTAGCCGTTTTTCATGCCGGAGATAAGAACACGGACGACGGGAACGTTAATCTCTGGATGTGTGAGATCAAAACCTGTGACCTGATGCTTCGATGATAATGTATCTAACAAACTGGAAAGGTTTCTTGAATATCGTTCTCCTGCATCTTTAATGGCAACAGGGCCGGGACACCGCTCAGTCCAGAAGGATCCGGGGACAGATGTTTCGTATGATTCAGGAGGAACCCTGTCTCGAATATATCTGACAATGGAAAAGTATTCACGACGCGTTTTCCACTCCCGGAAAAAGGTGAACGACCGCTGCTGGACCAGTTCCATGATAGCCTTGTAGATGGCTACACGAAGATCAGGATCCGATGCCGTTCCCATCACCAGTATACGACAGTGATGGTCCCAGCTTGTGACAACAGCAGTATAAAACCCTGTTATACGACAGGAAAAAAAGGCCCTGAGGGTCAGATTATTATGTTCAAAAAGGGCCAGCCATGAATCAAAATCCGGATCGTTTTTAAGAACCAGTTCCGTTGGCATAGGTTCTATTTCATTTGCTATTGCATATTGAGCATCACGCTCAACAACCTCACAGATTCCCGATACCAGGGCTTCTTCCAGACTTGAGCCTGCTGCCAGACCGTTGGAGAAGAAAAACCCCAATCTCTTTGTTTCAAATCCTGCAAATGGATAGGCCGAATCGGGAATATCAATGAGAATGAAATCAACGGGGATGGAAACCGTTTCATGTTTGATCAAGTCAATTTCCTGATACCAAACCAGTGGCTGATGGGGAGAAAATTCAATTCCTGGAGGTATGAAAAATGTTCTTGGGTCAATAGCTTCATGCCCCAAGT
>DFBI01000008.1 GCA_002367335.1 Syntrophaceae bacterium UBA3084 | reverse complement strand
TGCCTACATGCAGTTGGAGAAAGACAGGGTGCGGGGTGCTGGCGAGAAGCGTATCCTTGCGGATTTGATTTCGTTGGTACGCCATGCGGCAATGGATGAGGAATTAGTGCCTTATCCTGAAAGGGTGCAGGAGCGGTATGAGGCGTGGTTGGAGAGTCAGGCTTCAGAAGGAAAAATCTTTACTCCCCAGCAGCGCTGGTGGCTGGATGAGATTGCCCGGCATATTGGGATTAATGTTGCCATCAACATGGATGATTTAAATTATTTTGGCTTCCAGGCAAGGGGAGGACTGCTTGCTGCGAAGAAATTGTTTGGGGAAGAACTTAACTCTATTATTAATGAATTAAATATTACCTTAGAGAAATAAATGAAAAACAAAAACCTAAAAGAAGCTTCTGCTTTGAAGTGGGTTACTGTTCAAGATGTAGGGGAGATATTAACAGGAACAACACCTTCAAAAAAAGATGAAAGAAATTATGGTAACTTTATGCCGTTGATAAAACCGCCTGATTTAAAGGACGGACAAATTATTGATGGGCAAGACCATTTATCTGAATTTGGAACGAAATCGGCCAGAATACTACCTGAAAATTCTGTATTGGTATCATGTATTGGAAATATAGGTAAGACAGGCATAAATATTAAACCTGTTGCATTTAATCAGCAGATAAATGCAATCATTTTTAATGAAAATGTTATCCCACGGTTTGGCCTTTATTATTTCCAATCGAGTGAAGCAAAACAATGGTTAATTAATCATTCTTCTGCAACAACTATATCTATTATCAACAAAACAAAGTTTTCTAAAACGCCTTTTCCAGTTCCCCCATTAGAGGAACAAAAGAAAATTGTCTCAAAAATTGAGGAGCTTTTCTCGCAGCTGGATGCGGGGGTGGTTGGGCTGAAGCGAGCCCAAACAGCGTTGAAGCGTTATCGTGCGAGTGTGTTGAAGGCTGCCTTCGAAGGTCGGCTGGTGCCGCAAGACCGGAATGATGAGCCGGTTGAAAAGTTGTTGAATAATAAGGGAGTAAAAGTTTTAGATAGAAACAAATATAAACCGATACCCAATAGTTGGGGATGGACACGACTCGAAAATTGCGTAGTTATTCTTGATAGGCAACGGAAACCTGTTAATTCAAAGGTCAGGGAGAAGCGAATAGCAGGGAAAAACATTTCTGATCTCTATCCATATTATGGTGCAACAGGACAAGTTGGATGGATAGATGATTTTATATTTGATGAAGAATTAGTACTTTTAGGTGAGGATGGTGCCCCATTTTTAGACACGAATAAAGATAAGGCATATATTGTTAAGGGGAAATTTTGGGTAAACAACCATGCCCATGTTTTAAGAGCGAATTGTGATTTAACAACAAATCGATTTATTCTTTATTATTTAAATTATTTTGATTTCAGTAATTACGTGACCGGTACGACTCGATTAAAGCTTAATCAAACCAAGATGAAATCTATTCCGATAATCATTCCACCTTTTGACGAACAAAATCGAATTGTTGAGGAGATAGATAGAAGATTATCAATCATTAGTGAGATAAAAAAATCCATCAAAGTTGGTTTTCAAAATTCTGATTATCTAAAAAGTGCTATTTTAAAATCTGCTTTTGAGGGAGATCTAATAAAATAAAATTCAGAAAGAGAAATAAGTGTAAATGTTTTTCCAAAACAAGGAATTTGTTTTATGAATAATGAAACTTCTAATATTGTTACTCGTGTATGGAATTACTGCAATGTTTTAAGGGATGACGGCATGTCTTACGGGGACTACGTTGAACAGCTTACCTATTTGCTCTTTTTGAAGATGGATTACGAGAATGTAAAGCAATTGGGCAAAGAAAGTGCCATTCCACCGGATTACAACTGGTCTTCTCTGCAAGGGCTATCCGGCGAAGACCTTGAAAAGCAGTACCGTGAAATACTGGAAACACTCGGGCAGGGCGCCGGGCTGATCCCGGTTATCTTCCGGAAAGCGCAGAACAAAATTCAGGACCCGGCGAAATTGGAAAGATTAGTTAAGCTTATTGATGGCGAAACCTGGATTGGCATGGATATTGACATCAAGGGTGAAATCTATGAAGGCTTGCTGGAGAAAAACGCCCAGGATACCAAATCCGGTGCCGGGCAGTACTTCACCCCGCGACCCTTGATTAAGGCGATCGTAGATGTGATGCAGCCCCAGCCATCTGAAACCATCTGTGACCCCGCCTGCGGCACAGGCGGCTTTTTGCTGGCTGCACATGACTATATCTCAAAGAACAACCCGCTTGACAAGGAACAATGGCAGCATCTGAACCATAATGCCTTGCACGGCTGGGAAATTGTGGATAACACCGCCCGGCTTTGTGTGATGAACCTGTATTTGCACGGCATCGGCGCCAACGGGGGCAAATCCCCGATTCATGTGTTGGATAGCCTGGCATCTCACCCGGGAGAGTACTTTGATATGGTGCTCACCAATCCACCATTTGGCAAAAAGAGCAGCGTCACATTTGTGACGGAAGAAGGCGAAATCCGGAGGGAATCTCAGGATATCGTGCGGGATGATTTTTGGGTTTCAACCAGCAACAAGCAGCTCAATTTTGTTCAACATGTGCGCAGCATCCTCAAATTGCATGGACAGGCTGCGGTAGTGGTGCCGGACAATGTACTCTTTGAAGGCGGTGCTGGGGAAACATTACGCCGGCGGCTGCTGAATGAATGTGATGTGCATACCTTATTGCGACTGCCAACGGGTGTCTTTTATGCTCAGGGCGTCAAGGCGAATGTGATCTTTTTTGACCGGAAACCTGCCAGCGAAACTCCCTGGACCAAAAAACTGTGGATTTACGACTTGCGCACCAACAAGCACTTCAC
>DFBI01000155.1:1139-9847 GCA_002367335.1 Syntrophaceae bacterium UBA3084 | reverse complement strand
CCTCAACTTATTGAGAACTTACCGTTTTTCAGTCTAACTACTGAAGATTCAAACACTTCGTGTGGCCCGTCCCCAAAAACAATAGTAAATGAAAATGAACTGTTTTCCACTTTTCGCATCCGTGTGCAATAGCGAGCAAATCTTGGGTGTGCACTTTTGTTTTTTAGATAACAAATAAAAAAATAACACTTGACAAAACATATTCAATTAAAAATACTTATCAGGAAGTACAGTAAAATAAGCTATAAATGGGTCATGAAGTTATCAAAAAGCTTCAAAATCGAAGCTTTTCAAGAAGGAGGGAGCATGAAATTCTTAAAATTTTTCGTTTTAACTTTACTCTGTGTATGTTTAATGGTTGGCTCTGTTTTTGCTCAGAGACTAACCGGAAAGATCACAGGAACAGTTTCAGATCCAGACGGCGCCCCACTACCTGGAGTAGCAGTAGAACTTTCAAGCCCATCTATGATGGGAGGAGTTCAAGCCCAAATCACGTCTGATAGGGGCAATTACAGATTTGTTAACCTGCCACCTGGAACTTACAAGCTCGTTTTTAAACTGGAGGGATTCCAGACTTTAGAGAGAGAAAACGTAAAGTTATCAATAGGAAAAACGGTCAATGAAATCATAACATTGCAGCAGGCAACTCTTGAGGAATCTGTCACGGTTACCGCAGCGGCTCCTGTTGTTGATGCGACTCAATCAGGTTTTTCCCACATTTTCACCAAAGATGATCTCGAAAAATTACCCATGGGTCGATGGTCATATTTTGATGTCATCAAATTTGCTCCCGGCATGCTGATGACCTCTCAAGAAACTGATAGGATTGTTGCTTTTGGTTCTAATTCAGAATCCAATTCCTTTCAGGTGGATGGAGTTGAATTAAGCAGTCCTGCTATCGGGACCGGCTGGGTGGAGGTCAGCCAAGAAGCCTTTGAGGAAGTTGAAACTTATGGATTCGGTGCTCCTGCTGAGTACGGGTCATTCACCGGGGCAGTCGTAAATGTTGTGACAAAATCCGGGGGCAACAGCTTTCATGGCGCCCTCTCCTACTATGGTCAGTTTGCCGCTCTAACAGCTGACAATAATCCGTGGAAAGTCCTTGATCCGAGCGTCCCTCCTGACGATGCTGGGGATTACCCTGACAGCGCTTACTCATACCATCGCGATAAATATTTATTTGCAGCTATTAACTTGGGAGGACCTATTGTTAAAGACAGGTTGTGGTTTTACGGCACATTTGAGAGGCAGGATGAGAAGACTGCTTATTGGAATATGCCTCCTGATTATGCTGCAAGTTACCCTGCTAGTAAAGCGTTTTTTAAACTTTCAGCCCAGCTAGGCAGTAGGCATAAATTAGCAGGCTCAATTTATTGGGAAACCCTTGAATGGCCCGAAGACATTGAATATTGGATAGCGGAATCAAGCCGCGGCGTCGAAACTGCCAAAACCTATTCTTGGAACTTCCTCTATAATTGGCAATTAAGTAACAATGCTTTTCTTGATTTTAAATATGCTGGTTATAGGACCGCTGACGATTATCTACCGGTCACTGGAGACATGGATACTTCTCCTCATTGGGATAGTACTGGATGGGTTTCTGGAGGGTGCCTCTATACGTTGTGGAAGTGGATAGAATTAAGGCATCAAGCTCATGTCAATCTCTCTTATTTTGCCGAGGATTTCCTTGGGGGGGATCACGAATTCAAGATAGGAGCCCAGTATTACAACGCAGATTCAAGTTATTCCTCAGGATATGCAGGGGAAGGCTACTTCTATGATTATTACGGCGATCCTTACCTTTTCTATGAAAGGGATGTTTATTATGTGGGCAGCGCTGATAACAGTTTTGGGGCCTTTGTGGATGACTCCTGGAACATTGGAGACAGGCTGACCTTGAATCTTGGGTTCAGGTTTGATCACATCAATGCTTTTGTTCCTGAGCTTCCTATTGCGGATGGATGGTTAGGGCCGACATCAGAAACATCACCGGTCGTTAAAGATATGATTAACTGGAATTCGTTTTCACCACGAATCGGCTTGGTCTTCCAAATAACTTCAGACCAGAAAACCTTGTTCAAAGCTACTTACGGCCGTTATTATGACAAAAACTTGATGGACAACTGGAATTTTCCAGGCCCCAATATTACAGATTTGGTTGCTTATTATTATGATTGGGACCTAGAAAAGTATGTACATTGGTATACGCTTCCACCAGGGAGTACTTATGTCTTGGATCCCGATTTAAAACATCCCTACGCTGATTTATTTTCAGTAGGCATCGAGAGAGAGCTTCTCCCAGATTTCGCAATCAGCGCAACCTATGTCTATAAAAAACAAAAAAGCCTCATAGGTCTGAAAGAAAGGGCGGGAATTTATGAAGAAGTCAGCATGGTATCCCCGGATAACGGTCAAACATACACTCTTTTCAATCAGACAAATGTGGGCACAGTGGAACATTTTATAACCAATCCCCCAGACTATGAGCAAATCTATCAGGCCGCCATGTTGACCCTATACAAGCGGTATTCCCATAACTGGATGCTGAATGCTTCCCTAACCTATTCCAAGAGTTGGGGATTGAACAATTTAGCCAAAGCCACCGGTGCCAGACAGCAGGCCATAGTCTGGTATGGCGATTATTTAGGAAGGGATCCTAATGATTATATCAATGCCTACGGGCGCATGCCGAGTGACCGGCCGTGGATTTTTAAGGTTCAAGCAGGCTATACATTACCATGGGATATACTGGCTAGTTTTAACTGGATTTCCCAGACAGGAAGGCCCTATCTGTCTATCACCCGTTTCCAGCTTAACCAGGGACCTACGAAAGTTTTAACCAAACCGAGAGGCGATGACAGATTTCCAAACTGGAGTATTATGGACTTCAGGCTGCAGAAAACCTTTAATATAGGTGACACAGTGAAATTCCAGGCTACTTTTGATGTGTGGAATGTTCTCAATGCCAATACTGATACGAATTATGCTACTTATGATATGTGGAAGAGTCACTACCTTGAGACTAATGGGATATTCTACCCAAGACGGTTACAGATAGGGTTAAGACTCCAATTCTGACCTTTTAAGACTTTTTTAATGTTAGCACTTCGTCCCGAGGGTGGAGTGTATAAACATACCACAAAAGGACAGGCTTTCCTCTTAAAATAGACAGAAAACAACCACATTGGCCTTCAGGAAATTATGGCCATGCCCAACTTCTTTAACAGCATCCAAACCTATCTTCTCTTCCGATATTTCCACTTCATTCATATAGTTCTTGCAGCAATCCCACATATAGGAATCAACAATCAACTGTTCGAAAGAGATCCCTTTAGCAGAATCAATATCCCCCAAAATCACATGAAAGAATCTAAAACAGATTTCTTTAAATTAGCCCATATTTTTAATTCTGTAAAAGGCTTTTTATTCTCCAACCCGTATACAACATCATATATACAATTTTACTTGACAGGCTGATTGTACATAGACTATAAATATTGAACGGTTGTTCAATTAATTTAACCCACATTTAGCGCGGTCAAAAAGCATCAGCGGTAATATATGCTTCGCGCTGACCGTAACAGGTTGGAAGAATCCATAACAGAAGGAGAGAAAATACAATATGCCGCCAAAACAAATAAATAAGGCCGGAAGATACCATATATGCCTTCTGTACCATTACAGAAGATTGGATTTGAAGCTATAGTCAGGTCTTATATTTTTAAAGACAAATATTTTTAGAGCAAGGAGAAGGGAAATGGCTCATTTAAAAGCAACATTACTTAGTAAGGCTGAAGAAGATTTCATTCATGACAAGAGCATTGAATGCCTGAAGGAAGTTGGCATCAGGGTTGACAGTGAGTCTGTGCTGGAGATGCTTGAGAAAAAGGGTGCTTCTGTTGATTATGAAAAGAACAATGCAAAAATTACTAAAAAAATGGTAAACGAGGCCCTTGAATCAGCGCCGAATGAAGTAACTCTTTGCGGCTGGGATCCGAAAAACGATCTTCCGCTTCCCGCACCATCCTATCCTTATTCAGCAATGAACGGGTGCGCTGTTTTTATCCGTGACAAGGATACCAATGAATACCGTGACACCACGGCTGAAGACGCGGCTGATGTGGCAAAGCTGTGTGACAGCCTTGACGGCATTAATATTTTATGGCCGGCAGTTACCGTAAAGGACAGGCCCGCCATGGCCCAGACATTGTACGAGCTCTGGATAACCCTGACAAACTGCTCCAAGCATTTCATGGGTGATGCTGTTCACGGAGCACATAACGCGCAGGCGCAGGTAGAACTGGCGTCCCTTCTGGTCGGCGGAAAAGAAGAACTGAAGAAACGGCCGATTATTTCCATGATCGTCTGCCCTCTTGCCCCGCTCTCTTTTGAAAAAGGATCTATTGAATCACAGGTTGCATTCGCCAAAGCAGGCGTTCCGGTTGTCACCCTTTCCATGGCAAGCGGCGGCCTTTCAGCCCCTGTTACGGTTGCGGGTATGATGCTTACTTCAAACGCGGAAAATCTTGCCAGCCTTGTGATCACTCAGGCCGCGGCAGAAGGCGCCCCTCATGTTTTTGGCGCTGAATCAGCTCCCATGAATATGGCTGACGGAAGCTTTAATTATGACGCTCCTGAATTCGGCCTGATTCATACCGGCATGGCGCAAATGGCCAGAAGATATAATTTGCCTTCTTTTAATGGAGATTTTGGAGGATTCAGCGTTGGCAGTGATCAGCGGGAAACTCTGTTTGATTCATTTATAACCTTTTGCGCGTGTTCCGGTCATACTGATTTTGTTGCGGGTCTTGGATCCATAGATAACGCCAAAGGCGTCTGTTTTAAACAACTCCTTATTGACTCCTACACATGGGAGTGCTGCCGTGAATATTTAAAGCCAATAGATATTACCGATGAAAAACTCGGCCTTGACGCGCTCAGGGATTTAGGGCCCAGGGGGACTTTCCTGACTCATCCCCATACACTTAAGTACCTGAGAAATGAGCTTATACAGTGGGATGAAAAGAAGTACGAACTTCTTATAATGGAAAAAGAAGAGCAGATTAAAAAAGCAGGAGAACTTGTCAATAAAATTCTCACAGAGCATCAGGTAGCCCATGTGGATGAAGCTATTATTCAAAAGGGTTATGACATTATTAAAGCATATGAAAAAAAGTATGCGCAATAAGAAATTGTGAGGAGACTGATTTGAAAAAACTTAAGGATATAAGAATTGAATACTGTGATCTTAAATATTTTGTATCACATGCGCCCGCAGCACTTGTATCCCTTGGATTTGCTTCACGGGAAGAAAATGCCGATTCCTTTTTTACTTAAGCAATATCAGGAACTTATCCTGACATTGCTGAAAAAACTTTTCAAGAAGAATCTTTTTATATAAATCGGCATTTTTTATGAATAATCCAGGCTAGTCGGTGTACCAGCGCCCGGAAAATTCCCGATATTTTTTCTCAAAGCGGCTTAAACTTAATGCTTCCGCGATATCCTTATGTTTATCTTTTTTCATAATGATGTCAGCAACGATCTCACCGACTGCCTGAGAAAGGCAGAACCCAAAACCCTGGGTGGCGCAGGCAAGGATAAGGCCTTCCACCTCATCTGCTCTCCCGAGAATAGGAAGCTGATCAGGCGTTACATCTTCTACTCCCGCCCACTGTCTCAAAATGTTTATATGACCGAATGTTGGAAACAGCTTTAAAAGCATTTCGCTGATGCGCGGAAGAAAATCGAGAGTTGTTTCCGTGCTGTAGCCAGGTTCCTGTTCAGGCAGGGGCTCTTCTCCGATAAGTATATTACCGCTTTTTGTCTGTCTGCCGTAATTTTCCAGGGCCAGGGGAAAATACGTGATAGGCATAAGCGGTTCTGTTACAACCGCTTCTTCACCAAAAGGCTTTGTGGGAATTTTTATCCCCGCCATGCGGGCAACATCCGCGGACCAGGCTCCTGAAGCATTCACAACAATATTGGTTTTTATATCTCCCTGACTGGTTCGAACACCTTCAACTTTTCCATTCTTAACGATGATTCCTTTTACTTCAGTATTGGTATAAAATTCAGCACCCAGCCTTCTCGCATTATTTACAAGCGCGTGAATAGTAAGGAACGGGTTTGCAGAAGCACTTGATATATGCCCGGTCTGCAGATACCCGCCAACAGTTTCAAGGTTATCAACTCCGATGTACGGCGCTATTTTTTTAATCTCTTCAGGCTTAAGGAATTCCGGGCGAACATTAAAATATCTTTCTAGCTCCAGCATATCTTCTTCAAACTTTTCCTCTTCTCCTTCTTTAACAAGCATTATTGAACTTTCAAGGGTATATTCAATATCCGCATCCAGCTCTTCTTCCAGATTCGCGTACCGGTTAAGAGTCATGTTGCCGACTTTTGCCAATACTTCGCTGGATCCTTCATACCACTGTGCCCAGATCATCGCGCCGCAGCGGCCGCTTGCCCCGCTTGCAATATAATTTTTCTCAAGAACCACGGCCTTTACTTTTGCCTTCGCAAGGTTATAAGCAATGGAGCAGCCGTTTATCCCCCCTCCTATAATGACAACTTCAGCGCTCTTTTTCATCTTTTCTGTCCCCCCTGTTTTTTTATTTTATCAAGCACTCCTATGGGTACAGGTTTAATAGGGGGTCTGTCGGAAAGGGGCTTGATCTGTTCCGGGGATTGCCCAGTTACTTGCCTGATCAGCCTCATAACCTGCGACTCGCATCCCCGGCCCTGGCACGGCCCCATACCGAGGCGGAGAAAATTTTTAATATCCACTGGTTTTGTCATGCCCTGTTTAATCGCGTTTATGATTTCACCTTCCGTAACGTCTTCACAGAAGCATACTATGGTTTCTTTTTCATTATCCATTTGAACTCTCCGGTATTTTTACTGCCCGAACATCCATGGCAAGATCTTTTTCCACAAGTATGCCAAGAACGGTTGTTCCGCGTTCGCCTTTTCGGACTTTCGCGACTTCCATGGATCCGATTTTTTTTCCTGCACGGTCAAGCGCGTCTCCCCTGTCCCCTTTTTGAGGGGCAGGCAGCATTTCATAGGGAATATACACTAGCGCCTTATCCTCCCTGCTGCAGTCAACAATAAAAATACAAAGTCCCGGGCAGGAATCAACGCACAGCGCGCATCCTGTGCACTTTTCATAATCCACACGCGGTAGACTGGTAAGGTCTTCCTTTATGATCGCCTCGGAATTGCAGCTTTCCACGCACGGGTCGCATGGAATACTCTCCACACATTCAATAATAGCAACCCCTCCTTTTTCCATTCTTTCTTTTGAAGGGAGCGTTATTTTTTCCTTAATAACCTCAAATGGCAGGTATCCTATTTCTCTTGGTTCTTTTTTCATGCCTTCTTTACCTCTTCCCATTTCCGGTGACATCTCTTTTTACCTTTTTCAATGGGTATTAAAAATTCACTTTCCCTTATTTGGGACAGCTCGCAAAAAACGGTTTTTTTAACAGCCTCTATTTTATCCCTGTCACAGCCTTCCTTTTCGGCAATAGCTGCACCGGCAAGTTTTCCTTCGAGCATTGCCGTACTTGCTTCTGCTATTCCTCCAGCGTCTCCCGCAAGGTAAATTCCCTCAATGGTTGTTTCCATATATTCATTGTGTATGGGGAGCCACGTTCCCATTTCTTTCACGTATGTGTTTTTACATCCTATCTGCGAAAGAATTTTATTGGATGCCGAAAGGCCGACTGCTATTAAAATAAGGTCCACTTCAAAATCCTTTTCCGTTCCCTTGACTGGATTCATATTTTTATCAAGTTCTACAATAGTGGCTCCTTCCACTGATTCCTTTCCCCGGGCGTTTTTAATGGTATGGCTTGTATAAATAGGAACCCCAAGGCGCTTGAGCTTGGACGCGTGAACAAGGTAGCCGCCAATTTTAGGCAAAGCTTCAATTAAAGCTTTTACTTCAACTCCCGCCTGCAGCAGCTGGTATCCCACTATGAGCCCGATATTCCCCGCGCCTACAATCAATGCCTTTTTCCCTGGCCTTACGCCGTAAACATTCATTAGTGTCTGCACACCACCCGCACCGTAAACGCCCGGCAGATAGTTCCCGGGAAACGACAGATAATTTTCAAAGGCCCCGGTTGTGACCACAATATATTTTGACGAAATTTCAAGAAGTGTATAACCGCCTTCTCTTCTTTGGCATGCGATATATATATGCTTATTATTCTTCTTTCCGTAATAGCCAACAGCGCTGGTCTCATTAAGATACACACCGCCTGTTTCCATGAACTCCCCGTACATGATATCAGCTATCTCAAACCCTCTTAAGCCCGCGTATTCCTCTTTTGAACCAAAGAACTTATGGGTCTGCTTGATAAGCTGGCCCCCGTAGTTATGATTCTCGTCAATGATTACCGTGCTTAACCCAAGCTGCCCGGCAGTTATGCCTGCTCCCAGGCCGGCAGGTCCGCCGCCAATGATGAGTGCATGAACATCTATTTCTTCCCTTTCCACATCTATCTCGGCATGAGATGGAAGCATTGCTCTCTGTCCCTGCCTCTCCACCTGCATTCCTTCTCTCACCGGAACAACACAGGTCCTGACATTTGGAATTCCGTCGACACGCATCAGGCAGGAGCAGCATTTTCCGATACCGCAGAACCATCCTTTTGGATTGTTAAAGCGCTTGCTGTGGCTGAAAACTTTAACTC
>DFBI01000155.1:0-1072 GCA_002367335.1 Syntrophaceae bacterium UBA3084 | reverse complement strand
GCTTTTCAAACTTTACTCCTTCATATTTTAAAATGGTGTTAAATTCCAGTTCATATCAAATGCCAGAGGCCTTGATTCATCAATCAGTTCCAGGTCAGCCCGTTTGGATAACTCGTTTTGATAGGCATCGGATACCTCTACTACCCCCAGGCTCGCTGTGTTCTTAATGCGAATCATTCTTAACTGTTAAGGTGAAATAGCTCCACTACTTCCAATGGATGACTGAATCGGAATCCCCATATCCTTTTCGGTTACGCCGTAATGCTCTAAAATTTTTTTCTGGCCTTCGGAAGAAGAACCATGACTCCCCATGATCGGGAATAGAAACGGCTTCAATCCCTGTTCCTGGAGCTTTTGAACAGTTGCTTTAACAATTTCAGCATAGTTGGCAATACAGCGACTGCTGAAAAGATAAGAATTTTGTTTTTGGGCTTGCTGCAAATCCCTCGCAATTTTTTCCATTTTCACCTACTGACACCCTAAAATGAGGTTATCAAACCGAAACCGACGATGTCAATGATTAAAATCGACACAAATTTCCCGGAATCTCCAAACAATCAAGTTTCAGATAAACTCCGCCCTTGAATCAGAAAAAAAACAATCCCGAAAGCCCTCAGAAATACTCCCCACTCTCCTCGGCTGCCATCAGGAGTACGTGTTGGACATTATAAGGTGGGGCACGCATGCCTCCCGTTCTTCTGATTTTGATTGGCTAAAAGGGGGAGTGCAATACTCCCCCTTTTTTTTCTTTTCTATACGTCAATACCTATTTCCCCAATTCCTTCACTGCCCTCCAATTCTTCAACCCCACTAGGGACACAAACATCAACGGATCGGGAACAACCGTTGCAATTTCCCCGGGCGTGCGTAAAATACCCAGCCCAATGGTGCCGCCGACGATGGCAGCCAATGTGAACCCGCTGCTTAGTACTCACCTCGGGTGGTGCTGTGTGTCACTGGTGCTCAATTAGAAATTCCCTTACTCTGAGCTCTGATTTGCTCGTTTTTGAATTTTATCAAGTTCTTTTTCTACCTCATCTGATAGAGACAGTGGCTTATGTGTTAAAAGCAG
>DFBI01000154.1:1380-12437 GCA_002367335.1 Syntrophaceae bacterium UBA3084 | reverse complement strand
GGGCCTGCTACAGGCTTTGGAAAAGATTTTGCCAGTTGTGTTGGCTTGATGGGCACCGGTAATTTCAAAAATGATTTCAGCTCGTCATTCGACCTGATTGAGGTCGTCATGGGGTATGGAGAAGGCCAAATCATGGGCCATTGGGCATTGTTTACAGAGAGTCGAATCTTATGTCCTTTTTGAAAGGTCCATGAAGTGACATGCAAATCAATATTAAGCGTATAAATTTTATCCTTGGTCAAGCGGATTGGTTTTTCTGAAGATTCCACATGGTTAGCATTAAAACCGGCTCCAGTAATGAAAGTAACCATGCCATTGGGTGCTACATCGGATAAGCGTACGAACCAATTAGCTGCTGGCGCATCGGTACTCGTTTGTAAAGTCACCTGAGGAATTCCAATTATGGCTAAGCTTTCGGTAATGGGTTCAGAGTCGTAGACCAAACTGTGTGCGTCTGTTTTTTTTTGATCCGGTTTCAAGTCGCCCCACCACATCGCAATACCAGTAGCGTCGGGAGTAGTGGGTTTGTAAACCAGTGAATGTTTAAATTGCGCAGGTGTGATCACTAAATGGTGGTCCTGGTTTAAGTAAAGAATGGATTCCCTGGTTTCGGGCCACTGGTCAGCAGTATACCATCTACCAGGAATATACGTAAGTTCCACTCCCGGTTCGTGCCAGTCACGTTGGTAATAGTAGACCGACGGCTCTTCTAAAATACCTGTGTCCTTTCCTTTCATCCAATGATCCAACCAACGCACAGCCATCTCTCGCCATTCAATAGCAGGCCCTGGATAAGCATTGTGAGGGAAGCAATGATTCCATGGGCCTAGTAACGCTTTGTAAGGCACGTCAGCATTTTGCACCATTCTCGGCACGAAATCCCGGTAACCATCATAATACCCACCGACAATAAAAATGGGGATATCGATTAATGAGTAATCTCTATTCAAAGAAGCCCTATCCCAAAATGGACCATCTGTTTGTTGTTTCTTATACTTCAAGATCCACGGTTGTGTATCGAAGCGGTTTTTAAAATAATCCCCTTCAATATCAAAATCGGGTGGCCCAGGTATTATATTGGCTATATCCATGCCCAATTCATAGGTATCAATATGATGCATCCCATCAATGAAATGGACATCATCTTCATAGATATCATCGGTAGACATACACGAAATAATGGTTTTCAAGGCAGGAGGATGTCGCATCGCGTGATGAAGTGCATTAAAGCCACTCCATGAAATACCAAGCATAGCTACATTTCCGTTCGAAAAATGCTGCTTGGACAACCAATCAATAACTTGCAGGCCGTCCAATTGTTCTTGTTCCGAATATTCTCCATCAACCAATTTTCCTTGGCTACGTCCAGTTCCCCTTATATCAACGCGAGCAACGATATATCCATGCTTCACAAAATAGTCGTAGTTGCCAAGACGGCTAGACCTGGATTCATCTTTACGATACGGCAGATATTCCAGTATTACAGGAAATCGTTCGTCCTTTTTCATGTTCACCGGCAGATACAAATCGGCCGCCAATTTCATGCCATCTTCCATTGGTATAAAGACTTCCTTTATTTGTATGTCCCCGGCAACAATGACATCAGCTTGTCCAAAAATATCATTGGGAACCGAGAGCAATACACACAAAAGTGCTATCAGAGTAAAATTCTTCATTTTGCTTAGTAAAATAGTATAACACATAATTGTACATTAAAATCTAAAAGCAGGCCGAAATCAAGCCTATTTAAAGGGTGGGGAGGCATGAGGAATGTCCCTGTCAGGGCGCCGTCGCCGGATGGCTCTGGAGGAGTTTTTCCCCCGCTTCGGGGTTTGGGAGTTTTCGTGTGTCGGATAAAAGGTAAAACAAAGCATAAAGACCAAAGGCAAAATAATAAGCGTGGTAAGTAACACAATTACCTCCGGCACTTATTCCACTGTGCTCTGAACTGCATCACCTAATTCTTTGGCTTTCAAAGCTCCTTTGCTAATTGCTTCATTCAGCGCAGCTGTAAAATCATATTGCTCTAATGTGAAGATGCTTTCTACAGAAATTCCTCCCGGAGTACTTGCTTCCGACAACAAGTCATGGGGTGAGACGTGCCGCTGTTTCCAAACCTCCAAAGCTCCCACGATGGTTTGATAGACTATTTTCGTTGATGTTTCGTGATCGATACCCGCCCTAACACCTGCATCGATCAGCGATTGAAAAAACAGGTAGGTCGCTGCAGGACTACTCAAAGCCGTCACTGCATTAATGTTCTCTTCCCTTAGAACAGCATACTCACCCAGTGAACTGAAAAGCTCAAAAACATCACTTTTTTGTTTATCATTTACGAACTCATTAAAGGACAGTGCAGCAATTCCCATCCCGATCTGGCTGGGTGGATTAGGTAGTGCTCTAACAACAGGTATGTTATCCCCCAGTTTATCGTAGGCATTTATCGGTATGCCTGCTGCCAGGGTAATAATGAGCTTATTATTCGGGACTCCCTTTCGGCTCAATTCACTGATGACACCTCCAGCTTCCTGGGGAGGAACATTGATAAAAATAAAATCCCCTTTGTTGACAGCGTCACAATTATCCTGCGCCATTGTAATTTTGTATTTTTCATAAAGCTGCTGCAGTTTGTTTTTATCCGGATCACTGACAATCGGAAGATGGGGGGATAATTTCTCAGCTTTGATAAGGTTATCCAAAAGGATGTTTGTTATATGACCTGCGCCGATGAAGGCAATTTTTCTATCATTTAAAGCCATCTCAGTCTCCTAATTGGCAATGGAATCATAATATTATATTTTTGAAATCAAGTATTAATGTGAGCTGTGGTAAGCTCTTCTTTATTTGGATATTGTGTCATGTTCAAGCATTTTTTGAAAGCTGCCTCCCAACTTGTGGCTAGGATAAAATCCCAATTCTTTAAGATTTGTAGTAACATCAACAGGTAAAGCCACTCCCTCCACTTTTTGATTAAGGACTCCTCCCATTATTACCGGCACATCTACTTTTTGCCTGTCTAACTCCGCTTTCAGGCGATTACCATATTCCAATGCCATTCCATTGTGAGTGCTAATCAAAATTGCTTCCACACCGCACGATTTAGCTGCCCTGGCGATTTGGTCCGGATTAATTTCGGCTCCCAAATTCGTTATTTCCGATCCAGCCCTGGACAAAAGCTCATGGATGATCGTGACGGCGTGTGCATGTACATCTGTCGAAGCAATTAAAAATTTCCGGCCTTCCAGGCGGCTTCTTGATCGGGGATTGTCAAAGATATGCTCGTTTTCATTGATAACACGCTGCGACATCTCAAATACATCTGTTGGATAAACGGGCTGACGTCCTCCGGACGAATCTTCATTCACTTTACCGATACCAAACATCTCTTCGAAATCAGCAGCCCCTAGCATCTTCATTACATATAGCATTTGGACCGGATCATTGATATCGATTTTTGCTTCTTTAAATCCGTCGATAGCATTTTCGAAAACTGATTTTCCGGCGGAATACAGCTTTGCGGAAAAATCGTATGCCGGGGTAAAATCGATGTAAGGCATTAATCTCCGGGCTGTCTGCTCTATTCGTCGTCCAAAACATTGAGCCTCGACAATTTCTTCAGCAGATGGTATTCGCAGTGCTTCGGTAACTGGCAAGGGAAGCACTGCATTACCGGTAGGGCATTCCAGTTGGGACATGATATCCCACATTAGATATTCGGCAACCAATCCTCGGTTCCGGTTGAAATCACTCCCAAAGCTTATAGTATCACCGTATATCATAGAACCTATACAGTCATAATCATGGATCTTATTTAGTGTAAAAACCCATGCTGTTCGTTTTAAAGGGTCAGAGGTTAATCCACCAATACAATGGGACAGTTTTGCATTTAGAAGTTTTTCGACAATATATCGTTCTAAAAAAGCCCACCCGGCTACTGTTGCACAATCCTGAAAAAGCGCAGGGAAACCGTCTTCCAGGTAAGAATGAACTAGTGTACCTTTATTTTTCATCGCTCCCATGATGGATATGGCTTTGACTGTTTCAATGGTGGTACTCACTTTGTCGGTCCACATGGGAACTTCGTGAGCAAAAAACTGCGAAAGATTCCCTATGGTCGTCACGCCAGCTTTCAGCGCCTGGACCGTGTTTTCAACCGAAGCAGGAAACCCGATCATGAAATCGCCCATATGAGGCTGTATTGGAACCGCCTGCCCAACCTGTTGCCATTGTGAATGGGTATTAAGTTCAGGACCGGTTTCAGCCGGTATCTGATCCCGTTTGTTTTTAGGTAACGCCATGCGTCGGTCAAGGCAAATACCGGCCCTGTCGACTACAAAACCCGATTCTTCAGCGGTTTTATAAAGTAGAGCCATGGTCTCAACCGTATCCCGCCATGTGTTCATTCCAATATGGGCATGATACATGATTTGCCGGTTTTTAATACAGTGCCGCTTATACTCCAGCTCTGAGTCTATGCCCATTTTGTCCATGAAAGCGGTACGACCGATTTCAATATTTTCAGCGATACAACAACCTTCTTTGACAATCGAAGTACCGGACGGCAATTCAGTTTCAAGAATTGATTGAACTTTCTGATAAAACGTCGAAAAATCCATCAGAGAAATCCTCATAAATTAACTCCGGTTGAAGATAACACATGATATCGGCTTTGCTTTCATTCGATGCAGCAAAGCTAGTATCATGTGTGCCGGACCTTATTGGGATTGACGGTGAAACCCCTCTATTTTTTTAATGTATTCAGGATCCAATCCAAGATCCCGCGCACCTTCGAGCATGATATCCACATAGCTGCGTGATGGTGGGAAGGGCCCTTTAGGATCAATCACCCGGTATAAATCAGCCTTATGCCATTTACCGTCTTCGCCTAACACTAAATAAGTGAATCTTTTATATAAGTCTTTGTATACACCCTCCATATTATCTGTCTTTATGAGATCCTGCTCAGTCACTTCGTAAAGCGCACCATGAACTAATTCACCGGGAGCTTCCATGATGCCGCTGTAGCCCCCCTGTTTTTCTTCCGACCAGAACGGAAACTGTACTTCAAAATTGGGTAAATATGCCTTCATGACAAACTTAGCGTCTGGGATTAGCTCTTCGCGGACACATTTGATGCTTAGATTAGATCCATATCCGAAATGATACATGTTATCCTCCTATTTTACAAATTATTCAGTTGGTTATCATACTACATCCTCACCACAAGATTGCTGATGGATTTACAATTTCACATTGCGATCAATACTTACCTTACTTCTCCATCGGCTCGTATCTCCCTAACAATTCTCCCTGCCATCCGCGACAATTGTTGCACCTGTAATAAATGAGGCTTCAGAAGAAGCTAAGAATGCAAATACAGCGGCTATTTCATCAGGATCCGCATGATGTCCCATTGGGATACGGGTGTTGATCTCGTCAATCATTTCAGCAGTACACTCTGCCTTTTGCATGGGTGTCATTACATAACCCGGACAGACAGAATTGATCCTGAGCCAGGGTGCTCATTCCATTGCAAGAGTTTTAGTCCGGAGCAATTCTTAGATCACTCCTTATGGTTTAATTTTATAGTTCGATCTAGAGCGCAAAACGTACCGGTACACCGGCCAGGATATCGCCATAAAAATCGCGGCGTAAGCGGCGGTTTCTATTTCTACACCTACCTGGAACAGGGCGATAAGTATCCAACCGAAAAGACATATATATGTGCTCCAGGGATAACCCCAGGCCCGGTACGGGCGGTCAGCATCCGGCTGGCGCGAACGCAGGATGATGACTCCCGAGATCAGCAATACATACAAAAACAGGTAAAAAAATACAGAAAGGTGAAGCAGAAATTCGAATCCGCCAATCATGATCAGGCCGACCGAAAAGCCCCAACTCAGCACCACCGCAAAGATCGGATTGCCGCCTTTTGAGATTACCCCTGCGCGCCTGACGGCCAGACCATCGACCGCCAGTGCCTGGAGAATCCTGGGCGTGGCCATGTACAGCAGGTTTTGGTAGGCCAGCAACATCACTATTGCCGCAACCACTACGAGGGTTGACACAAACGGAGAGACGACCATCTCCAGGGCGCCGGCCAATGCCAGTTCGTTGCCGGCCAGGCTTGCCAAGGGTACCTTCCAGGCCAACGCCGCAACCAGGAATACATAGAGCACAATGACAACGGCCGTACCCTTGATACAGGCGCGCGCCACAGCTCCACCGCCGCCTTTTATTTCACCGCTGAAATAGGCAGCATAATACCAGCCGTCGTAAGTATAAATGATGGATGCGACTACGATACTCCAGGCGCCGAGTCCATTAGCCGCATGGGGAACCAAATCCGTACCAATGCTCACCGCCGACTCTGCGAATACCAGCACCAGTGTGAAACCGACAACGATCAGTGCCAAGGCGGCAGCAGCAATCTGCTGGATTTTCGCGCTCAAGGCAATGCTCCGTAATTGAAGCACCGCAAACAACGAAGACACCATGATTGCTAGTGGTGTTTTCCATTGACCCATTGCTGGAACTAACAATGCGGCAAATTCAGTGACCACGACTGCCTTGAAGGCTATGTCAGCAACAAAGGTCAACCAGTCAACCCAGCCAATGACGAAACCGGGGAACTGCCCGTAGGCACGCCGCACCAGGGCATAGGTTCCCCCGGATCGCGGCGTCATACCCACCAGTTCGGCCACCACTCCCGCACTCAATAGTATGAACAGGCCGCCCAATACCCAGAGGGACACAAACATCAACGGATCGGTAACAACCGCTGCAACTTCCCCGGGCGTGCGTAAGATACCTAGTCCAATGATGCCGCCGATGATGACAGCATATGTGAAACCGCTTCTTAGTACGCGCCTCGGGTTGTGCTGTGTGTCACTGGTGCTCAATTAGGAATCCCTTTACTTTGAGCTTTGATTTGCTCGTTCTTGAATTTTATCAAGTTCTTTTTCTACCTCATCTGATAGAGGCATAGGCTTATGTGTTAAAAGCAGATTTTCCACTTTTTCACGGGCTTCTTCCAAGACATCCTTCTTGCCTGCCATCTCCCACGATTCTTGGCCTTCATGAACGCCAAGACGGGGAATCAGCCACTCCCCGGAGCGCATATTGGCGGCTGTGGATTTTTCACCCAAGAAATGTCCACCCGGGCCAACTCGCTGAATCACATCATCCAACCACATTTCATCATTTGTCAGGATGCCCCGGTGGGCCTGTTTACTCATCCGGAAGACTTCGACATCAATCACTAATTGCTCAAGGCTCAGAATCATCGAGCCACCCAACAATCCCGAGCCAATAAACAAGTCAGGCCAGGATAACATGGGTATCAAAGAACTCATGGCCCTCTCATAAGTTGCCTGAATACCAGGAGCATATGTGTCGGTTCCCCCACCACTTCCCTCCACTGGCAAGCCATAATAACGCGCCATTTCAATCCCCGCTGAACTAAGCAATCCATTCTCGATAGCCCCGGCATTATACGATCCTGTTCGCGGGTTCATCACAGCCAAGGCTGGTGCATAGATAAACGGCGTTCCTGGGTCAGCAGCCTGGATTAAACACAGCATCGCCAAAATTTCACAATTGCCGAGAATCGTCATTGATATCATATTCCCTGGCCCCGTACCTCCCATCAAGGGCATCGGCATCACAGCAAGCGGAATATCCCATCCCAAGAGCTCTAGGTAAGCATCAGTACTCTGCCCATCGATTTCTAAAGGAGATAAAGGACATACTAAAAATGAGAAAGGGTGTGTTCGGCGAACAGTTTCTTTATCACCAAAGATAGCTTGAATAATTTCTAGTAACCACGGGCTGAATTCAACACTTGGAGAGGAATCTTGCACATGTTTGGAAAAGTTGCTGAAAATATGCCGCCAGGTTTTGACTGCACTTGAGATTGACTCATCAGCATCACCACACCAAACCATATCCCAAAACACCCCGAATTCATCCAGCGCATCAATCAAACGAGTAGCTTCCAACCAATCTTTAAAAGTCGATGGCCGGTGTTCACCAGTCTTGCGGTCAATAACCGAAGTGCCCTCCCCATCAATCATCAGAGTGCATTCACCAGCATTCATGGATAGGTCCCAGCCAGGTCTGCGAGCGCCCAAGCTGAAATCTTTGGGTGCCAGGCGCAAAGACTCTTCAACCAATGCACGCGGGAATTTTACAATTTTTGAATTCCCATCAACCTCGGCCCCAGCATCTTTGAGATATTTGCGTCCTTTGGCCGTATTGACTTTGACGCCAGTTTCAGCAAGGATTTTTAAGGACCGTTCATGTACTTGCGTTTTTTCATCTTCTGAAAGTATTCGTAAAAGGGTTTCCATCTTAGGTCTCCTGACTTAAATTGATAGTCCAATCGCTTTTATAGGATTTTTTACAAGATAGAAATTTGGCTTTTTATTCAAAACAAACTCCGCTCAATATTTTCAAATTATCACACATCGAGCAACAGTCTCAACAATACTACTTCGAAAAAAGATATATTGTCAACAATATATTGTCAACAAGAAAATCGCAAGAATTAGAGAATTTCATGGAACTTTCTCTTATAAATGAAAGTCTTCTCCAACCAAAGATTGAGATTGAAGATGGTTACATTACAGTCCCGAATGGTGATGGTTTTGGATTCGATATAGATGAAGATTTACTCGAGAAGTATAGAGTGAATCTCCTTGGTAACAGAATTTAATTCAATAGCAGGGTCATCCGTTCATTTTTTGGGACTCCCTATGTCTGGAGGATGGAGGCTATCCTGCCTGTCCGGGATATTATTATTAAAGTAGTTTCCGAAGGAAAACATCCTAAAAGCATTTTAGTTTCCGATTTATCTTCACCGGTAGGAACTATTTCTGGAACTTGTGAGTCATGCGGAAATTACTCGGAAAATTTGCGGCCATTAGATGGTAAATTGTTGTGTGATGATTGTGCTTCTCAGGGATAAAAGAATTTCTTAACTAAGTTTTCCTTAAAGATAAAATTCTTGCCCCCTCCTCAATTAAAATCTCATTTTTTACCCTTTTACAAGATTTTAAAAGTCTTAGAACTTCTGCATCTTTACTTAGAGGTAAGTTGTCTTCTCTTCTTAAATATTTTATAGCTTCATCTTCACTATCGAAGTAGTACTTAATGACAAAAGTTTCTTGGCTCTCTAACTCGAAAAATTTTCCTATCAGCTGAAGTAATATTGTAATTACATTTTTCACCGGCTCTATCTCGGGATGACTAATCTCGGTAAAACGGATGAATTCACCTTTTAAAGTTGGTTCCAGGATTAAAAGTTGCCCTCCCTTCTTAAGAACTCTAGAAGTCTCTCTACATGCCTTTTTTTGAAATTTTATTGAAATGTGGTGTAAGGACCAGGAAAAAAGTGCTAGGTCAAAAGTTTCATCTTTAAAATTTAACTCCTCCCCCGAGCCAACTTGATAGGTTACTTTTTGTTTTAAATTATCGGGAAGCTGATCTTGGGCCTTTTTAATAAGCATAACAGATGGATCAATACCAACTACTTTTTTAGTTAACGATATGAGATACCGATAGGTTCCTGATCCACAGCCAACATCCAAGACTATTTTATTTTTAAAACTACCTAGCTTCATTATTTTCTTATATTGTATTCCCTCAGGATCTTCTCTCATTTTACTTTCTTTTATAAAAATTTGGTTTTTCTGTTGATGATGATTTTCACTCTATTTCATCATCCTGCCTGCCTTTCAACAATTCCTTTAGGGCCCAATCAGCAGCTCTATTTATCACATTTCTAGGTGATTCCATTTCAGCCGCTTTTTTCAGAAAAGAAATTTGCGACCTGTCTCCACATTTCCCTAGAGACCGGAGAGCTTCTGCCTGTGCCACATAACTGTTTTCCTTATTGAATCGTTCTTTAAAAAAAGAGACATATTTTGAATCTTTTGTATCTCCCAGAATTTTTAATGCCGTTGCCCTGACTTTTGAATTTTTTTCCTCGCACACTTTTTTCAGTAGTTCAATATTCGCATCCACCTCAACTTCGCTCAGAGCTTCGAGAGCACTTCTCCTCACAGCCCAGAAAGAATCATTTTGTATCCTTTCCCTCAATTCTTCAGCAACAAGAGTATCCCCTTTAAATTTCACTAATTCTGACGCGGCCCACATTTTGCCAATCACATCATCATTTTTAAGCTGATAGAGAAGTTCATCCATTTTTTTATCGAATGTCCATTCTTTTAACAGATAATTTCCCTCGTCAAACCGTACCATTAGAGGTTTTTCATTCACTTCAAATTCAAACATTTCCTCTTTTTGTTTTATCCAGACTTTTTTTGCAACCTTTCCTTTTGAGGTGGTGATTCCAATAATTACAGGCATTTTATAGACGGGAATACCCAGAGAGAAATCCTGAATCTGGGCAACTTTTAATTGGACTTTTGCTAAATTTTCATCCCATTTATATCCGATGTCAAACACAGGATGCCCTGGTTTATAAATGTATTGTTCGAAAAACCAATCCATATTCTGCCCGGTTGCTTCCTTAACAGCTATTTTAAGGTCATGTGTATCCACCGGTTGAAACGCATGCTTATGTAAAAAATGTTGAAGAGTCCGGAAGAATGATTTATCTCCTAAAATAAATCGCAGCAAATGAAGAGCACAGGCCCCTTTTGGATAGGTGTGCCTATCGAAATTCTGACCTGGATGTTCGTAGCGGTTAAACACTATAGGACGAATGTATCTCTCATGCGCTTCCCGCAAATAGGAATTCTTTTTCTCTAAGAGAGCAAGAGCTCCTTCATCTTCGCCTTTGTCAAAACGCGTGTAAAGATAATCCGAGTAGGTCCCAAAGCTCTCATTCAGCCAGGTTTCCGACCATGTTCTCAGCGTAATAAGATCGCCCCACCACTGGTGGGATATCTCGTGGGCAATGGTTGTTTCCCAGGAGAAATCCTTATCGGCTTTCTTGTCATAAATAACATTCTGGCCAAGGATAGTCGCTGAAGTTGCTTCTGCCCCGCCACCCTGGGTCGGGGTCTCCACCTGATCATATTTTGCCCAGG
>DFBI01000154.1:0-1284 GCA_002367335.1 Syntrophaceae bacterium UBA3084 | reverse complement strand
GCCACCATGGAAAGATAGGTCGAATGCGGCTTATCTTGATACCAGTGATAAGTGACTGAATTGTCTTCCTTATTTTCCTTTATGCTGACCAGCCTCCCATTTGAAAGGACTTTATTGGGTTTTTGTACAGTTGCGATCAACTCCATTGTCACTTTATCATGAGGATAATCGTAGCAGGGAAACCAGTGTCTGGCTTCATCAGGAAAAGAATCGGTCGAGATCATTTTGGGATTCCGGGGAGTTTCATCGCTGAAGAAAAATCCTTTCTGCGGATCTTTTGCATAATATTTAATGGTGAATATAACTTCCTCTTTATAGCTGTAAGCTCGCGATAAATAGACAATGAGTTCGTGATCAGACTGGTTAAACTTGAGAGGCACATTCAGATGATCTAGAACTTTTGTTACAACGAGCTCTTTGGCATCGAGAACACATTCCATAAATTCATCCCTCAAGGGATGCAAAGTCACTTTATTCTCTCCCCAAAATTCCTTCCTGTCCAGATCAAAAGTCAGTTTCAACCGGTAATGCTGTACATCAAAATTATGGCTTCTTTCTACCTGAACAGGCCTTTTATATATATCTACTTCCTGGGCGAGTGGATTGACTGAACAAACGATCAGAATGAGTATGACCATATTAATAATTTTCATTGATTTCTCCTTTTATCTTGCATCCAGTGTATCACAATTTTCCCCAATTACCACCCATTTATCTACTGAGTTGTCAAGAAAGACGTGAAATATTAACATTTAGCGCCATCATCCTATGATTATTTCTTCGTGATGATATCGTTGATTCATCATGCAACCTGAGAAATCTGAAAAGCAACGGAAAGCCTAGGAATATCAAGGTAAATGAAATTTAGAGCAGTGCCTCCTTTCAGCGCAAAGTCTGAACCAATTCGCTTACCTTTGAAAATCCATGAAAGTATCCTTGTCAATTGATATTTTTTAACTGTTTTAATTAATTCTATGAAAACAAGTTAAATATAATGATGAAAATAGGGCTTTGAATTCTAGCTCGTGTAGGCTCTATGGACTATTCCCTTAAGCTTCTCTTTTATCTTAGAGGGCAAAGATTCAGGTTCATGCTCAGATAGAATTAGCTCAACTTTGTCAGCAGTCCGTTCAACCAGTGTTTTCCCGCCCTTTCCAATCCAAGAATTATACGTATCCCGTTCAAAAAGATTTGGATACCAACGTTCTTTGTAATGCTTACGGGTATGTTCTGTTTTCAAATAGTTGCCCTCGGGCCCGACCTCTTCAATAACATCTAAAGCCA
>DFBI01000146.1 GCA_002367335.1 Syntrophaceae bacterium UBA3084 | reverse complement strand
GACTCCATCCTGTCAATGGATTTGACACACGGAGGACATCTCTCCCATGGTTTACCAGCGAGTTTTTCAGGACGGTTTTTCAAGATAGCTCACTACGGCGTAAGCCGGGAGACCGAAGTCATAGATTACGACCAGGTTGCAGAAATTGCCGAAAAACACCAGCCGAAGCTCATTATTGCCGGAGCAAGCGCCTACCCCCGCATTCTGGATTTTGCGTCCTTCAGAAAGATAGCCGACGAAGTTGGGGCCTATCTCATGGTAGACATGGCCCATATAGCCGGACTTGTGGCATCAGGTGTTCATCCGTCCCCAGTCCCATTTGCAGACTTTATTACCTCCACGACCCACAAGACTATGAGAGGTCCCAGAGGCGGAATCATATTAGCCATGGAAAAGTATTCCCGATCCTTGAACAGCCAGATATTCCCTGGCATTCAAGGAGGTCCTTTGATGCACGTAATCGCCGCAAAGGCCGTAGCCTTTAAAGAGGCCCAGAGAGACGATTTTAAAATATACCAGCAGCAGATTGTTTCAAACGCAAAGACCCTTGCAAAGACCTTGCAGGACCGAGGATTTCGCTTGGTCTCAGGGGGCACGGACAATCACCTTATTCTTGTGGATCTTTCAGACAAGGGCCTCACTGGGGCGAAGGCAGAAGAGATACTGGAGCAGTCCGGTATCACAGTAAACAAAAATACTATTCCCTTTGATACCCGTTCCCCGAGTGTTACCAGCGGTATCCGGATCGGGACCCCTGCAGTAACTACGAGAGGGCTCAAAGAACAAGAGATGGAAGAAGTAGGTAACTACATCTCAGAACTCTTGAACCAACCTGAAGACGATAAGTTGATCGGATATATTAAAATGAAGATCCGGTCCCTGTGCGAGAGGTTTCCGCTATATTCCGAACGTCTGGCACGATATTCTGAATGCTGAATTTTGGATGCTGAATTTATGTTTGATTCGTCATTCCCGCGAAGGCGGGAATCCATAAACGCTACAACCACTGGATTCCCGCCTTCGCGGGAATGACGGCTTAGAAACTGAAAAACTTACCCAATTTTCTATACAGATGAATTATAAGATATGGAAAAAGATATCAAAAATACCAGGCCGTCCTGGGACGCCTACTTCATGTCCATTGCCCACCTGGTTGCCCAGAGGTCCACGTGCCTGCGTCGTAAAGTAGGGGCAATTCTTGTAAAAAATCGTCGTATCCTGGCAACAGGCTATAACGGAGCGCCGACTGGCTTGAGACACTGTCTTGAAATAGGTTGCCTGAGGGAAAAACTCAAGGTCCCTTCGGGTGAGAGGCATGAGCTCTGCAGAGGGCTCCACGCTGAACAGAATGTAATTATTCAAGCTGCATACCATGGGATTCCCGTAGCCAATTCGATTCTGTATTGCACTAATCTGCCCTGTGTTATATGCACAAAGATGCTGATAAATGCCGGCATCCGGTCTATCTATTATGCAAAAGGCTATGCAGATCCCATGTCCCGTGATATGTTGGCAGAGGCCGGAATAGAACTCATAGAATTCCGGGAAACTAATTCCAAATAATATCAGAAACTTACAAACTCATAAAATGTGAAAAAGAAACTCCTATCCACGAGCTCGAATAAGGAGCCAAATTCATAGCTTTTGATAGAAGATAGTAGGAGGACGAATAATATCTACAATCCCTTTTGCCACAGGTTATTTCTGTTAATGTTTATCGTAGGGTGATATTAAACTGATGCCTATTGGCAATCCCTCTTTATCTTCTGCAAATATGAGAAAGAGCCAGAAATTATGGGCGAATATCTGGCATAACTTCATAATGTAACAACGTCCCCCATTACGGTCCCCTTGGCCAAACGCCCCATAGAGGAACTGATTGAAATTGTGGCTGGGAAATTGGGCCTTAAACCTGAGTTGATATGTTCTGGGAACAGACAAAGACAGTATTCAGAAGCCAGATCCCTGCTTGCTTGGCTGGCTGTTGAAGAAGTTGGGCATCCGGCAGCGGAGGTGGCAAGATTTCTCGGGATCAGCCGCATGGGCGTTCAGAAAGCAGTTATAAAACGTCCCCCATTACCCGTACCTCTTTATCAAATTGGGTGACTTGAAAGCCCTGTTTTTTCGTAAATCTTTGGGGTAAAAAAGTTTTTGGACACCCTAAAAATTACATAAAGTCGCAGGGTTAGGAAGAGTACAAATGCTTCAATAAATGGTCCCAGGCCTTTCCCCAGTAAAAGGAATAATAAGGTTTGTAGTATCCTTTGGGATATTTGCAAATTTCCCAGATTAGGTTTTCAGATGTAGGGTCTAGGATATATACTTTGCCTTGTTCATACCAAGCTACCCAGGCATGGAGCGTTTGATCGCCTTCCTTCTGTCTACCAATGACTAACCTAACATTGTTAAATCCATCCTTTAGGAGCTTAGCATAAAGCCAAATGGCCTTGTCCTCACAGTCTCCCCTTCCCCTTCTTTCTGTTTGCTCAGGCAACTGCCATTGATCCATCCCCTTGTCAGCTTCATATTTAAATTGATATGCAGTCCTTAAATAGTTTTTAACACACTTGTATTTTGAATCAAAAGGTGTAGTAGATGTTGGTGTCCCTTGGTAGTCAAAAGTCACACCGGCAGCGCATCCTGATAACGATAATGCAAAACCGCCTACTATAATGAGCTTTCTGAGATTCTTTTGAACTCTTAGGAACTTTTCTAGTACAGTGTATATTTTAAAATTTCGGATATAGGCGTTTCAGTTTGATACGCGCGTCATTCGTGCTAAACTGCCAATCGACCTTGGTTTGACGGTTGTTTCGATCGGTATTCCATACCGCCACTTCAGCTCGCATCTTCTCAATACAGTCAATTCGACCTGCAAGGCATTGTCGCTTC
>DFBI01000032.1 GCA_002367335.1 Syntrophaceae bacterium UBA3084 | reverse complement strand
GAGATGGATGCCATGATCGTTGTCGGTGGTAAAAACAGCGCTAACACAAAAAGATTGGCCATGATATCGGAAGGGCGCGGAATCCCAACATTTCATATCGAAACAGTAGATGAGCTTAAAAAAACAGGAATCAACGGGTATAACAATATCGGTGTTTCAGCCGGTGCATCTACGCCAAACTGGATTATAGACAGAGTTATCGATCATATTACACAATATCGCGAGGAGGAAAATCAGAAAAGTTTAAAGAAACTTTATAAACTCTGGGTATCTGCTGTGAGAACGGATATTTATTCTGCTATAGGCGCCGGATTTCTGTCTCTGGTTGGCACGTATGTCCAGAATCTTAAGATGAATATCCTTAACATCCTGATTGCTGCTCTTTACGTTTACTCAATGCATACTATTAACAGACTGCAGGATAAAAAGTTTGGCAGAATAAAAGGTGGCTTCCGAGAAGAATCGTATGTTCGCCATAGTAATGTATATTTATCTATTGGTCTTATCTCGCTGATATCAGCTCTCCTTTTTTCTTTTATGAACGGTCTGGCTTCTTTTGCCTTGCTCTTTTTTATTTCTTTGCTCGGTTTGTTGTACAATATCAGAGTATTTCCACAAGAGTGGAGTCTGAAAAAAATAGGCGATATACCGGGTTCCAAAACCCTTTTCATTGCAGTGGCGTGGGCTATTGTAACGGTTGTAATCCCACAAATTGAGGTAAGTCTGAAAATACACCCCAGCACTGTCGTGGCGTTCATGTTTGTATTTACTGTGGTATTTGCAAAATCTGCTCTTTCTGACATGATCGATATTCAAAGTGATCGGCTTGTCGGGCGAGAAACCATCCCCGTTGTGATAGGGGAGGATAACACAAAGAAACTATTGACAGGTATATCGGCACTTATGGGAATTGTACTTATCGGCTCATTTTTCGGGAAGCATACTTCATCATTAAGTTTAGCTCTTCTGGTATCTGTTTTTTATATATGGATTTGTATAAATCTTTGTGTTAAGAAAACCCGATTCGCCGGCGTCGTTCTCGAGGGCCTTTTGGAAACGAACTTTGTCATTGCCGGGCTGAGTACTTGTTTGTGGATTATCGTAATGAAATATGTTTCATAAAGAATTTAAAGGAGAGTTTATTTTATGAGCAAGAAATTGCGTGTATTATCCTTTGCTACGTTTCTTGCATTATTCATTTTTTTTACGCTGTCGGCATGTGGGGGTATTCGCTATTCTCAGGTCAGCCCGTTTGCCGGGGATTTTCATCCCAAAACTATTGCTGTTCTTCCTGTTGATGTGGGTACTTATGGTGAGGCACGGGGTGTTGTCGATCAGATCATCTCTGGAATTCTTGTTGAGAAGGGATGGTTTTCCGACGTCGCGTCACCGGAAAGAGTAACAAATCAGATGGCTTACAATGCTGATCTGAGAAAGGTCGTTGTTGACTATCTGACGAAACTGAAAACAGTAAACTTCAGTGATCCTGAATTAAGCAAAAAGATTGGGAAACATTATAAGATTGATGCTTTTCTCATCGTAAATGTGGATTTCTGGAATTACACTGCACAAGGTAAGGATAAAGTGGCAAAAGTCGGTTTTGCTACAAAACTGGTGGATGCAGAGACAGGAAAGATCATGTGGGAAGCGGGACATCACGAGGTCAAAGATTACTGGCTTATCAAGCCGGACCTTGCAGATCTGGCAGACGAGGTTGCAGGCAAGATAATTGGTGCTATGCCTCATTGATATTTAAATGTAATGATCAGTGGTTAGTAAAAATTTTACGTTTGTATGAAGAAAAAAGTAGAGGCATTACTCAACGATGTCAGGCCAAAATTACAGGCCGATGGTGGAGATGTTGAGTTAATCGATATAAGTGATGATGGCATCGTAAAAGTCAAACTCCTTGGAGCATGCAACGGCTGTCCAATGGCCCGGATGACCTTGAAAATGGGAATAGAAAGATATTTAAAAGAAAAAGTTCCCGGGGTTCAGGAAGTTGTTTCAGTTTAAGACTTTTGATACAACCGCATTTCTTGTAAAATAGTGAGAGGTCAGGGGCAAAAGGCTAAACGGATTAAGAAACTAAGGGGTTAGAGATTAATCCTCTAATCCAAAAATTTGGGTTTTGATTTTTTTAGCCCTTAGCCTTCGCGACTTTGTTGCATTAGAAATTAATAGATGGAGGATATGAAAAATGGCCTATGTTATTACGGATGAATGTATCGCTTGTGGAGCCTGTGAAGATGAATGCCCGGTGGGGGCAATCAGTGAAGGAGAGGATAAATATGTAATAGATGCAGCTCTTTGTACCGATTGTGGAGCATGTGCAGATATTTGTCCTGTTGAAGCGATTAATGCTGGAAACGAAAAAGAGTAGAGCGCTAATAAGAAACTCTGAACACTTTGCCAGATGCTGGTATCATGGGTCGGGGGGCAGCAGTGTTTTTGCAACATGCTTCATTGTGCCAAAAGTCCAACCCGGACAAGCCGGAACCAAGATGAACATCGAACGTCCAACATCGAATGCTGAATGGGAAAAGGCGGCCAACCGTGAACTCAGTCGAACGGCAAAAGAATTGTAGCTACTCGGGCTATAGGGTTCACGGTTAGAGAACTGCCAACTCCTGAACCCCTGAACCCTTGAATCTTGAACCTTGAACCTTGAACCTCCGGCTTGTCCGGGTTAGGTAAGCATACATGGGGCTGTTTATCACATTTGAAGGATCTGAAGGTTCTGGTAAGACTACCCAGATAAAAAAGGCTGGAAATTATCTGAGTAAAAAAAATATTCCCTTGATAATAACTGAAGAACCGGGTGGCACCCAACTCGGGAATGAACTGAGAAAACTACTCCTGAACAAGACATCCCTTAACATCTTCGGGAAATCTGAGCTCCTTCTCTTTGCCGCGGCAAGGGCCCAGCATGTGGAGGAAGTTATAATGCCGGCCCTTCGCGATGGCAGGGTGGTGTTATGCGATCGTTATTGTGATGCTACCATTGCATACCAGGGTTTTGGAAGAGGGTTAAAAATAGAAGATATTCACCGGATTAACGATTTTTCATCTCAATTCCTGAAACCTGATTTGACACTCTTTTTTGATATTCCTGTTGATGCCGGGCTTAAAAGAGCAGTGGCCAGAATATCTCAAATTACGGATTCTCCTGCAGAAGATCGCTTTGAGAGGGAAGATATACAATTCCACATGAAGGTGAGGGAAGGCTATCTTGCACTTGTTAAAAACGAACCGGAAAGATTTCGTGTCATAGATGCGTCAAGGGGAATTGACGAAGTTCATCGCGAAGTATGTTCCCATTTAGATAAATCGATAAAGAGGCTAAGGGCTAAAGGCTAAAGGCCGACAGGCAAGAAATTATGTCCTTCGAGAATATTTATGGACAGAACAAACAGATAGCCATATTGAAACGGGCGATGGAAATGGGGCGTGTTGCACATGCCTATCTTTTTCATGGAATGAAGGGCATTGGCAAAAAAACAACTGCCAGAACCTTTGCCAAGGCTATAAATTGTAAAGAAGAAAATATTGATTCCTGTGACAAGTGTTCATCATGTACGAAGATCGATCGCGGACTTCACCCCGATGTTATTACTGTAGAACCGAAAGGCGTTTTCATCAGGATTCAAGATATAAGAGATTTACAGAATCAGATGAAGTTCAAACCATTCGAGGGGAAAAAGAGAATTTTCATAATAGTGGATGCGGAAAAAATGAACGGTCCTTCTGCCAATGCTCTTCTGAAGACCCTTGAGGAACCGAATCCGTCAAATATTCTGATATTGGTAACCTCACGTCCCTATCAACTTCCCGCAACTATAATCTCGCGATGCCAGAAAATAAGATTCGACCCAATACGAAAGGACATACTAACATCTTTCTTAGAAAATAGTACATCCCTGGACAGTGAATCAGCCTGGTTGCTTGCCTCATCATCCAGGGGAAGTATAGGAAATGCCTTGGAAATGATGAAGAAATCATACTTATCATCCAAAAATGAGGTAATTGAAAAAATTGTGGACTATGATAGCGAAAAAGACCCTCTTGTGTTTTTTACCATTGCCGATGGTTTCGGGGAAAACAGAAGAACCATTACAGAAAAGCTCGATGCGTTGAAGAACTGGTACAGGGATATGCTGGTTTACAAAGAAACAAAAGAACCGGATATCCTGATAAATCAGGATATCCTAAATATGACAAGAAGATTTTCTGAAAAACTTTCAGGACATGATATATTACGGAATATTAAAACTATCAATCTGGCATACAGGGCTATTGAACAAAATGCCAACAGACAGTTGACCTTAGAGCCGATGATGTTTAAGCTTTTGAACATTTAAAAAGAAGCTTTTCATAAGCAGGATTTTAGTCTGAGAGACAATTATGGTACAGGAAATAAATGCAGATAGAAGTATTGTTGGTGTGAGATTTAAAAAAAGAGGAAAGGTGTATTCCTTTGATGCCTCCGATATTTCATTAAGGAAATGTGATAAAGTTATTGTTAATACGAAGAACGGTATGTCAATCGGATCCATTGTGACTGGTGTTAGATTATTACCGCAGCATGAATTGCCGGATAACCTGGAAAAAATTGTGCGACAAGCTAATGAGGAAGACCTGAAAACTGAAAGAGAAAATATTGAAATTGAAAAGAAGGCTTTCACTTTTTGCGATGAGAAAATAACAGATAGAAACCTTTCTATGAAACTGATTGATGTTGAATGTACTTACGATAAAACCAGGATAGTTTTTTATTTTACCGCAGATAGCAGGGTTGACTTCAGGGAACTTGTGAAGGATCTTGTGCAGGAATTCAAAACAAGGATTGAGTTAAAACAAATCTGGGTACGGAGTGAAACCCGGATGTTGGGTGGCATTGGTGTCTGCGGCAGAGAGCTTTGCTGTTCAAGTTTTCTCAATAACTTTGACCCGGTATCTATTAAGATGGCCAAGGAGCAAAATATGTTGCTAAATCCGGAAAAAATATCGGGTCGTTGCGGGAGACTTATGTGTTGCCTTGCGTTTGAATATGATAACTATGTAGATACAAAAAAAAGGTTGCCAAAATGCGGGGTATCTATACAAACCACAGAGGGTCCCGGTAAGGTAATAAGACAAAACATCCTCGAAGAAAAAGTTGCGGTCATGTTGGAAAGTGGAAAAGAAATAGAAATCCCTGCCCGGGAAATCCAGTAAACAAATTCGTTAAGTTTATAGAAAGGACGAAAGACTGAAGGTAGAAGAAATTAACCCCTTAATCCTTTCAGCTATTAGCCTTTTGCCTCCGACCTTTCGTCTTTGCCACATTAAATAAAGACCCTGAAAAACCAGTTGAAAGTGAGATGTTATGGAAAAGACTTTTTATGTCACGACACCTATCTATTATGTTAATGCATTACCGCATATCGGTCATGCCTATACGACCATAGTAGCCGATGTAATGGCAAGATTCTATCGCATGTCCGGGTACAAGACATACTTTCTTACAGGTACTGACGAACACGGCGATAAAATAGCCGAAGCCGCTGAGAACGCAAATATAACTCCAAAAGAGTATGCAGACAAAATCAGCTCTCAATTCAGGGAGCTGTGGCCCAAGCTTTCCATAACAAATGATTATTTTATAAGGACAACAGACGCAAATCATGTAGAAACAGTCAGATCAATCCTCCAGAAGGTATATGATTCGGGTGATATTTATTTTGGGAGTTACGGAGGATTTTATTGTGTTGGGTGCGAACGTTTCTACCGGGAAAACGAGCTGGAAAATGGCAAGTGTCCCGACCATCACACGACTCCTCAGTACAGAAATGAAAGTAATTATTTCTTTAAAATGAGCAAGTATCAAGACTGGTTGATTCAGTACATAAAGGATACCCCAGATTTTATCAGACCTGAACGTTACAAAAATGAGGTATTGGCCTTTTTGCGTGAACCTCTTGAGGATCTCTGTATTTCAAGGCCGAAGACAAGGCTTACCTGGGGTATTACACTTCCTTTTGATGAAGAGTATGTCACGTATGTCTGGTTTGACGCGCTTATCAACTATCTTACGGGGATCGGCTATCCAAAAGGTAAAAACTATGAAACATTCTGGCCTGTTTGTGAACATCTGATAGCAAAAGATATCCTCAAACCCCACGGAATTTACTGGCCTACTATGTTAAAGGCTGCGGGAATAAATACATTCAAACATTTAAATGTTCATGGCTACTGGAACATCGAAGAAAGCAAGATGTCAAAAAGCAGGGGAACCGTTGTAAGTCCCCTGGATCTGAAGGACAAATACGGACTGGACGCATTCAGATATTTCCTTTTACGGGAGATGGTGTTTGGTCTTGACGCAAATTTCAGCGAGAAAAATTTTGTGCAGAGAACAAACTCCGATCTGGCTAACGATCTGGGAAACCTTGCCAGCAGAGCACTCACCATGGCAATCAGGTACTGTGATGGAAAAGTTCCCCAGGCCGGCGTTCAGACAGAAGAAGACGCTGCGCTTATAGAAAGGGCGGAAAACCTGTTCTCTGAAGTGGAAAGTTCTTTCCGTACATTGTCTTTCCATAAGTGTCTCATTTCCGTCTGGGATTTCATCAGCATGACTAACAAATATATTGTGGCACAGGAACCATGGGTACTGGCTAAAGATCCCTCCGCCGGAGAAAGACTGGGGACGATTATGTATAATACTCTGGAGGCCCTCCGCATAACTGCCGTTCTTATATCTCCCGTTATGCCGGACAGCTCGAAGGAGCTCATGAGCCGTTTAGGGATAGAAGATATATCCTCACAGAATTTTGATAGCATAGAAAAATGGGGCGGTCTGCCTTCCGGTAATACTTTAACACGCGGTGATGCACTGTTCCCTCGTATCAAATGCGAAGAAGAAGAAGTGCCCGAGGTGAAAAAGCTTACCGATATAAAAGAGGAAATATCCTTTGAAGATTTCGAAAAGGTAGATATCAGAGTGGCCCGTGTTATCGAGGCAGAGGCGGTTCCAACATCAAACAAACTGTTAAAGTTAAAAATTGACATTGGTGAGGAGAGAACCATTGTTGCCGGTATGGGGAAAGATTACAAACCCGATGATTTGATCGGGAAACAGATAGCCGTCGTGGTAAACCTGAAACCGACAAAATTGATGGGAGTTGAGTCTCACGGTATGCTTCTGGCAACAGACAAAAAGAAAGACCTTACCCTGGTGTCTTTTGATGAAGAAGCAAAGGTGGGAGCAAAAGTGAGATAAACCTTTTGTAACTGTCCAGGTTCACGGTTCAAAGTTCAAGGTTGCTTTGGGTGGATATTTGCTTTTTGTCAGTTTGTATACTTTTTACGTCAAACAGAGCGCCATTTGTCAGACATCAATATCTTTCACAGGGTTTTGCTTAAAAATTCCTTTGCTTTTTCTACTTCAAACCGGCTTCCTATATAAATCGGACTCCTCTGGTCGAGAGATTCAGGCTTGATTAAAAGGATATCTTCTTTTCCATTGGTTGCCATTCCACCCGCTTGTGTGATGAGAAATGCCATTGGCTGAAGCTCAAAAATTAGCCTTAACTTACCCATACTCTTATTTTTCAGGGCGGGATATGTAAAAACCCCTCCCCTTTTAATTAGAATCTGATTGATATCAGGAACAAATCCTCCACTATATCTCAGCTTATATCCTTCTCTCTCCAAAAATTCTATAAATTTAAGGTGTTCCGGCAACCAGTCTTTTCGCAGGCCTCCGAGACTGTAAATAGACCCTCTTTCGTTTAACATAATGCGTTCTTCTGAGAGGACATATTCTCCTTCCCTGTTTAAGACAAACTCATGGGTTCCCTTACCTGCCGAGTACACCATTGTAATAAGCGGGCCATAGGTGATATACATTGCCGCAACAAGGGTCTTTTTGTCTCCCTCAGAAAGAGGTTCTTTGTGGATACCGATTATTGTGCCTACTGCCAGATTGGTATCTACCAGCGAGGACCCGTCAAGAGGATCTGCCGTTACAGAATATTGCTCATTTCCTTTACCAACTTGAATTATTTCGGATTGTTCTTCTGAAGAATACTCTCTGACGAAACCTGAGAATTGGAATTGACTCTGGAGAATTTCATCGGCGCTCCTGTCAAGGGCGAGCTGTTCTTCGTCGTAAATATTTCTGAAGCCGGCCAGCTTGCGATTCGATTCATGGATCTTTGCTGAAATGTATTTTCCTGTAACAGCGATCTGCCAGATCAATCTGCGAAGCTCCGTTTCAATGCCGGCAATCCACATATGCCTTCTCAGATCAACAAATCCTCTCGTAGCATCCGATATGTTTTCCATGACACCCTCCACTATAATTAAATTTAACGTTGATTAGATAGCAACTAACAAAAACTTTTACAAGTAAATATTTGGATAGATAGTGGCAGAATCGTGACCAAGCCAATACTTTTGGCAAGTTCTCAAAGGTTGCCGGTTTGGCCATGGTTTTGGTGTATAAATGTTAATTGGAAGAACTGTCGAAACTAAAAAGGGCTAACCTGTATCAGGTTAACCCTTTGTTTTTCTCATGGTGCCGAAGCCGGGATTTGAACCCGGACGGGTTGTGCCCACTACCCCCTCAAGATAGCGTGTCTACCAAATTCCACCACTTCGGCATTTTTTAAGGCTATTTATTTTTTGCCATTTTGTCAATGAATATGTATTTCTTTTATTGAAGCGTTTTGTTTGCTATTTGGCTTTCTTTTTTTCTGCTTCAGGTGTCTGGGTTTCCACTGGAGCGGCAACACTTCCTTTGCCTTGCTCGGCCGCCGGTATAGATTTTTCTACGGCGGGTATCGGCGAGTTCTCCATAATTGAACTGGTTTTGTGGACTGAAAAATAGGCAAGCCATAGAGATGTGAGCATGAAAACCGTTGCAATAACAGCTGTTATTTTCCCAAGAAATGTCGCGGGGCCACTACTTCCAAAAACCGTTTGGCTTGAACCTCCGAATGCAGCCCCCATATCGGAGCCTTTACCTGATTGCAAAAGAACGATGAAAATCAACAGAATACACATTGCTATATGGAGGATGCTTATTAAAACGTGCAATATCTTTATATCTCCTTATTTTAATTTTTTAAAAATTGATTATTTTTGCGAACGACTCAAAATCAAGGCTTGCTCCACCGACAAGGGCACCATTTATGTCCGGTTGATTCATGAGGCTACCCATGTTCTTCTGATTGACGCTTCCCCCATAAATGATCCGTATATTGGCGCCAGCCTTTTCGCCAAAGAGATCAATGATGACTTTGCGAATGTAACGGTGTACCTCTTCTGCCTGTTGAGCCGTTGCTGTCTTACCTGTGCCGATTGCCCAGACCGGTTCATAGGCAAAAACAATTCGCCTTATATCATCAGAAAGGATATTATTCAATCCCTTCTTTATTTGTCTTCGTAATATCTCGAAGGTTTTTTCTAAATTTCTTTCATCTAAGGTTTCTCCAATACAAAATATTGGCTTCAAATTCATTTTGAATGCAGTTTTAATCTTTTGATTTATATATTCATCTCTTTCAGCAAAAAGGTTGCGTCGTTCTGAGTGTCCTATAATGACATACTCACAACCAACATCGATAAGCATTCCGGCAGATATTTCTCCCGTGTAGGCGCCTTTTTCATCCCAGTGCATGTTTTGTGCTGAGAGATGAAGCGTTGGTCCCTTTAATACAGCCGCTACGGGATGCAGTGCTGTAAAAGGCGGAGCAATGATAATGTCTTTATCATCCGTTTTGGCGAACTCGTTCGACAATCGCTCCACAAATAAAACAGATTCACCCACCGTTTTGTTCATTTTCCAGTTTGCTGCAATAATAGGTTTCACTTTTTATTTACCTGTCATCGCCTTGCCCATATAAACAGCAAGATCAATCATTCTGCAGGCATAGCCGCTTTCATTATCATACCATGAGAATACCTTCACCAGGTTTCCATCAATGACATTTGTCAACAGTCCATCGACTATTGATGAATGGGGATCGCTTGTGAAATCTACGGAAACAAGTTCTTCATCGCAAAAAGCCATAATTCCCTTTAATTTTCCCTCGGCTGCGGTTTTTAGGACCCCATTGACCTCATTAACGGTTACGGAACGTTTTACTTCAACGACTAAATCGACGAGTGAGACGTTGGGAGTTGGCACTCTCAAAGCTATACCCGCCAACTTTCCTTTCAACCCCGGGATCACTTCGGTGACAGCAATTGCCGCCCCCGTCGATGTAGGAACAATCGACATGGCTGCCGCCCTTCCCCTTCGCATGTCTTTGTGAGAGCCGTCCAGCAGCCGCTGGTCCATTGTATATGAATGAATTGTTGTCATAAGACCTTTGACAATGAAAAAATTATCATGGATAATCTTAACGACAGGTGCAAGGCAATTGGTTGTGCAGGACGCATTGGATATTATATGATGTTTTTCAGGATCGTATAATTCCTCATTAACGCCAAGAACGAAAGTACCGTCAACGCCTTTACCGGGAGCGGCTATAATAACCTTTTTTGCACCAGCCTTAAGGTGTACACCTGCCTCATCCCTTGTTCTGAATTTACCGGTTGATTCCATTACTATGTCCACACCAAGATCTTTCCATGGGAGCTTTGAGAAGTCACTGGTTTCATTGGTTATTCTGATTTCTTTCCCGTCGACAATGAGGGCATTTTTATTGTATTTGACATCAGCGTTAATTTTCCCGTGTACCGAATCATATTTTAAAAGATGACAAAGCGTTTTTGCCGGTGCTCTTGTATTAACGGCGGCAATATCTACATCATTTCTCCCAAGACATCCACGAATGATATATCTGCCTACTCTTCCGAAACCATTGATCGCAATTTTAACACTCATGCTAAACCTCCATTGCAACTGATACCATCTGATTATTCAAACTAGGATGAACACGTATCCTGGCTTTACCTTGTACTCCAACGAATAAATACTAGCTACACTGAGATCACAAGTCAACATCTTTTTCCCAAATCCACCGCCTAAGAAA
>DFBI01000208.1 GCA_002367335.1 Syntrophaceae bacterium UBA3084 | reverse complement strand
GACTTTCGTGATTAGTTTTTTTGTTTTAACGTAAATGTTGGGAATGAACAATCTAATCTTCCATGGAAATTGAGCTTTTTGAGCGAAGAGCCTTCTTTTCTGATTGAATACGTTTTAACCTAAGAATTTTCTCCTTCGTTTTTTTTGACCGGCGTCTCTTTTGTCGCCTTATTTTTTCTATTCTCTCCCTTTCAGCAGTAATGTGCCCCTTACGAAACCTCTCAATCCTGTCAAAAAGTATACGTCTCGCCAAAAAACGATTTAAAGCCTGTGAACGTGACTGCTGACATTTCACGAAAAGCCCCGTCGGAATATGGACAAGATATACACATGAAGCCGCTTTATTGACCTTCTGCCCTCCAGGACCGGAAGACCTGATAAAGCTTTCGCGGAGATCTTCTTCCTTTATGCCAATCTGATTCATCCGCTCAATAAGGGCTTTATGTTTCTTCTGAGAAATGATTGAGGTTTTCATAACACCAAATATACTGTAATATGGAGAATAATTCATCCGTTAAAAAGGAAATAAAGTTATGTTCAGCGCCCAACTCATTAATAATCCCTTTGATGATCCGGGAGTATATGTTGAATTTCGATATAAAAGGAGATCTATCCTCTTTGATCTGGGAAATCTCCATCATCTTTCAGCCCGGGAACTCCTTAAGATCAGCCATGTATTTGTGTCTCATACACATATGGATCACTTCATCGGTTTTGATTACCTGTTAAGGATCTGCCTGGGAAGAGATCAGCATATTTCTCTTTTCGGTCCACCGGGTTTCATTAAAAACGTGGAGAACAAAATAGGCGCCTACACGTGGAATCTTGTCGAAAATTATACAAATACTTTCACCCTCGATATAACGGAACTCCACGAAAAACATAAACGGATACGGCGTTATCGTTGCCAAAGTGCTTTTAAGCCCGAAGTCCTGGCTGATGCTGAAGACTTTGACGGTACGCTGGTAGTAGATCGGAATGATTTTACCGTAAAAGTGGCATTTCTTGATCACAAGATTCCATCACTCGCATACTCGATTGAAGAGAAAAAACATATCAACATCAAAAAAAATGCTCTCGGGGAGATGGGACTCCCCGTAGGACCATGGCTCGGAGAATTCAAAGATAAAATCCTCGGAGGCAATCCTGATGATACCCTCATCGAAGTATGGTGGAAAGACAAAAATAAACGGATTTCAGGAAAAACATTCCCCCTTGGAACACTCAAGAAAAAGATCATCAGGATCACACCGGGGAAAAAGATTTCTTATATAACAGATGCTGTATACAATGAAGATAATGCCAGGAAAATTATCGAGTTAGCCCGTGTCTCCGACATAATTTTCATTGAATCACCCTTCCTTGAAAAAGATGCGGAAATAGCCTTAAAAAAGTATCATCTGACGGCAAAACAGGCGGGAGATCTTGCACGAATGGCCGGTGCAAAGGATATGACGATTTTTCACTTCTCGCCAAAATACAAGGGTCGAAAAGATCTCCTGCTGGGAGAAGCTATGAAGGCTTTTAACCAAGATTAAATTTTCTCTATTCTAAAACCCTCCAGATTAATCGCAACGGAACGCCGGAGAAGATCTATAGAGATAACAAAAAGATTCTTTTTTAAATCCGTTTTAAGCACAACCCCCTCGATATCCTTGAAGGCTCCGTCCATGATACGAGCACTTTCACCAACCTTTGGATATAGACACGTTTGAATTTCCACTTCCGAACCTATTACACGCTGAATAGCCTCTATCTGGGCATCGGGAACGGGTATAGGCTCATAACTATTCGGTTTTCCCAGCATCCTGACGACACCGGGAGTTTTAAGAACATCCAGCTTTTTTTCATTGGTTAAGTCGAATAATTCTACAAAGAGATACCCTGAAAACATGGGTACCCTGATTTTTTTTCTTCTATCTTTCCTCTTGCTCCACACTTCTATCTTGGGAAGAAAGGACTCCACATCCTTTTGAACAAGGCGGGTATAAACTTTATCTTCAAAACGCGACCTTGTATTAACAGCATACCAAGGCATGACAACTCCTCTCTTGGGATTAATTTTGAATTAATCCTTCTATAATGATGTCATCCCCTTTTCTGTAAACTTTATCGAAGGTCAGGCCAATCGAATCATCCATTTTCTCAATCCCCAGATCGCCTATTGCTTCAATTCCCTTTCCCAGTATTTTCGGCGCGGTAATGATCAGCATCCTGTCAAAAAGTTTTTCTTTCACCAGAGAGGTAATGATCTTTGAACCTCCTTCAACAAGGATTGAAGAGATTTCCCTTTTCCCAAGTTCAACTAAGAGTTTTTTCAGATCGACATGATTCTGACCATTTTTATCGATAAAAAGAACTTCAATGCCCATCCCCTCCAGACGCGCCAGCTTCTCAGCAGAACAGCGAAGGGTTGTGACTACTAATGTTTTCGCCTTTTCCTGATTTTGGAAAATCCGGGCATTCAGAGGTATCTGCAAACTTGAATCAATAACAATCCTCAACGGATTCCTGCCCCTTACCAGGCGAACCGTTAAATCGGGATCGTCCTTCAGAACGGTTCCAATACCTATCAGAACACCGTCGTGATGACTTCTCAACTTGTGTGCAAATTTGAGGGATGGTCCCGAACTGATCCATCGGGAATGACTTGCAGATGTTGCAACCCTGCCGTCAATGGTCTGGGCATACTTGAGGGTAACAAATGGAGTTCTTGTCTTGATAAATTTAAAATACTTTTCGTTTAACGCAACACATTCTTCTTCAAGTACCCCAACCTTTGTTTTGATCCCATGACTTTCCAGGATCTCTATCCCCTTGCCGGAAACCAGGGGGTTGGGATCGGTGGTTCCTATTACCACCCTTGATGCCTTGACATCAACGATCTTTTCAGCACAGGGAGGCGTCTTGCCGTAGTGACTGCATGGTTCTAAAGTTACATAAAAAGTCGCACCCTCTATCGATTCTGAAGCATGATTAATAGCATTAATTTCCGCATGATTCTCTCCGAATTTTTTATGATATCCCTGACCGATTATTTTCCCTTCTTTAACGATCAGGGCACCAACCATAGGATTCGGACTTGCCCACCCCTCACCTTTTCTGGCAAGCCTTAAGGCCCTTCTCATGTAGAATTCATCCATGACGGATTCCTTCTTGATCAGATGATAAGACAAAGGTACAAGGTTCAAGGAGCACGGTACACGGTGCAAGGTAAAAGGTAAACTCCCTAAAGCGGCAAAGCCGCAAATCCGAAATTCGAATATCGTTCGACTGAGCACTCACGTCGAAGTCAATTAACAAATTCTCGAAACAGTTTTGGACATTCGAGTTTAAGATTTCGATATTGTTTCGAATCATG
>DFBI01000230.1 GCA_002367335.1 Syntrophaceae bacterium UBA3084 | reverse complement strand
TACTTCAGTCTTCAGCCTTCAACCTGAATAGTTACTATAATTTGCTAAAGGGAAATAAGTTGTGCTGGAGGGTGGAGATAAGCCGTAATTAAATACAGCTCATTTTATTATTTTATGAATATTCAGGTAGTTAAAATGACCCGCTGCCTTTTTCTACATAAAATAGGCCGTATAATACATGTTAACCCAAAAGTAACTCAACTAAGGTGGTAACATTAAAATGACGTTCCATCCCAATGATCATTGGTTTAGCAGATTAATTGAACAACAGAGACAAATTGAAAAACTCTTTGAGCCAATTTCTGAATCAATGAAGGAATATCAAAAAATTATTGATAGTGCAAAATTTCCAGCACTTGAATATCAAAATGCCGTTCTCCACAAAGCACACATAAATGACTATCTTTCGATCGCAGGAATCTCTGAAAGTTATTTGTCTTTACAAAAGCAAATAGAAAATAGCCTTGGCAGTATTGATTCCATTTCAAGAGAACTTGAATGTATTAGAAATTCAGTCGGTTTTGATTCAATTTTAGAAGCTCAAGAAAATCTATATAAACTTCAGGATCAGTTTCCCCAAAATATAGATCTGTTCGAGCTGCCTTCTGTCAGAATTGAATCTGTTCTTGCGGCAGCGGAAGCAACATCAAGGCTTTGGAATCCACAAAGTTTTTTCACTGATTTTACTCTTGCGTCAGTTGCGGAATACCAGTCTTTTATAGATAGGCAATTCAAATACTTGCGGTATGACAAAGACATAATAGCAGAACGCAGAATGGAAATAACCGAATTATCAGGTGATTTATTCGAGGTTATCAATGCTTCTCTTGAGATTGGCGGAGCAATAGAGAGACAAGGAGAGTGTCAAAGCGAAGAGATTATACATGGTGAAACATTTAAAGGTGGTCTTTATGGTCAAGTCAATCAACACTTAGGGTTTGTCTATTCGGACCGTTTTAGTGGAGAAATTGAAGAAAGTTTTAACAGGTCAATTCCGGCACGTATATCACACCTTGGATACGCTATCACTGAACAACTTTATAGAATAAATTCGCTTTGTGAGAGCAATGGGCAAGCTCCTGTTTTCAAGCCGACATCAAAAACGATGATGGCTTGTGCAATAATTCCTTCGCTTATTGCTAGGAATGAGACGGATTTTAATTTGTTAATAGATTATCTTTTTTTTCTTTTATATGAGGGATCTGGTACGGCTAAAAGGTTGATTTCTATAACGAATGAATCGTTATTGGACCCTTTGTGGAAAGTTAAACATCTGAGATTGGCTGCAAGGCATGATATCGATCATGGTTCCGAGCGAGAAATTGAGAAAAAAAGGGCTAAAATCAGAGATACTTATGTTTCTTTGATTGCTAAGCCCTTACCTACAAAACAAGGTGATTGGCAAAAAGCTCAGTTGCAAATTTACGTTGAAATTGACTTGATGCTTCAAAAGGTTATCAAAGAATTTATGGAAGGAATAAAAAAGGGTTAACAATGGGGTCAAGCAGACCGTCGATCCCGAGATTAACATCTCGGTCTCTCCGGCTGCTTATCCGCAGCCCCGTTAGCTGCAATCAATGATGGTCGGTCATTTGATCCAGGAACATCAGAACATATCATATGAGGAAATGCCGTGTCAGTATACGCAGATATTCTCAGTTGGTCACTGACCCGCCCTGATTGGCAACGGGATGCTTTGAGGAGGCTCTTTCTTAATCCCCAGCTGGAGCCAAATGATATAGAGGAGCTTCTTCAGATATGCAAAGCTGAACATGGATTGTTGGATCACAATGTAAGTCATGAACCACTTGCATCACACCATTTTCAGGAACCTGATTCTTCCCTCCCCCCAGTCTCCCTGACTTCAATATCCAATGTCCAGAACATAAACGCACTTGCACCAGGCCAAACTCTGAGCTTCAGTCCCGAGGGAATAACCGTAATATTTGGAAACAATGCCTCTGGTAAATCTGGCTACATTCGGTTATTGAAAAAGGTATGTCGCAGCAGACACACACAAGAGCAAATACTATCCAATATCTTTGTATCCGTTGCTGGCGAGGAAAAAATTGCCACTATAACATACCAAGTTGGAGATGACGAGAAGCAGTTTGATTGGTGTGAAGATGTGTCTTGCCCAGACGAGCTTGCTGCCATCAATGTTTTTGATTCCCATGGTGCTTCGATATACGTAAATGAAGAAAATGCAGTTGCGTATGCGCCGCTCGGCCTGAACTTGCTGGATTCGCTTGCCCAAGTCTGTGACAACATAACCGATTTACTTAACAATGAGAAACGTGCTTTGGTGAAAGCGTTACTATCACTGCAAACAGAATTTCAATCAACAGACGTCGGTCGCTGGTACAATGGGCTAACTCGCCTAACACAAACATCTGAGATAACTAGAAACACTACTTTCACGGAAGAAGAACGACAGCGCTCGCAAGAATTGGACCGAGTATTAGCCCAATCAAATCCAGTTGAGGCAGCCAATGAACTCAAACAGAAGGCAACAAGGTTTACTCGCTTGAGAAACAATCTCTCTATTATAAATGATGCCCTTTCAGATGAAAGTACCAACAAGGCTCGCCTAATTAAAGCCGAACATGATGCTTCAGTTGAAGCCGCGCAGATAGCTTCTAAATCCATGGAAGGAAAGGACCCAATAAACGGCGTGGGTACCGAAGCTTGGAAACAGCTTTGGGCTGCCGCAAAGAACTTTGCCGAGTCCGTTGTTCAACCTGGTGTGGAGTTCCCTGCCATAGATACACTCACCTATTGTTTACTGTGTCAGCAGCCCTTGGACACTGACGCAAAAGACCGACTTGACAGGTTTGACAAGTTCATCAGAGATGAGACTGCAAAGAAGTTGGATGAATGCAAGCAGGCGATAGAAGAGTCTATCACCAAATTAGATGAACTGCTGCCACTCAGCGAAGACAATCTTGAGACATTGGCTGAATTCAAGAATTATAGCAATGAACCCGGGATTACCGTCGAAGACTTCTTGGAGAAGAGCGCTGTTCGCAGGGTTTGGCTCATCCAAGGATTGAAAGATAATAAATGGGACCAGCCCTCTGCATTAGCAGTTTCCCCGATTGATTCAATCGATAAAATACTAAAGGCGATAGAGCAAGAAGTGGAAACCCTTGAGAAATCAGCAGATCCTGTACAGGTGCATAATCTCAAAGACGAGAAGACTAACCTGCAATCCAAAGAATGGATATCGGCACAACAAACTCAAATATTAGCAGAAGTGGAAAGGCTGGGCAAAGTATACAAATTGGACAACGCTATCAGTTCTGCCAGAACCACTTCAATCACGGTACTTAGTAACTCGCTAACCGAGCAGTGTGTGACTTCCGAGTTAAAAACCAGATTTGACTCGCTTCTTAAGAAAATACAAAACAGAGAAACCGTCCTCACACTTAACAAAACCAGAGGTCAACGTGGCGTGGTCTATCATAGAGTTGAATTTGCGGATGAAGATTGCAGCTTTATCGATGTTCATAAGATCGTCAGTGAAGGCGAATTTCGTGCTGCTGCACTCGCTGCTTTTCTTGCAGAGATATCAATGTCTCCGTCTCGCTCAGCCATAGTCTTTGATGATCCTGTCTGCTCATTTGATCATCTGCACAGAGAAAATTTAGCGGGCCTCCTTGTTCGGATGGCTCGCTCAAGGCCAATCATTGTGTTCACACACGACCTGTTCTTTCTAGTTTGTTTGCAAGAGGCATCCAAAGCCAGAGTCTTGTTTGATTCCAAAGAAGTAATCAAACAGGCGACGGTATGTGGCAAATGTATCCCCGATGTGCCCTGGGAAACGAAAAACTTGAATGCGCGGATACGTTCCCTACGTAACTCGCTGCAGGAGGCTAGACGTATTGACATTGCTGATAACAGAGATTCATACGAGGCCAATTTGGCTCAGTTATGTTTGCGCATTCGCCAAGCTACCGAACGTGCAGTAGAGGAAGTCCTTACAAGCAACGTGGTTAACAGATTCCGCAGGAGCATACAAACCCAACAGATATCTGGTCTCTCCGTGATTACCGCGGAAGACTGCGAACTTATTGAGGAGTTGATGACCAAATACTCCACCCAACTACACGATCAGACACCAGAGACAAGAGCTGAACCTCCCTCTTTCGACGAGATCGAAGCTGATCTGGATAAACTGAATGGATGGGCAAGCGAGTTCAGGGGGAGACTTTAATTGCAGCTAACAACTCCTTGCACACCGACTGCACTAGCGTTGTCAAATAATATGCGTTTTGCAGCTAAACATTCGTTCCTGTATGATTTGAGCATTGTCGGCAATTCCCGTGCAGCGGGTGAAGTCGGGCGTTGTCGTTTGATATTTGCTTTCAATATTTAAATTCAAGGTCATCTGAATGCTTAAATCATATCTGAAAAAGATTTTTAAGACCGCAAATCAAGGTGATGCCAGAGAGGAAAGTTATTATTCGACCCTTGAGGCATTCTTGAAAGAACTAGCCCAATCCTTCGGTAAACGAAAAATTCACATTACAACACTCCCCAAAGCCACTGAGGCTGGCAATCCTGATTTCCGGATCTGGGATGGAAAGCAGCATATTGTAGGATATATAGAGGCTAAAGCCCCAACAATCGAAAATTTAGATTTGATAGAACATTCAGAACAGCTAAAGAGGTACAGAAACACATTCCCCAACCTGATATTAACCAATTTTTTCGAGTTCCGGCTTTATCGAAACGGCATTCTTGTCAACAAAGCCTTAATCGCCAGACCTTTTATCGTACATAAGATCAAAACGGTTCCGCCTGTTGAAAAAGAACCTGATTTTATAAAGCTTATTGAAGAGTTTTATTCTTTTTCTCTGCCTAAAGTTTACAACGCAAAAAATCTGGCGATAGAGCTGGCCAAACGCACGTCCTTTTTAAAGGATGAGGTAATCGCCGAAGAACTGGCAGAGGAAGAAAAAACCGGCAAAGGCTTTATCCTTGGTTTTTATGAAGCATTCAGGCAGTTTTTAATCAGCGGGCTTTCAAAAGAGGACTTTGCTGATCTCTATTCCCAAACAATCACTTATGGTCTGTTTGCCGCCCGCATGCGGGCAAAGAACGGTTTCAACAGAAAACTCGCTTATGACAATATTCCCCGCACTATTGGCATATTAAGAGATGTTTTCCGGTTTGTATCCCTCGAAGACGTTCCGGCTCAAATGGAATGGATTATTGATGATATAGCGGAAGTATTGTCAATGGCGGAAGTAGACAAACTCCTTCAGGATTATTTCAGAGAAGGTAAAGGGAAAGACCCGGTTGTCCATTTTTATGAGACCTTTCTTGCCGAATATGATCCAAAAACCCGGGAAAGGCGTGGCGTCTATTATACGCCTGAACCGGTTGTCTCCTATATTGTAAGTTCACTTCACCATATTTTAAAGGATCGCTTTGGAAGGGCTGACGGCATAGCGAGCAATTCTGTGACGGTGTTGGACCCGGCATCCGGCACCCTTACTTTTTTGGCTGAAGCGGCGAAACTGGCGGTGAATGAATTTGCTTCCAAATACGGCGGAGGCGATAGAGAAGGATTTATCAAGGAGCATATTCTTAAAAACTTTTATGCTTTTGAACTTATGATGGCGCCTTATGCGGTAGGACATTTGAAGATGTCGTTTCTTCTGGAAGAACTCGGTTACAGCCTCCAAAAGGATGACAGGTTTAAACTTTATCTGACAAACACCCTTGATATGGAGGAGCTTGAGCAAACCAGTTTGCCCGGCATGGCTTCCCTTTCCGAAGAATCGCGCTTGGCCGGAAAAGTGAAAAAAGAACAACCGATACTGGCAATATTGGGTAATCCTCCATATTCCGGGCATTCTGCAAACAAGGGAGAATGGATAGACCGCTTGTTAAAGAAAGGTTACACACATAACAATGGCACTAAAGATAAGGGATATTACCGTGTGGACGGGAAACCGCTTGGCGAAAAGAATCCCAAATGGCTGCAAGACGATTATGTTAAATTTATTCGTTTCGGTCAGTGGAAGATAGATCAGGCCGGCGAAGGAGTCCTGGGATTTATTACCAATCACAGTTATCTGGATAATCCCACTTTCAGAGGAATGCGTGAGTCGTTGATGAACAGTTTCAACGAAATCTATTTACTGGATTTGCACGGCAACAGTTTGAAAAAGGAAAAATGCCCTGACGGTTCAAAGGATGAAAACGTGTTTGATATCCGCCAGGGAACGGCCATTGCCTTATTCATCAAGACAAAAGACACGAATAGTGAAAACGGCAAGAAGGTTTTTCATTCCGAACTGTGGGGAATGAGAAAGGAAAAATACGAATGGCTTATCAATAATGATATTACAACAACAAAATGGCAAGAAATAGCTCCCAAATCAGAATTTTATCTTTTTGTTCCAAGGGATGAAAGGCTTTTAGAACAGTATGAAAAGTCGCCGAAAATAACCGATATTTTTCCGGTAAACAGCGTGGGGATCGTCACTTCAAGAGACAAGTTTGTTATTGATGCTGATCAACAAGCGCTCAAGCGGCGCATCAGAATGTTTTGTGACGAAAAAATACTGGATGAGCTGATAAGCAAGCCATATAAACTTAAGGACAAGGCCAACTGGAAACTGAAAACAGCGCGGGAAAAAGTAAGAAATGACAAGGATTGGGAAAGCGCATTTGCTAAAATTTTATATAGACCCTTTGATATTCAATGGATATTTTATCATGATGCGTTGATCGAACGATCCCGGAAAGATGTCATGCGGCATATGATGCAGGAGAATTTGGGAATGATTTCCAATCGCCAAGTCAATGGTGGTTTCAGGCATGCATTGTGTACAAATTATATCATTAATGATTGTACAGTCTCTTTGGAAACAAGAGAACGCTCTTACCTTTTCTCCCTCTACCTCTACCCCGACCCAAACAAAAAAGATCTGTTCAGCCACCTGGAAGAATCCAAAGGAAAGCAGCCGAATATCAACCCAAAGGTATTCTCCGCCCTGGCGAAAGCCTATAAAACCGATTCGGAGCCTGAAGATATCTTTTACTATATTTACGCTGTTCTCTACTCCAACATTTACCGGACGGAATATGCCGAATTTTTAAAAACGGATTTTCCGAGAGTCCCTTTTACAAAAGACAAACGTCTTTTCAAAAAATTAGCCAAATACGGCAAGCGTCTTGCGGACCTGCATCTTATGCAATCACCTGAGCTTGATTCCCCGGTCGCAAAATTTCAGGGCATAGGTGACAAAAGAGTAGAAAAGATAAAATATGACAAAAAACGATCGCGTGTTTATATCAATCAACACCAGTATTTTGAAGGGATACAGGAAAATATCTGGCAATACCGGATCGGCGGGTATCAGGTTTTAAGCAAGTGGCTCAAAGACAGGAAAGGGAAAGTCCTAGCTCTTGATGATGTTAAGCATTACTGCAAGATTACAACCGCAATCCAAAGCACAATATCCATTCAGAAAAATATTGATGAAATCTACATGGAAGCGGAAAAAGAAATAATTGAATTTTAACGGTGGCTTTTGGTCTTGATCAATGCTGCACATACACAATGCGATGAACACGGATTTGAAAAAACTGGCAGTTTTTCAAACCGGTTATCCCAAACGTTCGGCACAATATGAAATATCTCAAGATCCATACATTAGAAAAAGGGTGGCATGATCGAGATGAGATCATGCTACATGCTGTATTTCAAATCTTAGTGGATTTTGTAGAGCAGGAAAAACCGGACGAAATTGTGGATTGGAATGCAGATGACACATATAAGCGGGCTTGGAGAGAGATTTGTGAATTATACAAATGGTGGAAAACAAAGCGTCCTGCTCGAAAAAGTCCTTTGGATGATAAACGTTTGAAGGTGCCACCAATAAAATTTGAAGATATTCCCGGAACAGACCATAAAAAAATGGTAGAGCCAGATAAGAAGAAGCATGCTGCGTATTACAAAGCATTAGAGAAACACTGGCAACAGGAGAAGGAGTGGCATGAGCAGGATCAACAAAATCTCCATCGTCTTATTGAAATACGTCCATATCTTTGGACATGAAATATGCCGAACAACACTATGCACTCAGATGGGCAGGGTCATGGCGTTTAAAGCTTTAACAAAGTTAGGTGTTTAATTGCCATTTACTAATGCCCATTTACCCTGCCGACTGGTGATGCGGGAACGTCGGGTGCTAAGATAAGGACACACAGATGAAGCATTGGTTGAGAATAGGCATTTCGTTTGGGCTGACATCAGCGGTCATCACGACTCTCGGTCTCATGGTCGGTCTCCACTCAGGGACGCATTCCAAGATTGTGGTCCTTGCCGGGATTCTGACAATCGCCATTGCTGATGCGTTTTCGGATGCCCTGGGAATCCACATTTCAGAGGAAGCGGATAACACTCACACCGCCAAGCAGATTTGGGGGGCCACCATTGCGACCTTTCTGACGAAATTCCTGGTCGCAATGACATTTGTGGTTCCCGTCCTTCTTCTATCCCTATCCACTGCCATAGTTGTGAATTTGATATGGGGAATGTCCATTCTGTCTGTTCTGAGCTATATCATCGCAAAATCACAGGGCGAGCCACCTTGGAAGGTCGTCGGCGAACACCTTCTGATCGCAATCGTAGTGATTGCAGTCACGCATTGGGTAGGGGACTGGATTGGGACGATAGGTGTATAAACCGGCACCCAATCGGGTATGGGTTTTTTTCCTCCCCTCCCCACACCACCCCGCTTGCGGGTCCGCACGGGGCGGTTCACGAAGACTACCGGGCCATAGCCGGGTAATGGATACGCACCCACTGTTCTTTGATACGCTCCAGTAAGTGTGATTCCGGAGGTTGCGTAGCTATGACGCGCCCGTCATCATCTCCCCCAAAAGGGTTCATCAATATGTCAGAGCTCATAGGTGACAATTCTCCTTTCTTCATGTTCGGCCCTTCGGCGGGGTGAGTCCTCCCTGCTTTCTATTTTTTTTCGCAAGGCTCGTTTCCAGCCGTCACGCCGTCTATGACGGTGTCCCACGCCTACTATGGCCTTCAGGCTTCGCTCTTCGAGCTATGCCCTGACAGGCTGCTGACTTCCTTGGCCCGCCATAGCCCGCAGGGCGACGGCGGCTGTTCCCCGGATCGAGTCCAGGGCAGGCTTAGCTCATAGCTTTGCACTCCGGCTTCCTTCAGACACCACCTCGCGATGATGCCCTCTTGAGACGCCATAGCTAGGCGAAGGCGCTTGCCTTCGGCTAGTACTTTCGTTACCATCATAAAATGATGGAACGGGGTTTCATATACAGGGGACTTCCACCCCATAAGTTCACGCCCGTGTCGGGCGTACACAATCCAGCCTATCGCTTAAAGCGCCGACTGATTTTGAGTGTTTGGGCAAAAAAATAAGAGGAGATGATTGGTGAAATCGAAAGTGATATCTTTGAAATTTGTCTCGGAATCAGCTGAACCGGTGGGATATTTGATGGTCGAGACGGATGACGAAAAATTTGCCAGACAAACCGCCCTTCGGTGGGGCGAGAGTAAATTGGACTTGCCTTTCGCGAGGGTGGAGCTGCATCAAGGGGTTCTGGATTCCCCCGATCTAGATTCAGACATTTTTAATGGAGTGCGGGTCTGGGAATTACCATTTTGATTTGACTTTCTATGTCCTCTCCCTATTCAGAGCCCAAGAAAGAAGATGAAACACATTACAGTCAGTACTTACCGGAAGGATAAATATTACCCCCGCGTAGTGAGGGCGGTAGGAAAGCTTTTGGCTCGCGCAGACGTTGTTGCCCCCTCAGATATCCTTATCGAGATAGGCAATCTTTCCAAGAAAAATTATGAGGCGTGGCGCAAAGGGCAAGTCCCTTATCTTGAACGAGTATTTGAGGGCAGTCTTTCAAAAGCCAACCGAATTCTTCGCATTATAGGCTTCCATGTTCACGCTCTCAATATGGTATCTCGACCCGAACAAGGCGGTGCAGTTGACCGGGGCCACAGCGGGCCTATTGAGAATCGTTAAATGATTCAAGCCAGTTAGTTGACTTTGGCGTAACTTCTCAATAAAGTCGGGTTGCTGTCATTGCGAGCGAAGCGAAGCAATCTCTTTCATAGCAAGGAGATTGCTTCGTCGCTAAGGGTCCTCCAATGACAGAAGGTGACAGTGACAGTGTATTACCCAAAGTTATTGAGAAGTTGCGCAGCACGGAGCCGATTTTTCAAGTGGATTGAAAGCATTTGCTTCTACCAAATTTAGAGGTAAATCCACGGCGGGCAACCGATGTTTGGCGTCGTTAGAGTTTACCAAACATGGAACCACAAATTTTACTTGCACAGTTAAGAGCGCTACTAGAAAGAGCACCGGGAAGAATTGAAACAAGTAATTCGTGAGGTCCTTCAGGAAACGGGGCAGACGGCCTCAGCTACGCAAATCTGAACAAGAAAAAGGAGGCGGTTGATTGCTCCTCGCCGTTTGGGTGCATGGTGTTTACAGTGAACGGCTACAAAAATATCTACCCATACGGAG
>DFBI01000047.1 GCA_002367335.1 Syntrophaceae bacterium UBA3084 | reverse complement strand
ACAAAAAATGCTCTATTATGATATAGTATTAATTATTTTGGTGAAAGCTAATTTATACTATACCATAATGAAAGATCCAATTATTTAGCAAGGTTATAGATATTGGGCTGTTTAACATAATCAGCCGATTGATAAAATCATCTGGATTTCGTTATTATAGAGGTGTGGGGGTAGGGGATTACTTCTTTGATTCATTGTTTTCTGACATTGACTCGTTGGTTCTGTATAGCGGAATTCATCGGAAAGTCGCTGGTTATCATCGGTTACTTTCAAAAAGATTCCCGTATGCCATCTACTACACCATGGAAAATCAGGATCTTATCTTAGTTAAGAGAGTTCTGGATCTCCGTCAAGATCCGAAGAAAATCAGAAGAGCATTGAGATAAATGGAACGGTATGAATTATTTCAACGTATTAAATATAAAAGAAAATGATGGACGTTACATATTAAACTATTAAACTAACTCCGTCCCCCAGATACAGCGTCTTGGAGCAAATAGAAGCGAGTTCCACCAGCGTATCTATGAATACCTGCCCAGTTAAATAGCTTGAATATGTGATGTATTACACTTATGTCTTGCAAAGCCAAAAGGATGGAAAATTCTATATTGGATTCACAAAAGAACTCAAGTTAAGATTTGAGCGACATAACAAGGGCCTTGTGGATTCTACTAAAAAAAGAGCACCTTTCAATTTGATCTATTATGAAGCCTGTCTTAGTAGAGAAGATGCAACAAGACGTGAAAAATATCTAAAGACATATCATGGCAGAATGTTTCTAAAAAAGCGACTCAAATCTTATTTAACCGGGTAAAGAGGGCAAGGTCGTTTTTCAAAAAAGGAGTTTGTGCAATATTTGTACATATCAAGGGGGTCATTATATGAAACAATGACCTTGCTCGAAATTTTCCGGAGAAAGAAATGGATATCTGATGATCGTTATTCTCAACTCGAAATGCATGGTAAAGAAATAGTGTCCATGATAAAGGGTCTCATAAATTCGATCTCTTCATCTTAGTTGCTTTGAGCATTCAGCATTCAGCTTTGAGCTTTATCGGGTGGTGGATTGGTCCGAAGCGCGGGCGGGAACAAAAGGAATCTATTGGGGAGAAAGAAGGAAGAATGGGAAAAGGGAGATGAAAGAATTTTGGGCAGTGGTGATTTTGCCTTGTATGTTCAAAGTTAAAAAAATGAAAAGCTTTCTTTTATCGGTAAAACCAGCCATTCTAGCGGAAGAGAAGGTCCCTGCCTTGGGTCTCGAACCCGTGGGGCAGTTTCTTCCTTTCGCCAGGTTTAAGTCGAGGATTAACTTGGTGCAAGACACCGCAGAGTGACAAGGCTGATGATTCCTGGCATCTATTTTACCGCAAAGACGCAAAGAACGCCAAGTTTACTTCCTTTTTGTTTTCCTTTGAAAGAAAGGAAAACAAAAGCTACAAGCCTTATGGCAACTATACAATTCTATTCGTCGGTATATATGTGCTTTGAATGATTATGCTATGGTTTTTGCGTAAGCGTATTCTTTTCTGCCCTCTCAGCAGAAAAAATATATCTTTTCTTTGCGAACTTTGCGTCTTGAGCGAAGCGGGCGGTGAAAAAATACTCCCACTTACCCGCATAGCAAAACTAGGACCATCAGCATAGCTGAAGGTTTAAGAGATTAATTAATTGATAAAGTCGCTTCCCACCTTGATCTAAAAACGAACTCTATCATTTCTTCTAGCCGAAGAAGGGAAGTTAGTATGGCTCGAGCTATAATATCATTCCTAGCTGTAAGCGATAACGGATACAGTGCTTCGGAGGTTGCCGAGGCACTGAGTATTGGGCGGGTAAGTGTCGGTCAATGCGTGTATAGGGGAAAAATGATAGTTGACAATGACCCAAAGTTGAGGGATATACTTGCATAAACTGACAAAACTACCAACGTCCCCCATTAGTGATTCGAAAGGCAGGTTTCTTTGCTTGTGGCTAATCTTTCTGCTATTGAGGACGAGTTAAGAGGTGGTGCGGTCGTTGTCTTTGAGGAGAAACGTATCAGAGTTCGGAGACTGCCGATAGGAGCTGCTGATTAAAAACGAGATGCGATAGAAGGGACGCATAGAATCATGCCCTCCTTTCCTATTCATAATTCCTCTGTGCCTCTGTGGGCTCGAGCGAACTTTACGCAGCTTTGCACCAACGTCCCCCATTAGTAATAACAATAAGGAGTAAAGATTGTATTTGAAAAATAAGCGCATTCTCGTAACCGGTGCTGATGGCTTCATTGGCTCGCATCTTACTGAGATGCTGGTGGAGCACGGTGCCGACGTCAAGGCATTAAGCTGCTATAATTCCTTCAACTATTGGGGATGGCTGGAGGATATAGATTGTCTGGATGATATTGAAGTGCTAACCGGTGATGTGCGCGATCCCCATTATTGCAAGCATATAACCAAAGGTGTAGATGTGATATTCCATCTGGCGGCTCTTATTGCGATACCGTATTCTTATGTTGCGCCTGACAGCTATGCGGATACAAATATCAAAGGGACACTAAATATCTGCCAGGGGGCGCTTGAAAATGGGTGTGAACGTGTGATCCATACATCCACATCCGAAGTCTATGGCACAGCCCAGTATGTTCCTATTAACGAAAAACACCCATTACAGCCGCAGTCACCTTACAGTGCTTCAAAAATCTGCGCGGATGCAATGGCCAAAAGTTTTCACAATGCGTTTAACTTGCCTTTGATTATTGCACGCCCATTTAATACTTATGGGCCGCGCCAGTCAGCTCGAGCGGTTATCCCGACCATTATTACCCAGATTGTAAGTGGCAAAAGGGTAATAAATCTTGGTGATCTAACCCCAACGCGCGATCTCAGCTACGTTGAGGATATATGCCGTGGATTTATTGCCCTTGCTGAATGCGAAAAGGCAATCGGTGAGACGGTAAATATTGGTTCCAACTTTGAGATTTCCATAGGAGACGTAGTTGATAAAATCAAAGAAATCATGAATTCCGATGTAGAAGTAATCACAGATAATACACGCCTTCGTCCCGAGAAATCAGAGGTATATCGCTTGTGGTGCGACAATACAAAAATAAGGGAATTAACCGGTTTTGAGCCGAAGTATTCAATAAGAGAAGGACTTGAAAAGACGATCAACTGGTTTACGAACCCTGAAAATTTGCAGAAATATAAGTTTGATATCTACAATATTTGAAAAGAGAGGCGGTTTAAGGAGGCAACATGCAGCATATAATTACCAAAATGAAATCCAATGGAGTTTTGGATATTAGTCCTGATTTACTGAAAAAATTAACAGGTAAGCAACTAAAAATTATTTATGATATTGAAAAGGAAGATAAGACTAAAGACGCAAAAGATTTTATTGAGCTGTTGAGAAAAGGACCAAAAATAAAATTAAAAGAGGATAATTTAACAAGAGAATTTCTGCATAGAAGAGACGATGATGGATATTTGTATAGATAGCAATATCCTTATATATGCTTTTAATGCCCAGTCACAGTTTAATGATAAGGCAGAAGCAGTCCTTGAAGACCTGATCCGGGCAGATGGATTTGCTATTGCTGATATAAGTTTGATTGAATTTTATCAGATCATTACTAATGATAAGGTGGTTAGCGACCCAATTTCACCGGATAAATCCTATGGAATTATTAAGAATATCTTACTTAATAAAAAAATAGAGGTATTGGAAACAAATATAGATATTTTGGAGGTTACTTTTGAAAGTGCCGCAAATCATAACGTCCGAAAATATGAAATCTATGATCATTTAATTGCAAATCTATGTAAGCATAACAATATCAAGAAATTTATTACCGCAAACGACAAGGATTTTAAAAAATACGATTTTTTTGATGTAATTAACCCTTTTTCCGGCGAAGAAAACAAAGGAGCGGAAAAGAAAGAATATAGCAAAGTTATTCCACTTTCAGTTCCATCTATTCAAGGCAACGAATGGAAGTACATCAAGGAGTGTCTTGATACCGAGTGGGTCTCCTCTGTGGGAAAGTATGTGGACCTCTTTGAGCAAAGGATTGCTGAATACACCGGCGCAAAGCATGCCGTGGCCTGCATGAACGGCACTGCCGCTCTGCATATTGCCTTAAATCTGGCGGGTGTGCAGCCCGGGGATGAAGTGATTGTGCCGACCTTAACCTTTATCTCGCCGATAAATGTTGTTATATATTTATCGGCAGATCCGGTGTTTATGGACTGTGATCGATATTATAACATTGATGCCGGCAAGGTAATCCGCTTTCTGGAAAAGGAGACGGAATTTCGAAGTGGATCCACGTACAACCGTTTAACCGGCAGGCGAATTTCCGCAATTATTCCTGTCCATGTATTTGGCAATGCCGTATTCCTTGATGAACTAACCGATATCTGCCTCAAGCGTAATATCAAAATCATTGAAGATGCCACAGAAAGTCTCGGCACGCGGTATATCAGCGGGAAACATAAGGGCAGGCATTGCGGCACTGTGGGGACACTTGGCTGTCTTTCCTTTAATGGGAACAAGTTAATCACTACCGGCGGCGGCGGGATGATCTTAACCGATGATCCGGCGCTGGCGGAAAAAGCGAGATATCTGACCACACAGGCCAAAGATGATGGAATTCGTTATATTCATAATGAGATTGGTTATAATTACAGATTAACAAATATTCAGGCGGCAATGGGTGTTGCACAGTTGGAACAACTTCCAGGATATTTAAAGACAAAGAAGCGGAACTATCGACGTTATAAAAACGAAATTGATGAAATTTCAGGATTACATATTGCGAAAACTCCGGAATATGCGGAAAACAATCATTGGATGTACGCATTGCAAATTGATAAAAGCGCATACGGAAAAGACAGAGAACAGTTAATGACCTACCTTACTGAAAACAATATTCAGACACGCCCTGTATGGTACCTTAACCATATGCAAAAGCCCTATAGGAGTTGTCAATTTTATCAAATCGAAAAAGCAAATGATTTGATTGACAAAACTATTAATATTCCATGTTCTGTAAATTTAAAAGAGCCTGAAATAGACTATATTATTAAATTTTTTCAAAATGCATAAAATAATTCTCATAGGAGGAGGCGGTCACTGTAAATCCTGCGTTGACGTAATCGAACAGGCTGGAACGTTTCAGATCGCGGGCATTGTGGATGTGCCGGAAAAGCTGCATCAGAAGATTCTGGGCTATGAAATCATCGCCACAGATGATGATCTGCCTGATCTGGTCAAGGAACATAAGAATTGCCTAGTTACTCTGGGTCAGATCAAGAGTCCGGAAAAGCGGATAAGGCTTTTCGAGAAAGTAAAAAAACTTGGCGGCAGGCTGCCTGTAATTATATCGCCGCTGGCTTATGTTTCGAGACATGCCCGGCTTGAAGAGGGAACTATCGTCATGCACTATGCACTGGTGAATGCTGGAGCAAAAATCGGGGAAAACTGCATCATCAATACCAGGGCACTTATCGAACATGATGCCGTCATCGAAGATCATTGCCACATCGCCACAGACGCTGTAATCAACGGTGGGGTTAAGGTTGGTCGAGGGACTTTTTTCGGCAGCAATGCGGTAACACGGGAATATATTGAAATCGGTGAAAATTCTATAATTGGTTGCGGGGCAAAGATTATCAAGAATGCTCCCCCAAATTCTTCTATCTTTCATCTTTGAGCTTTCACTTCTTTTGCTACCAACTACGAGCTACCAGCTATGAACTATAAAAGAACCTTCATCATTGCCGAAGCAGGCGTAAATCACAATGGAAGCCTGGAGCTGGCTAAAAAAATGATTGATGCTGCCGTAGATGCTGGATCAGATGCCGTAAAATTCCAGACGTTTTTGGCGGACAAAGTAGTATGCAAGTCGGCCCAAAAGGCTGATTATCAGAGACAGACTACTGACAGAGCCGAATCACAGTACGAGATGATCAAAAGGCTTGAACTGGATGCTGATGCTCACAGGGAACTCATCGCCTATTGCAGACAGAAAGATATACAGTTTCTCTCCAGTCCGTTTGATCTGGAAAGTATCGACCTCTTGCACAATCTGGGGTTGGAGACCTTCAAGATTCCATCAGGCGAGATTACTAACCTGCCCTATCTGCGAAAAATCGGCATTCTCAAAAAAGAGATAATTCTTTCCACCGGCATGGCGGATTTAGGCGAGATCGAAGCTGCTCTTGATATATTGGTTACTGCTGGAACTACGCTTAATAAGATCGCAGTCCTGCATTGCAATACTGAGTATCCAACACCCATGCAGGATGTAAATCTAAGGGCTATGCTCACAATCAAGGCCGCCTCCCCCGGCATTCGAGTCGGTTATTCTGATCATACATTAGGCATTGAGGTCCCTGTTGCAGCCGTTGCCATGGGAGCTTCGATCATCGAAAAGCATTTCACTCTGAGCAAGAATATGGAAGGCCCGGATCACAAAGCCTCTCTTGAACCGGATGAACTCAAAGCCATGGTTCGGGCTATCCACAATATCGAAAAAGCTCTTGGCAGCGAAATAAAAAAGCCGTCGCCTTCGGAACTGAAAAACAAACCCGTCGCTCGAAAGAGCATTGTGGCAGCAAGAGACATTAAAGAAGGCGAAGAATTCACCGAGGAAAATCTGACCACAAAGCGGCCCGGAACAGGCATCAGTCCAATGCGATGGGATGAGGTGATTGGGCGGAAGGCAGACAGAGATTACAAAGTTGACGAGCTGATTGGTTACCAACTACGAACCACAAGCTAACGAAATGAGACGCAAAATCTGCATTGTCACCGGAACCCGCGCGGAATACGGCCTGTTTTACTGGCTGATGAAGGCAATCCAGGCGGATTCTGACCTTGAACTCCAGATTATCGCAACGGGTATGCATCTTTCGCCAGAGTTTGGACTGACATATAGGCAGATAGAAGAAGACGGCTTTAAGATTAATAAAAAAATTGAGATGCTCCTCTCTTCAGATACACCAGTAGGCATTTCAAAATCGATGGGCCTTGGCATGATCGGTTTTGCAGAGGCCTATGATGAGTTGAAACCTGATATTCTGGTCCTCTTGGGTGACCGGTTTGAGATCTTTTGCGCTGCCGGTGCGGCTTGTGTCTCTCGCATCCCAATTGGCCATATACACGGCGGGGAAACCACGCGGGGAGCAGTTGACGAAGCCTTCCGGCATTCAATTACCAAGATGAGTCATCTCCATTTTACCGCTACAGATGAATATAGAAAACGGGTCATTCAACTGGGTGAATCGCCGGACAGGGTCTTTAATGTGGGTGCCCTCGGAATCGAAAATATTCGAAAACTGCCGCTTCTGTCGCGAGAGGATCTGGAAAAAGAAATCGGTTTCTCTCTTGGACAGCAATACATTCTTGTCACTTATCACCCTGTAACTCTCGAACAAGCGACTGCTCAGACGCAATTCCAAAATCTTCTTGATGCCATAGATACAATTGACGGTTTACGTGTGATTTTTACAAAATCCAATGCGGACACTGAAGGCCGGATTATTAACCAGATGATTGATGAATATGTGACAACAGAGACAAACGCTGCCATTTCGTTTACATCAATGGGTCAGCTCCGGTATTTGAGCGCCATGAAACATGTAGAAGCCGTAGTTGGCAATTCATCAAGTGGAATCGTAGAGGCGCCAAGCTTTAAGGTCCCTACTGTTAACATAGGCGACAGGCAAAAAGGGCGTATTCAGACCAAAAGTGTCATTAACTGCTCACCAGCAAAGGAAGCAATTGTTAAATCGATTAAGCAAGCGCTCTCCACCGAATTTAGACAAAGCCTCCAGAACTTACGGAATCCCTATGAGGGAGAAAACACAGCAAAGACTATCAAGGAAACCATCAGACATTTTGATCTGAAAAATATTCTGAAGAAAGAATTTTACGATATTAAAATGGATAGTTAATCTTGTGAAATAAAAAAATAAGGCCGTTATGAAAGACATAACCATACATCCCAAAGCCACCATCAAAGAGGCCATGGAAGCCTTGGATAAAACAGCGGAGAAGGTTCTGCTCGTAGTTGACGAGAGCCAGGCCCTGATCGGCGCTTTGACTGACGGCGATATCAGACGTTACATTCTCAAAGAGCAGGATCTGATCGGCGCCATTGAAAATGCCTACAACAAAAAACCAATTTTTGTATTCCAGGAAGATTTTGATCCGGAAAAAATTAAAAAGATTTTCACAGAAAATAAAATTGATCTGGTTCCCATCCTGGATCAGAATCGCAAAGTAGTAGACTTCATAACCTGGGAAAAGGTATTCGGGAATAACAGAAGATCAGGAGATCAAAAACTGGACGCCCCGGTTGTGATTATGGCCGGCGGCAGGGGAACCCGCCTAGAACCTTTTACAAAAGTTTTGCCCAAGCCCCTTATCCCTGTTGGCGACAAACCCGTAATCGATCATATCATAGACAGATTCAGGGCCTATGGCGTGTGCGAGTTTTATCTTACAATACATCACATGTCCAAAATCCTGCGCGCCTATTTTGAAGAAAAAAAACCGGACTATTCCATAGGCTTTGCTGAAGAAGATGAGCCAAGAGGCACTGCCGGCAGTCTCAAACTGCTCAAGGACAAGCTGGACAGGCCATTCTTTGTGTCCAACTGCGATATCATTATCGAAGCCGACTATGCTCATCTTTATCGCTTTCATACAAAAAACAGCTACGACATTACATTGGTGGCGTCAACTAAGCAGTTTAACATCCCGTACGGGATATGTGAATTGAACACTAGCTGCAGCCTGGAACGGATTCAGGAAAAACCGGAGTACAGTTTTCTGGTGAATACAGGGCTGTATGTTCTGAATCCAAACGTAATAGACCTGATTCCGGACAATAAATTGTTCCACATCACCCATCTGATGGATAAAGTAAGAGAAAAAAACGGCACAATAGGTGTTTACCCCGTCAGTGAAAAAGCCTGGATCGACATAGGCCAGTGGGCGGAGTATCGCAAGACGTTGAAAGTGATTGAGGGGATTTGAGTTGATGAGCTGTTAAGCTGTTGAGGCTATGAACTTCTGAACTCAAGAGCGTACCAACTCATAACTATTTGTTTCAAAGATCCGTCGGAGGATAAGAAATGAGATTTTTAATAGTTGGTCTTGGATCCATGGGGAAAAGAAGGGTTCGGTGTCTGAAGGCCTTAGGTTATAAAACTAACGATATTGCGGGGTTTGATGTAAGAGAAGGCAGGCGAAAGGAAGCAGAGGAAAAGTATGGGATAAGAAGCTATTCCAATATAGGAACAGCCCTGGACAGCGAGAAGCCTTCCGCTCTTATTATCTCAGTCCCTCCAGATTTTCACCATCTTTATATGGAAATTGCTATTGAAAAAGGTATCCATTTTTTTGTGGAGGCTAGTGTAGTGGATACAAACATGGATATTATTAAGGAGAAACTGAGAAATACAGACATAGTGGCCGCTCCTTCATCAACCCTTCTTTTTCATCCGGCGATACAAAGAATATCCGATATTTTAAAATCAAAAGTATTGGGCAAGGTATCAAATATCATTTTTCATTCTGGGCAATATCTCCCTGACTGGCATACTTATGAAAAGGTGTCCGACTACTATGTCTCCAACCACGCAACTGGAGGGGCACGGGAAATTGTGCCCTTTGAACTAACCTGGTTGACACATCTGTTCGGATTTCCAAAACGGGTATGCGGAAATGTCAGGAAGACTATTGATATAAAAGGGGCGGAAGAAATTGACGATACTTATAATTTTCTCCTTGATTACAAAGATTTTATGGCCACAATGACAATTGATGTAGTGTCCCGTTATGCTACAAGGAGACTCCTTATAAATGGAGATAAAAAGCAATTGCAGTGGGATTGGAATCAAAATCAAATACAGGTATATGATCCAAAAATGAATGAATGGAAAAGCATGCCCTATGAAATGAAACCAGCCGAGGGGGATTATAATCCGAATATAGGCGAAAACATGTATATTGACGAGTTGGAGGCTTTTATACAGGCCATAGAAGAAAAAACCCTTTTTATCAATTCCATGGAAAACGACCATAAGGTTTTAAAATTGCTGTATGCCATCGAAGAGTCTGATAAATGTTCAACCTATATCGAGTTTCAGGGATGAAAATAGGGATATTTATCACCGCAAGACTCGGATCAACAAGGCTTAAAAAGAAACATCTGTTACCGGTTAATGGCCATCCCATCTTACACTTCCTTATTGAAAGAGTAGCAGAAGAATTTCAGACTGAACTGATTGATGGAAAAGTCAATATTATCATTGCTACTTCTGACGAACGAGAAAACAGGGAGTTAGAACGTTTTGCGAAAGATAAGGCAGCAGTTTTTTATGGCTCAATTAACAATATTCCTCTTCGACATCTTCAGGCGGCAAAGGCGCATTCCCTTGATGCTATTGTTTCCATTGATGGCGATGACATCCTGTGTTCGGTAAAAGGAATAAGAGCCGTTTATAATGCCCTGCTTCATGGCGCATCGTATGTTAAAACTTCAAATCTGCCCTTTGGTATGAATTCCAGTGGATATTCTAAGGGTTTTTTAGAATCATCCTTAAAGGGTCACTTTGGGGATATTTTGGAGACAGGATGGGGACGCATATTTAATCAAGCACAGCTCGCGGATATTCATATCCCTTTTCCCGTTTATGACAATGCTTTGAGATTTACACTTGACTACGATGAGGATTACCAATTTTTCAAAGCAGTTATTGAAGCATTCGGAGATGACATAGTTACAGCTCAAGATGAAGAAATCGTGAAGTTCGTGATAGATAAAGAACTATATCGTATCACGGAACCAATTGCCAAAAAGTATTGGGAGAATTTTCATAAAATTCAGGAAAAAGAAAAGCAAGGAATGAAAGAAATGATGAAAGGCCCAGCCTTATGGAATAAAGCAAAAACACTAATCCCCGGTGGCAATCAACTCCTTTCCAAGAGGGCTGAAAAATTTCTCCCTGATCTTTGGCCTGCCTATTACTCAAAAGCAAAAGGTTGTGAAGTCTGGGATATGGACGGGAATCATTATTATGATTTTGCTCAAATGGGCGTAGGATCATGCATCCTTGGGTATGCTGATGAAGATGTGAATGCGGCCGTGATTGAGGCCATTCAAAAAGGGGCAATGTGTTCCCTGAGCTGCTATGAGGAAGTGGAACTGGCCGAGCGGCTTATCGATCTGCATCCCTGGGCTGATATGGCGCGTTTTGCAAGAACCGGTGGCGAAGCCTGTGCCGTTGCTGTTCGCATTGCCCGTGCAGCTTCAGGAAAGAGCAGGGTAGCTTTTTGCGGTTATCATGGCTGGCATGACTGGTATCTGTCTGCCAATATCGGAGACGCGTCTAATCTTGATGGCCAGCTCCTGCCCGGACTTGATCCTCTTGGTGTTCCGCGGGAACTCAAAGATACTGCATTGCCATTCAACTACAACAAACTTAATGAACTTGAGGTATTGGTGGACAAATATCCTGATGAAATTGGTGTCATCATCATGGAACCTCGGCGGGAGCAAGGTCCTGCTCCCGGATTTCTTGAAGGTATCAGAGAAATTGCTGACAGAATCGGAGCAGTTCTCATTTTTGATGAGGTGACCTCTGGTTTCAGGATCAATTTGGGCGGCATTCATCTGACTTACGGAATCGAGCCGGACATCGCAGTCTTTGGCAAGGCCTTTGGCAACGGCTTTCCCATATCGGCCGTTATTGGACGAAGAAACATCATGGATTGCGCTCAGAACAGTTTTATCAGCTCTACCATGTGGACAGAACGTATTGGTTTTGTCGCGGCGCTGGCAACCATCAAAAAAATGGAAGAAAACAATGTGCCGGAATTCCTTGTCCGCTATGGTGAAAGAATCAATGATGGCTGGCGCAAGCTGGCTCAAAAACATGATCTGCGTGTTCATATCAACGGCATTCCGCCGCTGACGCACATTTCTTTCGAAGCTGAAAACCCTTTGGCGGTCCAAACTCTCTATACCCAGGAAATGCTGAAAAAAGGTTACCTTCTGGGCGCGGCAGTGTACGCTACCTATGCCTATTCTGACCACATTATTGATCAGTTTATTGCTGATTCAGATTCTGTTTTTGGGTTAATCAAAGAAGCGTTGGAGTCAGGCGATACAAAAAAATATCTCAAGGGAGATGTCATTCATTCTGGATTCAGGAGACTCACCTGATAGACAGTTTAGCTTGAGTTGAAACTGTCATTATATGAGTAAAATAACTAAAATAATATATCTCGTCGAATCCCCTTTTAGTCAAAGGGACTATAAAAGATTTGGCGTTGAAGTTTTTCTTAACAATGGCTTCCATGTCTTTATTTACGACTTCACACCATTTTTGCGTCCGCAGGTTGATGCATCAAGGATAAATGAACCAAGCAATTATAAAGGCGTAATTAAATTCAAACGCAGAAGAGATGCGATTGCCGCAATAAACAAACAAGGAAGAGATTGCTTTATTATTAGCATAATAGCGTATAACGTAAAAACCTTTAGTATATTCAAATCAATATCGAGACATGACGTTCCTTACGCTGTTTTTGCTGTTCCAGCAATCCCTCGCCCGAATAGGCAGATACACGTTACGGCGCGAAAAATAATATCTTTGACTCCTCGAAAGTTCATTAAGCATATGCAGTTTTTGTTTACACGAATTCCCCCTGGGTTTTTGAAGATAAATTCTGCTACTTTTTTTCTCGCCAGTGGAAAAAAAACTCCTAATAGGCCTACTATAGACCATAAGACAAAAACGATTTGGATCCATACATTGGACTATGATATTTATTTGGAGGATAAAAATAGTGAGAAAAAGGAAGAAGACATTGCGGTTTTTTTGGATGAGGATTACGTTTTTCATTCTGATTATACATCCTTAGGAATACCTGCTCTAACAAGTGCCGAAGAGTACTTTCCTTTCCTCTGCAACTTCTTTGATTACATAGAAACAAAATTGGATTTAGAGGTCGTGATTGCTGCTCATCCCCGTTCACACTATGAAGAACTGCCGGATTATTTTCAAGGAAGAAAGGTGATTCGAGGCAAAACTGCTGAATTAGTTAAAAAAGCAAAACTCGTTATTTTACAAAACAGTACTTCTATAAATTTCCCTGTGCTGTACAAAAAGCCCATGATTTTCGTCACGACGGACAGAATTGAGAAGACCATGTATGGAGGGTACATTTCAAAATTCGCATCCTATTTTAGAAAGACGCCAATTAATATCAGCAGAAATGTAAGTATCGACTTGGAAAAGGAGTTTTATGTTTATGAAGAAGGATATGCCAAATACAAACAAGACTTTATTAAAATGGAGGGAACTGAAGAACTTCTTTTCTGGCAGGTGATTAGCAATAAAATAAAGGAATTGAATATCTAAAGATTCTCTCTTATGCCTACTGACTCCCTCAAAAAACGCTACCTTGCTAAGCTTTCTGCCAACCTAATTGGCTTAGTTATCAGTGTTGTTACTCAGGCCATTATTCCTCGCGGGCTGGGACCGCGAGCGTATGGAGATTTTAGCTTTCTCTCCAATTTTTTTGTCCAAGTCGTGAATTTCTTGGATATGGGCTCCTCCATCGGGTTTTATACCAAGCTTTCCCAGCGACAGCGAAATTTTGGGCTTGTTTCGTTTTACCTTTCATTTGCGTGCCTGGTTTCTTTTTTCTTGATCATATTTGTGGGATGTATCCATGTAACAGATTCTTACACCACTTTTTTGCCAGATCAGAAGCTTTTTTACATCTATCTTGCGGCAGTATGGGGAATCCTTACCTGGTTTGTTCGGATTATAAACAAAATGGCCGATGCGTATGGTGTGACGGTATCCACAGAGATTGCCAGGATTATTCAAAGGGGGTTGGCGCTTGCCATTATTCTGGTCCTTTTTTTTACAAGTCAGTTGAATCTGGTCAATTTTTTTTTCTATCATTATTTTATCTTAATGTTTCTTGCCTTGGCTTTTATCTGGGTAATGGAGCGCAAAGGGTATTCGCTAAAGCAAAGATGGAAACTTTCCCATGCTCAAATCAGGGCATACGCGAAGGAGTTTTACCATTATAGCCATCCCCTCTTTGTTTATGCGCTGGTTGGGCTGATTGTAGGCATTCTGGATAGATGGATGCTGCAGAAATTTGCCGGAAGCGTGGAACAGGGGTTTTACGGGCTTTCATATCAGATTGGTGCGGTCTGTTTCCTTTTTACCTCTGCCATGACCCCTCTCATCATTCGTGAATTTTCAATTGCTTTTGGTGAAAAAGATCTTCGGGAAATGGCTCGACTTTTTCGCCGGTATATTCCTATGCTGTATGCCATTGCTGCTTACTTCGCATGTTTTATTGCGGTGGAGGCTGACAAAGTCACCCTTATTATGGGAGGAGCAAAATTTCATCAAGCAACCCTGGCCGTGGCCATCATGGCCTTTTATCCCATCCACCAGACCTATGGGCAGTTGAGCGGATCTGTTTTCTATGCTACAGGGCAAACCGCTCTTTATAGAAATATTGGGGTGACATTTATGCTCATCGGTCTGCCTGTAACCTATTTTCTTATAGCTCCACAGGAAAGATTCGGATTGGATGCCGGAGCAACAGGGCTGGCAATAAAGATGGTAGTCCTGCAATTTATAGGAGTAAATGTTCAGCTCTGGTTTAATGCCCGGCTGCTGAAGCTTCATTTTTGGCGATATATGGGACATCAAGTAATGAGTGTCGGATGCCTGTTAGGGATTGCATTGATTGCAATGGTCTGTGTAGATCGGGGCTTGGCTTTACAGAATAAGGTCTTTTACAGTTTTTTTCTTGCCGGAGTTTTATACACAATTATGGTCATGGTGTTGTCTTATTATCAACCCATTTTTTTCGGGCTGAAAAGGCAAGATATAAAATTTGTGGTCAAGTCGGTGAGAAGGAAATTGAATCTGGAGTGAATTGCTAATGCATATCCTGGTATGTAATCATTCACTTCCCCCCCCCCTGACAGCCAACAGCCTTTTTCGGGTTTCAAAGCACAATCCGTTGAGAATACGCCTTTTGGTGCAACCTTGTCCGCGGTTGAAACCCTGCAAAAGCTTGTCGGCTGCCAGGGAGTGTGAACGGTTACCTGGTATGAGAAACATGTGACCAATTTTTGGAAGTTCAATATTAAATTTTATCTCATCTCCCTGTTCTCAAAATGAAAGGTAATTAACTGATATATGAACAAACTATGTTCCAAATTAGATCAATTATATAAAAATGTTGATGGCATTTACTATGACACATCATCTCAAGAGGGGTATTGGAGTAATCTTAGCAGAAAAGAGCAAGCAGTTTTATTTAGTCACTTAAGAAGTGCTACTACTCGCGATACGGTCCAAAAGTTATTTCCAAATCTAGAAAATATTATATTCGACTCGATGAGGTCGGTCGGTTTGAGGCTGCTGGATATAAAGAAAAGCGACGTTGGCGCTGATTATGGTTGCATGTGGGGCAATTTACTTATTTATTGCGCAAAAAATTGCAAAGCAATACTTGGCATTGACCAAACAAGAGACTCATTGGAATTCGTCAAGTATCGCTTAAAAGAAGAAAATATTGATAATTGTTACTTATTGAATGCCAATTTAAGAAACAATTTACATCTCGAAGGAACATTTGATTTTTCAATAGTTAATGGTGTGTTGGAATGGATACCTGTTGAGAACGAGGTGGAACTTAACAAATTTCTGAAAAGGGAAAAATTTCGCGTTACAAAACCAAGTTATGATCCTATGCTTCTCCAATTTGAATTTTTAGAGAGGGTTTGTCGTGGTCTAAGGCCACGTGGCAGGCTCTATTTGGCTATAGAAAATAGGTATGATTACCAGCATTTTCTATGGAAAAAAGATGTTCATGTCGGCCTTTTTTATACTGCTTTTCTTCCAAGGAAAATTGCAAATATCATTTCTAGTATTTGGTATGGTAGGCCCTATGTTAACTACATATATTCACGTAGGGAATTGGAGAGATTAATCAAGCGGGCCGGATTCGAAGCGGTTGAAACATATGCAGTTTTCCCTGATTACAGATTTCCGCAGAAGATTCTTCCCTTCAGAAAAAAAATGCAAGAGAATTATGAACCAGTGTATCGGACGAGAAAAACGCGAAACGTTGTTAAGAAAGCGTTTCGAAAAATGAGAAGAAACCTTGATTGGCTAGTGTACAAAAGACTACGCCTATTTGAGCTTGCTCCTTCTTTTATTGTTGTGGCAAAAAAAGGCCAAGTTAGAGATGCATGAGGAGAAAACCACATACGAATTGCTGAGTTCGGAAACTCATAACAATAATGTTGCACTCTATAAATGCTGGAAAGGTAGAGAGCGTTTTTACAAAAAGGTTGCTTTTTCAGAACAAGCTAACCGGCTGATTGAAAATGAAAAAAGAGGGTATGATTGGTTTTGCCGCATTGCAGAAAAGGATTATGAAGTAAATTTAACAGGAAAGAATTTTCTTGAAATTGAGATTCCTGAATTTGCAGGAAAAACATTTCCGCGCAGTGCGCCAATTAGCGGAAACGAGAATGAAATCGAAATGATTATTGAGTATTATAGCGAAAAATGGCTGAGAGCAAAGGACTTCGCAATTCATGGGGATTTGGCTCTTTGTAATAACATTATCGAAGGCGGAAACGATTTAAATATAGTTGATTGGGAGCATTTTCACTTTGATGAGAAAGTGTATTTTGGGTTTGATATTTTTAACATGCTTTTTATATCACTCAATTATCAATTTAAGCATATTAGTAACATGGATTCGAGAACTAAAACGTTTCTTAAGAATTGCTATAAACGACTTGTAGATAGTACGCCCGCATCAAACAAAATATTGGCAAAGCCTTTTCAGAATTCAAATACATATTTACTAACAAATCAAAATAAATTTTGCGTTAATGTTAATATTGCCAGTAAATTCGTTCTTGCAAAGTATCCTCTATCAGAATTAGAAAAACTCGATTTATCCATAACCTGATCTGATAATACTGCTTCTGATCAAAATTTGAAAGATCGTAATTATACCTAAGGAAGTGACAGAAGAGAAATATATAGAACAGTTTGACTTGTAAGGGGTTTTATGTGTGGGATTTTTGGATTCACATTCAGAGATAACGATCCGTTGTCTCTGTTAAAAAAGATGGGAGAAACGCAGCAGCATCGTGGCCCTGATGGCGATGGTTATTATGTTGACGATACTGTCTCATTAGGAATGCGCCGACTAAGTATTATTGATATTGAGCATGGTCAGCAACCCTTTTATAATCTGGACAGGACGGTTGTTGTTATATGCAATGGGGAAATATACAATTATATAGAGTTGCGCGAAGAGTTGGTGAAGAAAGGCCATATATTTAAGACCCATTCTGATGTTGAAGTATTGCCCTATCTCTACGATGAATACGGCATAGATTTTATTAATAAACTAAATGGCATGTATTCCATAGCACTCTATGACAAAAAAGAAGAAAAGGTTTTCTTGATCCGTGATCGTCTTGGGATCAAACCGCTCTATTACGCTGTTGTAGATAATAATTTAATATTTTCATCAGAGCTTAAATCGATTTTTGTAACAGATCGTGTTTCAAAAGAAATTAATTTTGATGCACTTAGCACTTATCTGGAATTGATGTATATTCCTGCTCCAATGTCACCTTTTCGCAGTATATCAAAACTTCCTTCTGGCAGTTATCTTAAATGGAGTAATGGTAATTATGAGATAAGACATTACTGGCAGCTATCGTTGCCCTACAATACTATCCACAATGAAGAAAATGCAATGCAGCAGCTTAAAACAGTGCTAATGGATAGCATGCGTATTGAGATGCGTAGTGACGTGCCGGTAGGCAGTTTTTTGAGCGGTGGTATCGACAGTTCAGCAGTGACTGCCATAGCAGCTATACAGACTGAGACACCTTTGAGCACATTTCATATTAGCTGGGGAAATGCTGAAGGCAAATTTGATGAAACCGAACAAGCTATTATGGTGTCTCGCCAATATGGAACTCGTCATTTTGTAAAAAATGTATTTGATAAAGAGCTAATAACAGATCTGCCAAAACTAATATGGCATTTGGAAGAGCCATTTGCAGATGGGGCACTTGTTTTTACTTATGGTCTTGCTAAGGAAGCCGCAAAACATGTCAAGGTAATCCTGAGTGGTGCTGGCGGTGATGAGCTGTTTGGTGGATATTCACATCATGTGGAATATCCATTGTTAAAGTCGATAATTGGCAAATTTATTTATGACAAAAATCCAAAATACTCTTATTATGACAAATGGAAACCGCGGGACTCAAAAAGGTGGAGAGGTTTTTTTGACTGGTTTAGACCTTCTGTATATCGTACTGAATTTGATGAATTATACAAAATCAATAGATCGAAAGATATGCTTAATGCAATTATGCTGAGTGATTTGAGGTGGTACCTTCAAGATGATATTTTATTTTTGAATGATAAAATGACAATGGCAGTATCGTTAGAGTGCCGTGTTCCTTTGCTTGATCATCGTATTGTTGAGGTCAGTATCGCTATATCGTCAGATCTTAAGGTCAACAAAGGTGAAAAAAAGTATATCTTCAAAAAACTTATGGAAAAATATTTGCCCAATGAAGTGCTTTATAGGCCTAAAGAAGGTTTTGGCGCACCCATTGGATTGTGGGTAAACACTTATAAATCGGTATACTTTGACAGGGTTTTGCAAAACGGGTACTTGATGCGTAAAGAAATGATTAATAGCTCGATGCTGTTTCCACTAATCAGAAAACAGAATTTGAGTATTAACGAAGCGTGGCAATATTGGAAAATCTTGATCTTGGACGTTTGGATGCAGTTATATATTGAAGGGCGTCATTATGCGTCTATTTTCTAAAATACGTTGTCTCTTTGGTGACCATCATTTTCAGTATCTCCTTAGAAATTCGCTTTTATCTGTTACAAGTTTCCGTATTTTCGTCATTACTTTTTATGATTTGTCTGTAAAGCTTATCTATTTCAAACTCGAGGGTCGCTTTAAATACAAAAAATGGTTTAAAGCCGTTCAGTTTAAGAATAATCGGTATCTTTTGAGCTTAATACAGGGTGGCCGCAGTGAGTTTATACTTGATCGGTCGAAATGGGATCATATCCCAACACGGGAAATAGAATTATGTTCCAGCCGCCACCAAGACCTTAAAATTAAGTTTGCATCCCGCTATCTTCCATATTCTGATGATTTGTTTTGTAAAAAATTTGCTGACAATGAAGATACATTTTCTGTACACCGTTTTAAGTGGCTTCTGATTTTAATCCAGGAAAGCCCTGTTCAAAATGCCGTTAATCTCGGCTATAATTCTATTGAGTTATGGCTTGAGAGCTTCAGGGAAGTTTCAGATCCTAAGATATTCGAATCGTACTCGATTTCTGATCGTTTGTTAAACTGGCTTTTCTTTATAATTTTCACAAAAGAATATTCAAAAAAAGGAGATATTTTCTGGGAAAATCTGTCGCGCTCATATGAGTTTCAACTGAATCACTTGATAAATAATCTTGAATATCACTGGCGAAATACAAACAATCATATCCTGAATAACGCGTGCTGTTTGTACATATGCGGTGCGCTACTGAACATTAAACAGGTGAAAAAGATTGGGCAGGAAATCCTCTTTGTCGAAACAGATAAGATGATAAAAAATGGAGTCCTTCAGGAAGAATCAAGCCATTATCAGATGTTGTTGACACGGTCCTATCTTGAAATGTTATATGTAGCTAAAATCTCCAATGATTATGAAATGATAGCATGGTTAAGCCCGAGAGTATCTCAGATGCTGGAAGTATGTGACTTGCTTCAAAGTAAATTTGAAACTGGCGAATACCCGCTTTTCGGCGACGTCTCTCCTGATGTTTTTCCTGAATGGATGTTGGGCCGGCCATTTTCACGCCATAGTAAAAAAAATTCTCCATGGCAGAAACTATTTAGAATGGAAGGGTTTATTGATCACATTGCCCAACAACAAATGGCAACTGTTGATAATGATATTATAAATAAGTGGCATTATCTATCGAATAGAAACTTTGAGGTATGGATATACGCCAAGAAGCATAATGGCGTGTCTCATGGCCATGCCGATAATGGATCAATAGTTATCTTCAATAATGGAAATCCGATCCTAATTGATCTTGGTAGATACAATTATACCAAGGATTCCCGAAATATTTTCCAGCGTTCACAGGAAGCACATAATATTCCCATGATTGACGATTTGTTTTTTGATTTTTCTCCATCTTCTTTATTTAAAACAGATAGATTTAGTTCGAGATGTGATGTTGTTGAATTAACAGATAATGCAATCAATTATGTTTTGCTGTCTTTTGACAGACAAATAAGATTGAACAGACAAATAGCTTTGAACGACGATGCGGTGATAATTGAGGATACAGTAAAGAAAGCCAATTCAAAAACAAAAAATATTGATTATGCAAACAATTGGTATATAGTCTCAGAATACGATTTTATGAATAATCTGACTTTAATAAAATCTTTAGATGGTCCACTGGAGTTTGCCATACACGCTTTGGGATATCCTGTTCAACAAATGATAACACACGCGTCAAGGTGCGCTCGATACGGAGAATCATCACCGGCATTTCACCTGAGCGTTTTCACGTTAGTGGATTTAAATCAACCAGTCAGAACGATACTGAAAAAGGCTAGTGATGGTTGATCTTATTCTCATTTTGAAGATATATAAACGCGAAGAGAATATCAAACTGTGAAAAAGGTGCTCTGGATTACTTCTTGCTTTCCTCCACGAGTCAATGTGGCTACAAAACGTAATGTAAAGTTTCTTAAATATTTACCACGGTTCGGTTGGGAGGCCGTGGTTATTTGTCCAAAGGAGATCAGCAGACACACAAAAACCAGCCAACAACTAATGAATCAGTTGTGCTCAGCTATCACAGTTTCTCCTATGTGTCACGATACATTCTGCTACCTTCAAGATCGTAAGTATGTACATCGATTGGCAAGATATATGGGTTATTTTATGAACAATATAATACCACCTGATGGTCATATTTTTTGGAGCTTATTAGTACTTAATCGCATAGGTAAAGAAATCATAAAATATAAACCTGATATAGTTTATACTACATGTAGTCCATTCAGTATCAATCTAATAGGCGCCTGGATAAAATTTAAATATAAACTGCCATGGGTGACCGATTTTCGTGATCTTTGGACTCTCAATCCAATGCATAGGAGATTTTTAAAATCATACTATAATCTTATCTCAAATATCCTTGAACGTTATTATCTTAGATATTGTAATGCTCTAATTGTTAACACGGAAGTTAGTCAGGCCAGAATGATAGAGAAGCACCCATTTTTAAAAGACAAAATTTGGGTTATTCCTAACGGCTTTGACCTGGATGATATCCATACAAATAATAAAAATAGTTCGATTCCAAACTCATTTTTTTATGGTGGATCAATTGATTGCAAGAGTAATTATACCCCGTTACCTATATTAAAATTACTATCCAAATTAGAAGAAAACAGTCATTTAAATGAACCCCGGGAATTGCATTATGCAGGCAATGAGGGAAAAACATTTATAGACCTTTGTAATCAAGCAGGAATTGGTATTAAATATAAGGTAATAATACATGGTTATCTTGAGCATCCAAGCTTTTATCAACTCATACGTTGTATGGCATACGTCATGCTATGTATGCCTTCCGATATTGATACTACGTCATGGATTCCAGCCAGGCTATATGATTATATGGGCAATAAATGTCGAATCATATGCCTTGCGTCTCGTGATAGCGAGGTTGTTCGAGTCCTGGAACAATATGGAAATGGGCTCATCCTTTTCTACGATGAATCCGAGGATATCCAGATTCAAAAACTGCAGGCATTTTTGGTAGCCGACAGGATCGATAAAAATGTGTCGGATGCGTTTATCAAACGCTTCAGCAGAAAAAAACTTACAATGCGCTTATCCAAGGTATTCAACCTAGTTACTGACGGTTGATACGGGGTGATGACTCGCCTGGACGTGGCTGTTATTATTGAAGACGGGTTGGGATTGATGTACAGGAAATGAGCTTTTTTGCCGGCAAATTTCAAGAGTTAAGTTCTATAGTTCCTGTGAAAAAGGATTCCGTGCGCAATGATTTGTAACATTAGAAATAAAACCGGTTATGATCTAAATTCCTTATTAAAAATTGCCAATATTATTATTTGTGCAATAGGCATATATCTTTATTATAAGCTGGGAAGTAATCAGTATGTGAATGAATATACAATAATTATATTATGCATATTCTGTATACAAAATCTCCTAATACTTTCATACGAAAAGAAAAGAACAGATCCCTTTGTTTTGATTTTAATGATAATTGCTGTGATATTTTACATGGGGCGAGTAGTCACTTTATTATATGATCCATGGTCGTCAATATTGACTAGATATCCATTTACATCCTACGATCTAAATTATTCACTAATATTTATAATGCTTTCTAATGCTTCAATTGTTTTAGGTCTTAGTACTGGAGGCGGAAAGAATCTTAATAAACAAAATGTACTTACCGATGCCTATCCTGCAAATCCACGGAACGTTATGCTAATATTAGTAGCTACAATTGTAATAGGTTTTTATATACGCCTTTCAAGTGATATTATTGGTAGATTTGCGGGCTATATAACAGGCGTTTTTATCCAATTGCATTTGATTCTGTTATTCACATTTATATACGTAGCTGTGAATTTTAGAAAAACTTCAAACAGAAACCTAGTCACTCTTTTAATTCTAACTGTAACTTTTATTATATTTGCTACATTATCGGGCAGTCGATCCGGATTATTAACAGTGGGTTATCTCTTATTGATTGGATTTCTGTCGGTGAAAGGTAGAATTAAAATAAACAAAAAATTAATTTTAATAAGCCCGCTAGTTATTCTGCTTTCCTTTTTCATTTTTGATGCAGCAACATATATTCGAAAAGTTGATACAAAACGAATTATTGGTTCCAAAAAACAACTTACTACCTTAAAAAATTATAGTATTGGCTCAAAAGATGTTAAGATTTTATGTCGCTCCATATTTGATAGGGGGGGTTTTTTAGATAATCCAGCGGATATGATAAGAAACAAGGAACAGTATCATAATGTTATAAACATAATTTATTATTTTAAGAGCGCCATAGATAATGGTTTAACGCCTGGTTTTAATATTTTTGATACACCAAAGGCTGCTAATGCTCTTAGATATATTTATGGTTATACTATTTATTCCAGCCCTATACACAAAGATATTAAGGCAGCATATCACTCAAGTATGCTTACCATATATGGTGAGTATTATGTTCTTTTTGGGGGTTATTCTGCTCTAATTATATTTTTCATATTTTCACACATATTTAAAAAGCTTTATTTATCTGTGAAAAGCAAAGATGCTTTTTTATTTTATTTATACAGAGCACTCATACTTTACGTTTTTTGGTTGTGGATAAATAGTTTTGGGATGGATTGGATGGTGCTCGATCTAATTAGTATATTTATAACTGTTGGTTTGTTCAAAAACTTTTATAAGATGAGAAGGCGAAAAGAACCTATCTATAAAATTAGAGAAGTTGTTGCAAAACCTTCATATTGAAGTAGCGCATCGGGAAAAATAATTTCACGGAAGTAAACAGTATTGACCCGCATGACGCTATTTTATGGTTTGGAAGCAATGGTTTTAGATGCTTGTCCCGTCCTATGCACCTGAAGGCCTTTTTTGTTAGGACAGGCGGATTGGTGTTTAGGAAGGGAAGTTCATGAAAATTGCCAACATCATTGAAGAGGGCCGATACGGAGGACCGCAGGCCCGGATACTGGGGGTAGCAGAGCGGATCAAGGTCGAGGGGATAGACACCGTTGTTATATGCCCCAAACAGGAATCAGAGCAGTTTTATACCGAGGCTGTAAAAAGAAAGGTGGAAATGCTACGGGTTCCCATGCACAGATTGAGCAGGAATCCTCTGGCCATTTTTCGCTATTTTATAACTTTTCCAAAGGAAGTATACTTTCTCTACCAACTACTAAAAAAAGAAAACATTGATATCGTCCATTGCAACAGCGCCAGGCAGTTCAAAGGGGTTGTTGCGGGATGGCTCGCTCGCAAAAAGGTGATCTGGCATCTTCAGGATACCTGGAATCCCCTAATTATCAGGGCATTTTTTTTTGCCGCGTCATTTCTGGTGGACCATTTCATCGCGGCAGGTGAAAGGGTGCGTGAATACTATCTCGGACGGTTTCCTCTGAATCGAAAGCCGGTCAAAATCATCCAGGCGCCGGTTGATACATCCGTTTTTGATCCTGATCTGGTTTATGCAGACCAACGCATCGCGGCTTCCCCCGGGGTAAAGGTTGTATCAGTTGGGAATATAAACCCTGCCAAGGGCTACCGGTATTTCATTGATGCGGCCTCGTATTTTAACCGAAAAAACGGAGAGGCCAGTTTTTGGATTGTTGGCGAATCATTGGAGAGCCAGCGTAATTATTATGACAGTCTTTTGGAAAAGTCTAAAGCATCGGATCTTAATAATATCTATCTTTATGGGCCTTCTCCCAATGTGAAATCCGTCCTTAAAGCCACCGATATTTACGTATGTTCTTCTATTTATGAAGCATCTCCGATTTCCGTCTGGGAGGCTATGTCCATGGGGAAGGCGATTGTTGCTACAGATGTCGGGGACGTGAGCCGTTTCATTCAAAACGGGGTGAACGGATTTGTTGTTCCGATTGGAGACGCTACGGCTTTGGCTGAAAAAATCAGGATTTTAATTGAAGATCCTGTCCTGCGTGAAAAATTCGGCAAAAAAGCACGAGAGGTAACTATTGAGAATCTGGATTTGAACGTCACGGTGAAGAAGCATATAGAAGTCTATAGAGAATGCTTAAAACTTGATATTGGAAGGAAATCTTGATGTATATATTAGGCATATCGGCCTATCACGGGGATTGCTCGGCTGTTTTGATTCGCGATGGGGCTATCGTGGCGGCAGTCGAGGAGGAGCGATTCACCAGGATTAAACACTGGGCAGGTTTCCCTGAGAAAGCGATTCGCTACTGCCTGGCAGAGGCAGGGGTACCCCTTGATCAAATTGACAAGATTGCCGTGGGACGAAATCCAAGGGCTAATTTAAAGGAACGCCTTGGCTTTGTTCTGCGGAACCGCCAGAGTCTGAAAAAGCTTGTTGGAAGATTCAAAAACAGGCGAAGTATCGGCGGTATTGGGAGCCAGCTTGCGGCGGGTTTTGATGTGCCTGTTGAGACCATTAAAGGCCGCATTGTAAACGTAGATCACCACCTGGCCCACATGGCAAGCTCCTTTATGGTTTCACCGTTTGATGAGGCTTCCATCCTGACCCTGGACGGTTTTGGAGATTTCGTGAGCTCTATGCAGGGCTACGGGCGGGAAAACAGTATGGAGGTCCTTGGGAAGGTTTTATACCCTCATTCGATCGGGCTCTTTTATACCTTGATTACCCAATTTCTGGGATTTGCCAAATATGGAGATGAATTCAAGGTTATGGGGCTTGCCGCTCTTGGGGAACCTACGCTCAAAACAAAACTCAGGAAGGTGATCACCTATACGGGCAATGGGCAGTATAGACTCAATCTGGACTACTTCCGGCATCACTCGGAAGGGGTCGACATGACCTGGGATGGGGGCGAGCCCACGATGGGCACTGTCTATTCTCAAAAGTTCGTCGAAGATTTCGGAACCCCCCGGCAATACGAGGAAAATATCCAGGACTATCACAGAGATCTTGCTGCGTCGCTTCAGGCCGTCACAGAGGAAATCATCTTTGCCTTGCTTAACGATCTCTATAAGAAGACACAAGACAACAGACTCTGTCTTGCCGGGGGAGTTGCAATGAACAGCGTGGCCAACGGCAAGATATTTGACCATACCCCTTTTGAAGAGATCTACATTCAGTCCGCAGCCGGGGATGCGGGAACATCTCTGGGTGCGGCTTATTGTGTTTACAACCAGATCCTGGGAAAGCCTCGTGATTTTGTGATGACTTCGAGTTACTGGGGACCAGATTTCGGCACAGCCGAAATAAGTGAAAAGTTAAAAGTGAAGAATGAAGAGTTAGAAAAACAGGGATGTGTAATCAGGAAAATCGAGGATAATAATGAGTTGTGTAAGAGGACGGCAGAGTATATTGCCGATGGGAAAGTAATAGGCTGGTTTCAGGGGCGAATGGAGTGGGGCCCACGCGCTTTAGGCAACCGAAGCATCATCGTGGATCCCCGAAGGGCAGAGATGAAAGATATTCTCAATGCCCGTATCAAGCGCAGAGAACCTTTCCGGCCATTTGCCCCTTCGATTCTTCTGGAAAGGGTCGGAGAATACTTTGAGCGAGACTATCCTGATCCTTTTATGATAAAGGTTTACCCAATCCGGCCGGAAAAACGGGCTGAGATCCCGGCGGTTACCCACGTGGACGGCACTGGAAGGCTACAAACAGTACGAAGAGAGGATAATCCATTATATTGGGGCCTCATTAAGGAGTTTGAGAATCTTACCGGTGTTCCAGTGGTTTTAAATACATCCTTCAATGAGAACGAACCTATCGTGTGCACACCCCAGGAGGCTCTGGATTGCTTCCTTAGGACCCGGATGGATGTTCTGGTCTTGGGCAACTTTCTCATTCAAAGGCTCGATGACAATAAAAAATGAAAATCCTGGTTATCATGCTGTACTGGTATCCCTATGAGGGACCTCTGATGCCAATATATGGCACTGTCTTCAGGCACCTTATCAAGAAAGGGCACAAAATAACTATTGTCACAGCTTTTCCGCATTACCGGCAGGGTCGACCTGAAACATGGGCCGAGTATCGAGGCAAGCTTTTTGAAAGAACCACCTGGGAGGGCGCTACACTGATTCGTAGTTATGTGTTTGCTCCTGTTTTTAAGAACGGCAGGGCCTCTCTTGTTTTCAGAGCCCTAAATTTTCTTTCCTTTAATATCACCTGCCTTATCGGAGGACTATTTTTTGCAGGAAGACAGGATCTCATTTTTGCCCCCTCCTCCCCGCCTCTGACGAACGGCATATGTGGGTATATTATTGGAATTTTTAAGAGAATTCCCTTCATTTATAACGTTCAGGACATTTATCCGGATATGGCGATTAAGCTCGGGGTTTTACACAATAAGTTTATAATCAGGATCCTGAGATTAATTGAGAATCTTGTTTATAAGAAAGCCAGAAATGTGCTTGTCCTTTCAGGGGCAATGAGAAGGAATTTGATAGAAAAAAAAGTCAAAGCCGATAAAATTGAGATTATTCCCAATTTCATAGATACAAATTTTATTAAGCCAATGGAAAAGGAAAACCATTTTTCATCGAATTTTGGCTTGAATGATAAATTTGTAATTATGTACGCTGGTAATATTGGATTGCCTCATGGTGTAGAATTTGTGGTGGAATCTGCTGAGCTGTTAAGAGAGTATAAGACAATCGTGTTTGCTTTCGTGTCCAGGGGTGAATATAAAGATAAGATAGTGCAACTTTGTAAGGACAAAGGTTTGAGCAACGTCGTTTTCCCACCACAACAGCCGGAACATATCGTTCCCCAAATATGGGCATCCGCAGATATCTCACTCGTTACTTCCCTGAAAGGTCTGTCAACCGATTCCGTGCCCTCAAAAACTTTCGCAATCATGGCAAGTGGTCGGCCGATTATTGCTATGGTGGATGAAGACAGCGAGGTTTGGAATATGGTTGACGAGGCCAATTGTGGAATATGTGTGCCCCCGGAAAGGCCCGATGAATTGGCTAAGGCAATTTTGAGGCTTTACGGTGGTGAAACGGAGAGAAAAATGATGGGAGAGAATGGGCGCAGATATGTAGATGCTCATTTCAGCCCTAAGGAAATCTGCCTGAAATATGAAGCCCTTTTTCATAATATAACTGAGACTGGCTCCTCGTAGTTCTGAAGAAATGAACGTTTTCCTGAAAAGTCCAAACAAGCAAAAGCAATTCCTGTTATTAATGATTGATGCGCTAATTGTCTTTGCCGTGTTTGTATGCTCGTATTCCATTAGAATTATATTATTTGAAGGAGGGAGCTTAGCTGAATTGTGGGATAGGCTCTCCTGGCTGGTCCTTGTGGCTGTCCTGCTCCATCTCGTCACTTTTTACATCTTTGAGCTATACAGTGTCACAAAGAAGGGTCCCCGTGACAGGCTGCTATTGTTTATAACGGTTTCAGTCTTTTTGGGTTTTGGTCTGATAGCCATTGCTTCCTACGGCTTTCCTAAGGATAAATTAGGAAGGATCGTGGCCTTCATTCATGTGCCCTTACTGATAGCTGCCATCTACTTCTGGCGAAGACTTTTCTATGCGGTTTTTTCGAAAAGGATGCTCCAAAACAATCTTCTCCTGTTAGGTTCGAGTCCATCAACTGGAGTGATTGCCGGGCTTCTCGATCAGTATCCATTGATGAATTACCATTTAACCGGCATCATATCGGATTATAAAGAGAATCCCGGTTGCTTTGCAATCAATGGCAGTAAATGTGATACAGGCATTGATTCATACATAGAACAGCACAAGATAAGAACCGTGGTGGTGGCCGAGAAGCTAAAAGGGGCCCCCGGCCTGAAGAAGCTTTTCATTGACATGAAGTTTAAGGGGATTCAAATTTTTGACTTTCCAACCTTTTATAAACAGTTGACCGGCAAGGTGCCTGTTCTCCATGTGGCCGATGCCTGGATGCTCTTTTCCCATCAGGAAAAATCCTTTCATCCGGCTTTTTATTTAAGGCTGAAGAGGCTGCTTGACCTGACTTTGTCTTTAATGGGGCTGATTGTCTCAGGTCCATTATTGCTGATAATCGCCTTTGCCATAAAGAGCACTTCTAAGGGACCGGTTTTTTTCAGGCAGGAAAGACTGGGCATGAATGAAAGGCCTTTCACCTTGCTCAAGTTCAGGACCATGGTGGATGAGGCCGAGAAAGAGACCGGACCAAAATGGTCCAGCTCGGACGATCCCAGGATTACCGGTGTGGGGAGGTTTTTGAGAAAAACCAGGCTTGATGAGATACCGCAACTGATAAACATACTAAGGGGGGAGATGAGCCTTATCGGTCCCCGGCCCATCCGCAGGCTCCCTACAGACTGAATGGAGAGTTTCCTGTGGCAGAATATGTTGCAAAGCATGGGCTCTGGCTTCCTTCCTCCTCTTTTTTAAGCGACGAGGATGTCTCTTACATCTGTTCGAAGATCAGGGCCTTTTTTGCCAGAAAATAAGAGGAGATAAGATATTTCACTGAGAGGATTCTAATGACAAAGAGGGCTTTGATTACCGGCATTACAGGCCAAGACGGATCTTATCTGGCAGAGCTTCTGTTATCTAAAGGATATGAGGTCCATGGTATAGTTCGGCGTGCAAGTATGTTTAATACAGGTAGAATCGAACATATCTATGTTGATCCCCATATCCCTGATGCAAAATTTTTTACCCACTATGGAGACCTATCGGATTCAGGTCAGTTAACGAATCTGATTTATAACATTCAACCCGAAGAAATCTATCATCTGGCCGCCCAGAGTCACGTAAGGGTCAGTTTTGATATGCCCGAGTTTACAGGCGATGTAACCGGCTTGGGGACGACCCGTCTCTTAGAATCCGTGAGAAGAAGCGGCATTAAAACGAGATTTTATCAGGCATCAAGTAGTGAAATGTTCGGAGACGCCCCCCATCCTCAGAATGAAGAAACGCCCTTCAGGCCGAGAAGCCCTTATGCCGCGGCCAAGGTATATGCCTTCTGGATGGTCAGAAATTATAGGGAGGGGTATAATATGTTTGCCTGCAACGGGATACTTTTTAATCATGAGTCTCCAAGGAGAGGAGAGACCTTTGTCACACGGAAGATTACCCGCGCTGTTGCCCGCATTAAATACGGCCTGGAGGACAAGGTTTACCTTGGCAATCTGGAGGCAAAGCGAGACTGGGGGTATGCTCCGGAGTATGTGGAGGTCATGTGGTTAATGTTGCAGCAGGAAAGACCTGAAGATTTTGTTATTGCAACAGGTGAGACCCATTCGGTAAAAGAATTTCTGGAGGAGGCTTTTGCCTATGCTGATTTGGACTGGCAGGAGCATGTGGAGATCGATCCGCAATATTTCCGTCCTACCGAGGTCGAGCTCCTTCAAGGTGATGCCGGTAAGGCAAAAGAAAAATTGGGCTGGGAACCGAAGGTTACCTTCAAAGAATTGGTACGGATCATGGTGGATGCTGATATGCGAGAGCTGGAGGAGATGAAGAACTCAAAAGATGTTATACAGAAGATAATGAACAATAAGGTCAGGTTGGTCGATTCAGGGGCCGGATTTTGATGAACAGAATTTTTCAATGGATCTAAACGTCCTGAGAAGAAAAGCATGGAACAAAACAGCAAAATTTATGTTGCAGGCCATCGAGGACTTGTTGGTTCTGCCATTGCAAGAAAGCTCAGGGCATTGGGGTATAACAATCTTGTTACGCGGACCAGCAAGGAGCTGGATCTGCGCCTCCAGGCGGATGTAAATTCCTTTTTCGAGCATGAGCGCCCTGATTATGTGTTTCTGGCTGCCGCCAAGGTGGGTGGTATCCTGGCAAACAACACATACCCTGCTGAATTTCTCTACGATAATCTCATGATTCAAAGCAATATAATCCATTACGCGTATGTCTGCGGGGTAAAAAAGTTACTGTTTTTAGGTAGTTCCTGCATCTATCCCAGGCTTTCCCCTCAACCGATGAAGGAAGAGTATCTCCTGGACGGCAAGTTAGAGCCCACAAATGAACCCTATGCCATAGCCAAGATTGCCGGAATCAAGATGTGCCAGTCTTACAACAGGCAATACGGAGCCAATTTTATCTCTGTCATGCCGACAAATCTTTATGGCCCTAACGATAATTTTAACCTGGAAACGTCACATGCTTTACCGGCCCTTTTAAGAAAATTCCATGGAGCTAAAATGAACAAAGAACCCTTCGTAAAGATATGGGGAACAGGGAGCGCTCGAAGGGAGTTTTTGTATATTGATGACCTTGCCGATGCCTGCGTCTTTTTGATGGAGAATTATGATGAGGATCAGGTCATCAATGTAGGGACGGGGAAAGATATCTCCATAAGAGAGCTTGCCTTGTTGATAAAGGAAATAGCCGGATATGAAGGGGGATTGAAATTTGACACGTCAAAACCGGACGGTACCCCGAGGAAACTACTTGATGTGAGTAAGCTAACAGATTTAGGCTGGGAGGCAAAGACCGGTCTCAGTGAAGGAATAGCAAAAACCTATCAATGGTATAAAGAGGCAGTATACTAATCAGATGAATCCGGTGGGGGGACCTCCAAAATCCGCTGAAGTGAATTTCGCCTCAACCGACGTTATAAAGAAAGACCAACACTTAATCATCACAGCAAATACCGGCGCCTTTTCAGCATGTGTTCTTTTCATACATTCGTGGAGGCCTTTTATGAATGTAATACAGCAAGAGCCTGAAAAGTTATTTGGGAAAAGATGAACATTTTCCTGAAAAGCCCGAATAAGCAAAAGCAATTCCTGTTATTAGTGGTTGATGCGCTAATTGTCTTCGCCGTGTTTGTATGCTCGTATTCCATTTCTTTCTCCACAACTTAACCTATGGCGAGTGCATTAAAGTAAGTTCCATTCGTTAAATGTCATATGGCAATTTATAGCAACTATAAAAAGATACTCGTTCTGCTTGGTGACGTTCTGTTGGTGTTCAGTGCCTTTTTTATGGCGGTGTATATCAAGGTTATTGCTTCCCAACTTTTTAGCTTTGAATTTGTCCTATCAAGGGTCAATTGGGTGATTGTTTTATGGCTTTTTTCCTGCCCGGTTATTTTCTATGTATTTGAACTCTATAATGAAAGCCGTTGGCGACACAATGTAAGGCTTTTGTCAAATATCGCCTTAGCCGTTTTAGTTACTGCCGCAATTATTGCCTTTCTTTCCTTTTTTTTTCTGCCAAATATTGTAATTGGAAGAAAGGTTATTTTACTTTACATCCTTTTTGTCATCCCTCTTTTATTCTGCTGGCGAAAACTTCTCTTCAGGGTCTTTTTGCAAAATGGCGCTAACCAGCAAAAAATCCTTCTTATTGGTGAAAGTCCCATTATTGAGGATCTCAAGTCGCTTGTGCCGAATTCGGATATCGGTATTATGACCGCCATTGGTGATTATTCCGAGAACCCCGGAGCTATCTGCATTAACGGCTCAAAATCAGCCAAAAGCCTGTCCGATTTTGTGAGAGAGAGTCAAACTAATACATTAGTTGTTGCCGACCGGCTAAAGAATCTCCCATTACTGAGGAAGGAGCTTTTAGACCTACGATTTGCCGGTGTAGCTATCTATGACGCTCCCCTGTTCTATGAGACGCTGACTGGCAAGGTTCCGGTAACCAGAGTTACGGATTCCTGGTTTCTGTTCCGTAACCAGGGCGACATTTTCAACCCGGACGTCTATAGAAAGATAAAGAAGATTATTGACAAGGTTTTTGCTCTTATCGGGATAGTCCTTTCTTGTCCCCTGATGTTGCTTGCCGCTCTGGCCATCAAACTGACCTCAAAGGGGCCGGCATTTTTTAAGCAGGAACGTTTAAGTCAAAATGAGCGGCCTTTTACCCTAATCAAGTTCCGCACCATGATCGATAATGCCGAGAAACTGACCGGTCCTAAGTGGGCAAGCGAGGATGACCCGCGCATAACCGAGGTCGGCAGATTTCTGCGGAAGAGCCGCCTTGATGAGCTCCCGCAATTTTTTAATATACTAAAAGGGGACATGAGTTTTGTTGGTCCTCGGCCCATTCGTAAACAAGTTGCAGATATGCTGGCAAAGGAATTTCCTTATTATAGACTTAGATTTACCGTAAAACCGGGCCTGACCGGCTGGGCCCAAGTTCGGGGAGATTATGCTGGTTCCAAAAAAGGTCAATTTGAGAAGCTTCAGTATGACCTCTATTATGTCCAAAACCAGTCTATTTTGTTTGATCTGTTCATTATCCTTAAGACAGTGCAGACAGTGATTTTCAGGCCGGGGGTGTGAAGCGTAGAGGACGGAGGTCAGAGGACAGAGGACAGAGGACGGAGATCAGAGGACGGATGACAGAGGACAGAGGACGGAGGACAGAGGACGGAAATCGGAGATCAGAGGACGGAGGACAGAGGACGGAGATCAGAGGACGGATGACAGAGGACGGAGGACGGAGGACAGAGGACGGAGGACAGAGGACGGAGGACAGAGGACGGAGGACAGAGGACGGAGGACGGAAGACACAGAGGACAGAGGACGGAGGACGGAAGACAGAGGACGGAGGACGGAAAAGACAGAGGTCAGATGTCAGATGACAGAGGACAGAGGTCGGATGACGGGGATCAGAGATCGGAGATCAGAGATCAGAGATCAGAAGTCGGGAAGACGGAGGACGGAGGACACCCCGGTGAAATGCACTACGCTGTCACTTCGTGAATTTCACGGGGCAAGGAGGGCAGAGGGCGGAGGACACCCCGGTTGAATCCCCTTCGGGGTGCTCCTGGCGGAGCAATTCAACGGGACAAGGAGGACGGAAAGAAAAAGGATGAACGTCCAACATCGAACGTCGAACGTCCAACGTCGAATGAAAAACAAAAGAAATAGAGGACAGAGGACAGAACGTGATCCCAGTTGAATAGCCCTTCGGACGTCCGCAAAGCGGAATTCAACGAGACAGGGAAGGTGGGAAAAGAAGAGGATGAGATGAGAAGTTGGGAAGAGAACTTAATATGGAGATAGCCTATTCTGTTAATGGTGTACCGATACGTTTAACGTATGAAAGATGGTTCCATATTACTGAAAACCACGATGACTTAGCCAGCTACTATTTCGAAGTCATGGAAGTGGTTGAAAACCCGGAATTCATAATCAGAGGCAATAAGGGTAGTCTGAAGGCGACGAGGAATATAGGGAGAGATAAATGGCTGGTAGTCGTTTACAGAGAAATTTCAAAAAAAGATGGCTTTGTCATCACAGCCTATTTTCTGGATAAAAAACCAAAGGGGGTGCCAATATGGCGATGCAGTCAGTAAATAAGGAAATGATCGATTCTTGCTTAGGGCTATCATCAGAATTGGCAAGGCTTTCGGTCAAGCATATTTGGGTTGACTACGATAAAGAGGCGGATGTTCTGTATCTGAGTTTTCGAAGGCCACAAAGAGCAAAGAAGACCGTTGAGATGGATGACGATGTGTTAATTAGAACAGATGATGATAAAATTGTAGGAATAACGATTTTGAATGCAAGCAGTAGGTAGGCTTTTTGAGAAGCTGGAATATGAATTGTTCTATATACAGAATCAGTCTATTTTTTTGGATTTGTTTATTTTGCTGAAGACAGTGCAGACGGTGTTGTTTAGGCCGGGGGAGTGAAGTTGTTGGTTATTGGTTAATCGTTATTGGTTATCAGTTAATAGTTACAGGAGGTAATTCACATTTTGAACATTTTGGTTACAGGGGGATGCGGATTTATTGGTGTTAACCTCATAAGACGGCTCATGGATGTGGGTGATGGACACCGAATAAGAGTAATAGACAATCTCACGGTGGGGAAAAGGGAGGATCTGGCTGCTGTCTGTACATTCAGTGAAGTGGATCAGACTGTCAAACCCGAAATCCGAAACCCGAATCTCGAAACAAATTCAAAATTCCGATGTACAAATAAACAAGAACCAGATCAATCCACGAAAAATTCAATAAGAAAAGCAGATCCGTCTTCTGTCCACGGTCCTCGGTCATCTGAAGTTGAACTGGTGGTGGGAGATATACGGGATGAGGACCTGGCGGTCAAGGCCTGTCGTGGTATGGATGCTGTAGTGCATCTTGCGGCAAATACAGGTGTGATGCCGTCCATTGAAGACCCTATGGCAGACTGCATGGCCAATGTCATTGGGACGGTGAACTTCTTGGAGGCAGCACGAAAGAATGGTGCGAAGCGGTTTGTGTTTGCGTCTTCGGGTGCGCCTCTTGGCGAACAGGAACCACCCATCCATGAGGAGATGGTCCCGCGGCCGATATCTCCATACGGGGCGAGTAAACTTTGCGGGGAGGCTTATTGCTCGGCTTACTACGGGTCGTTTGGTCTTGAGACTGTGGCGTTGCGTTTTGGGAACGTGTATGGGCCGAGGTCGAGCCATAAGGGCAGTGTGGTGGCCAAGTTTATCAGGCATATTATGGCTGGGGAGACGCTGCCCATTTATGGTGACGGGAACCAGACAAGGGATTTTATCTACATTGAAGATCTGGTGGATGCTATTTTGCTGGCCCTGGAAAGGCCGAATATTGGAGGGGAGGTATTTCAGACCGCTACTCATCGGGAGCATACGGTTGGAGAGGTGGCAGAGGTTTTGAATCGGCTGGCGGAAAAACATCAGGGGAGAAAAAGCGAGATCGTCTATGAGAACGAACGGAAGGGTGAGGTGAAACGGAACTATTCCGATATTTCCAAGGCGAGGAGGATGTTGGGGTTTGAGCCGAAGTGGGGGCTGGAAGAGGGACTGGAGGAGACGTTTTTGTGGTTCTTAGCGCAGAACGCGTAGCGCATAGCGCAGAGAGTATAGAGCAGAGCGCATGGGGCATAGCGCAGATGGCAGGGAGACAAGAGCAAAGGATAAAAAATAAAAATGAGAGATTTTTTTGCTGACAAGCGGATACTTGTTACAGGGGCATGTGGTACTGTGGGACGAGAGCTGGTGCACCAGTTATTGATGCATTGTCAGCCAGCCGAATTGATAGCTCTTGATAATAATGAGAGTGAACTTTTCTTTTTGGAACAGAGGTTTTCAGATTACAAGCAGGCCAGTTTTTTTCTTGCTGACGTGCGCGACAGGGATAAGCTTTGCCGCAAAATGAAAGGGGTAGACATTGTTTTTCATTGCGCGGCGTTTAAGCATGTTATCCTGTGTGAGCGTTCCCCTTTTGAGGCGGTGCGGACCAATATTGTCGGTGTTCAGAATATTATCTATGCCGCCTGTGAAAACAATGTGGAGAGAGTCATATTTACAAGCTCGGACAAGGCTGTTAATCCGACCAATGTAATGGGTACATCAAAATTAATGGGCGAACGACTTATGACCGCTGCCAATGCAAACTTTAAAGGTGAAGGGCTGATCTTTATATCAACCCGTTTTGGCAATGTTCTCGGATCGCGCGGCTCGGTTATTCCTATTTTTCAACAGCAGATAAAAAAAGGTGGGCCGCTTACGCTGACGGAAAGGGATATGACACGCTTTATCATGAGTATTGAGCAGGCGGTGGAGCTGGTGATCAATTCTGCTGAGCTGGCACGCGGTGGTGAAGTCTTTGTTACCAAGATGCCGATAATCAGGATTGCGGATCTGGCCATGGTAATGGTTGAAGAGTTGGCTCCGATCTATGGTCATAAACCGGAAGATATTGAGGTTGTGGGGATGGGGAGGAAATCAGGGGAAAAACTCTATGAGGAATTGATGAGCCAGGAAGAGACGCGACGGGCCATGGAGCTGAAAAAGTACTTTGTTGTCCTTCCTGCTTTTCGCGGGATTTACCGAAACATAGATTATGATTATCCGGATATCTTATCTTCAACGGTTAATCGGCCGTATGTTTCAGAAGAAGGACCTTTCATGAGCAAGGCAGAATTGAAACTCTTTTTGAGAGAAAACAACTTATTGCAGCAACGGGTTGAAGAGCATCCGGCTGAAAGGTATTGGCCGGAGTGAGAGCGGAGGACGGAGGACGGAGGACGGAATACAGAAGACGGAGGACGGAGGACGGAAGACAGAGGACGGAGGACGGAAGACGGAGGGCGGAAGACGGAGGACGGAAGACAGAAGACGGAGGACGGAGGACGGAAGACAGAGGACGGAGGACGGAAGACGGAGGGCGGAAGACGGAGGACGGAAGACAGTCATGGGTGATAAGATTCGCAGTTTTAGAGATTTGAAGGTTTACCAGGCTGCATTTTCGTTGCAGCAAGAGATTTTTGAAATGACCAAGGGTTTTTCGAAAGAAGAGCTTTTCTCTCTTACGGATCAGATTCGGAGATCTTCACGTTCTATCGGGGCTAATTTGGCCGAAGCCTGGCATAAACGCCGCTACCAAGCACATTTTGTCAGCAAACTTTCAGATTCAGATGGCGAGCAAGCCGAGACGCAGCACTGGCTCGATACAGCCTTGGCATGCAAGTACGTTTCTGCCGACGATCATAACCATCTGATGAATAAATGCATGCAAATAGGTCGAATGTTGGGCAAAATGATGGCAAATCCCGAATCCTTTTGCAAACGCCATAACGGTTCTATCCGAAGCACTTGATGCTTTCTGTCATCTATCATCTGCCGTCTGTCATCTATAGTCTGTCATCTCTAGTCTGCTTTCTGTCATCTGTCATCTGTCATCTGCCGTCTGTCATCTGTAGTCTGTCATCTGTAGTCTGTAGTCTGTCATCTGTAGTCTGCTTTCTGTCATCTGTCATCTGCCGTCTGTCATCTGTAGTCTGTAGTCTGTCATCTGTAGTCTGTCATCCGTCATCTGAAAACTGTCATCCGGACACTGTCATCTGGAAAAGGGGGGAACGAAGTGAGCCATATTCTGATTCTCGGCGGTGACGGATATCTTGGTTGGCCAACCGCCATGTATTTTTCCAAGCGCGGTTACGATGTAACCGTTGTGGACAACTATTTCCGTCGGAATGCCTGCACGGAATTGGATGTGGGAATGCTATATCCTGTTCCCTCTTTGATTCAGCGGGCCAAGATTTGGAATGAACTGACGGGAAAAGAGATTAAGGTGGTGATTGGGGATCTGACTGACCCGGAAATAATGAGGTCGCTATTCAAGGGCGATTTTGAATACTCATGGTCTATCAATCATAAGTTTTCCGGTATTCCTGAGACTGTTATCCACTATGCAGAACAGCCTTCGGCGCCCTACTCTCTGATCAATTATAAATACGCAAATATCACGCTCCAGAACAATCTTTTAGTGACCAATAACCTGATGTTCGCCCTCCGGGATTTCTCACGAGATACCCATGTGATTCATGTGGGGACCATGGGGGAGTATGGAACCCCTAATATTGATATTGAGGAAGGGTGGCTTGATATTGAGCATAAAGGAAGGAAAGATCGCTTTCTTTTCCCGAGGCAGGCAAGTTCCCTTTACCATACCACGAAGATCATGGATACAGACCTGATGTGGTTTGGGGTGCGCATGTGGGATCTGCGGATTACGGACCTGATGCAGGGACCTGTTTATGGGTTGGAGACCGATGAGTCGGAGATCAGTGGTCAGAGGTCGGAGGTCAGAGGTCGGACAGCAGGAAGAGCCGACAGCCATGAATTGAGGACGATATTTAATTACGATGAGATTTTTGGAACCATTTTAAACCGTTTCATTGTTCAGGCCATTGTGGGATACCCGTTGACAGTTTATGGAAAAGGAGGTCAAACCCGGGGGTATTTGAATATCAATGACACCCTGCAGTGCGTGCATAAGGCTGCGGAGACCCCTGCAAAGAAAGGACAACTCCGTATTTTCAACCAGATCATGGAGACCTTCAGTGCCAATGAACTTGCTGAAAAGGTGCAGGATGTTGGAAGGAAGCTGGGATATCAGGTAAAGATAGACCACTTGGAAAATCCAAGAAAAGAGGCAGAAGAACATTATTATAATCCTACTTATCAGGGATTGATTGGGCTTGGAGTGAAGCCGCATTATTTGACGGATGAGGTGTTGGAAGGGATGATGCGGGTGGTTGAGAGGTTTAAGGGAAACATTCGGAGGGATGTGATTTTCAAGGGAATTAAATGGGGATGATTTGCTGCCAAAAACGATCCGCAGATTACGCAGATTACACGGATTAAGGGGAAGGAAAAGAGGGAAGAGAGAAGACAGAGGTCACCCCGGTGAAATAGAAAAGAAAAAGGCCCCGGTTGAATTTCCCTTTATCGCCTTTGCGTGGGTACTGGTTCAGTTTGATATAGAGAGTAACCCGCTAATATTAATTAAGATTTATTAACAGTAGACAATATTGACATGATGGATTATATGTAATCTACCCTATTTCACCTATAATTTTGAGAGGTAGATTATATGAGCATTCTTTCAAAGAAATGTCCGAATTGTACATCCAAAAAGTATAAGG